>JAAUQT010000054.1 GCA_012033495.1 Cyanobacteria bacterium RM1_2_2 | reverse complement strand
CTGTAAAATCAAAACCGATTACTAACCTTTGTGTGGAATTCAAACCTAAATTTATGGCGCATCAAGTGATCGTACTGGTCAAGCACCCGCTCCTGTTGGGCCCTACAATCAGGCAATTGCCGCAACGGGGAAAATGATTTTCGTGGCAGGACAAATTCCCCTCGATCCGCAAACAGGCGCAATTGTGGGCGGAGAGGACGTGACGCAGCAAACCGAACAGTCCTTGGCAAACCTGAAAGCCATTTTGGAAGCGGCTGGCGCAACGTTACAAGATGTCGTTAAAACAACCGTTTTGCTGGCAGACATGAACGACTTTGCCGCAATGAACGCGGTGTATGCCAACTATTTCGAGGAAGCCACTGCCCCAGCTAGAGCTTGTTTTCAAGTGGCTCGCCTGCCTAAAGATGTGCGCGTTGAGATTGAGTGCATTGCTGTGATCGCGGCTTAAGAGCATTAAAAAAAAGGCGCCGAAAAGGGGCAGGCATTTCCTACCCCTCAGATTCATCTTAGTAACAGGCTAATTGCGCTTAGGTTAAGCTGCTGCCATCAATCCGCCGAACTGCCATTACTGACGGTTTTGGAGGCTGGTTGGCACCTTTACCTGGCCAGTTTGAGCCGATTGGTACTTCGCGAGTTTGAATGAACTCTTGACCGTCAACCGTTTTCATTGCAAACTGACGCATTTCAGCCGCCATATCTTTCCGCACTCCGCCAATTTCGCCAGGATGCTGGGCTGATAAAAACAGCGTGGTTTGATCCTTCGTGAAGAAGGGTCCAGTCATCTCAGAATCCATTGGGCCATAGCCAAACAAGTAGGCTTCTCCAGCGTTCGGGCCAGAAGTGGGAATGTACCAGATTGAGTTGTTGCCGAACAGCCCTCGCAAATCTGACAGACTCACAGGCTTGCCTTCTGCATCAATACGGCTTGGAATTGCCTTGTTGTGCTTGTCGCTGGACATGTCAGTCACAATCCAGATGTTGCCGTTGGCATCAATCTCGATGTTGTCAGGGTTTGCGAAGCCCAATCCGCCTTCTGAAGGTTCACCGCCCGTTGCGAAGTTCTCCCAGCGGAAGGTCATCGCCGCTGGATCATTGCCAGCTTCGTCTAGACGCATTACCCAACCATACTCATAGGTGGTTTCACCATTCGGACCTTTGAAGACGCGGGCATCAGGGCTACCGTCGCTGCTGCTGGGCGCACCAGACGTAAAGGCAATAAACAGCGAGCCATTCGGAGCCACGTCAGTATCTTCAGGACGAGCCGTACAGGTTGCACCTGCTGCGTTTGCTGCAAAGTGGGCGTCGATCAAGATTGCTCCCTGCTTTTCTGCGGGTGTTCCCTGATACAGATCGCCCAGCGTCTTGAATTGTTGAGTATAGGCTGCGATTGCTGCATCCTCCTCAACTTTCACGATGCCGCCAGCACTCCGATCGGGATTAGGCAGCGTAATCATACCGCCACCATGAACACTCGGTAAGTCAGGATTAACAGGCGTATCAGCCTTAAGCGCAATCCAACGACCTGTACCGTCGGGATTAAACTTGGCTGCGTAGAGCATTCCATCAGCCAGCAAGCGTGAGTTGGCTTTGTCAGTTGGGTTGCCGACAGTGCCATTGCTGACAAACTTATAGACATGCCCACCGCGTCGGTCGCAGCCAGAGTAGAATGCTAGCTTTTTGCCTGCCTCTGCCCGCACACCAACGGCTTCATGGCGATAGCGTCCGATCCAGGTGTGCTTTGTGCCGTAGTCGTTGGGGTTGGACGGATCAACTTCTACAATCCAGCCATACTTGTTGGCAGCAAGACCAAACACGTTACCCGTGCCGTTGACGCCTTCTTTATCAATCACGAAAGCTTTTTTGCCGGGATCAAAAGAAGTACCATCTGCATGAACAGCTTCTGGGACAAAATCTTGAATGTTTTCTTCTGCACTCAGCACTGTTCCCCAAGGAGTCGTTCCGCCTGAGCAGTTGTTGAACGTGCCAATGATTCGATCGCCTAGATTATCGAGGTAGCCGCTGCCTTGGGTTTTCGTAAATACAGCCACTGCGGGGCCGGTGGTTTTCAGGTAACGTCCATCTTTTAAGCCAGACACGCCTGTAATCCGACGGTCAGCATTAGAGTTGGTGCGTACCCACCGACCGCTGCCATCTTTGCGAATTGAAATCACGCTCAAGCCCAGATCAACTAAGGCTTCTTCACAAACGGTCGCAATTTGAGTCTTCAACGCATCTCCGTCTGGTAGAGCAAACGCATTGACGCCGTCTTCTCCGGCCGCACCAACCGCTGCCTGCACTGCCTCAAAGGGGAGAGACTTGCCGACTACCTGCTCAAATGTTTGTGTCCAGGGAAGGGCGCTAATATATTCGTGGTTGACGACCAAAAAGCCTTCGTTAGAACCCGTTTCAACAAAGGACAGGTAATCGTTGTTGTAGCCAAACCGAGAGTCGCCAACTGGGTCCCCCCAGGACGCAATGATCTGATAGCTGTAATTTTCTGGAAGCACTACATCATCAACGACTTTGTACTGCCCGTAGTCAGCCAGTTGCTTGGCGCGATCCATGCCGTCGATGGCTAGGGGCATCGGACCTTTCACAGGGGTAAATTTCAGGGCACTCGCGGTTTGAGCCGCAGCCGAATCACCCGTGAGGGATAGAGCAGTCTTGCCGTTTTGCCCTTGTGTCAGCAGGGGTTGCATTGCTAAGGAGCCTGCACCTGCGCCTAAAAACATGAGGAAGTGTCTACGCTTAACCGCCATATCGTTAAATGCTCTCTCAGAGGATCTCTAATAATTCAACAAAGTTGTGCTCAGAATGCCTGGAATTCACGCAATGCAGAAGTGCATTGTGATCCACGATCCATACTGAGGAAGCTACCAAGATTGGATTAAGAAGCGGTGATCCAAACGTTAACAGCAAGGAGAAAATTCAGTAAAAATCCTGTAGATTTGGGCTTTTGAGGCAACTAGCTCCGATCAACCCGATGAACTCGCCCTTTTCCTGCCTGCCTGCTGAAGCAGAACTGCAAATATTGCAAAAAATTAAACTCTGCTTATCGAAACTTATTGTTACTATCAAAAACTTTGTAAAGATTACGTTAGTGAATTCTCACCAATGGCTGACCAAAACAAGCAAATTGTGGGATCATAACGAATAGGGATATTTACTCATGGCTTTTCTTTGATGTAAAAGTTAACTTTTCCTGGATTTTAACCAAGAAAATTTTGTAGTTTCTTATACTAGAGTTAATTTCCCGATATACAACGGGCAATCTCACTGGGTTGAATTCATCCGCTCGGCAGAATGCCCGCAGCAAGGGATACATGTTGCTTGCAGCCGCGAAATGATTTCTGAGATCTGTGCTCAGAGGTCTTTCAGGTTTGCTTGGGCACGATTAGGTTGATTCGCAATTCAGTGAGGCGTTAGGAGACGTGGCTGACAATTTAATTCACCAGATGAGACGCTATGACCCGCAAGCGATTGCTCGGTATTATCGTTACCGTCCGTGGCGAGCGCTCTGGCGCAGTCTGGTGGTCATCTGGCTGTTTTCAGGATTTATTTTAGGGCTGAAGTGGGACGACTGGACGCAGCAAGCAGAGCGCAATAAGGGCAAGCGAGCGATTCAACTGCGGCAGCTTTTAACACGATTGGGCCCCACCTACATCAAAGTCGGGCAAGCGCTGTCTACTCGTCCTGACTTGGTTCGTCAAGATTTTTTGGAAGAACTGACCAAATTGCAGGACAGGTTGCCGCCGTTTTCCAGCCAAGCTGCCTTTGCCATCATTGAACAGGAAATCGAGCGCAGCATTAGTGAGGTCTATAGCGAGATGTCGCCTGCTCCAATCGCGGCGGCGAGTTTAGGTCAGGTTTATCAAGCTCGGCTCCGCACGGGGGAAGAAGTGGCGGTTAAAGTGCAGCGACCCAATTTGCTGCCGATTCTCACCCTCGATCTGTACCTGATGCGGTGGGCTTCTAGCTGGCTGGAACCCTTGCTGCCTGTAAATTTGGGCGGTGATTTGACTTCGGTAGTCGATGAGTTTGGCACCAAGCTGTTTGAAGAAATTGATTACCTGAACGAAGGGCGCAACGCCGAAAAATTTGCTGCTAATTTTCTGGATGACCCAACCGTTAAAGTCCCGTCGATTTACTGGCGGTTCAGCAATCGGCATGTTCTCACCCTAGAGTGGATCAACGGCTTCAAGCTGACAGATCTCAACAAAGTGCGCGAATCGAATTTGAGTGAAAGCACGCTGATTGAGGTGGGCGTGACTGCGGGCTTAAAGCAGTTGCTAGAGTTTGGCTTTTTTCATGCTGATCCGCATCCGGGCAACCTGTTTGCGCTGTCGAATGGTCAGATGGCTTACATCGACTTCGGCATGATGGATCAACTCACCGAAGAAATGAAGGAATCGCTGGTGGATGCGCTGGTGCATCTCATTAACCAGGATTATGAAGCGCTGGCGCTGGACTTCGTGAATTTGGGCTTCCTGACTCCCGACACCGACATCCGCCCAATTATTCCGGCGCTAGAAACAGTTTTTACCAACGTTCTGAGCGGCAGTGTGCGCGACTTTAACTTCGCGTCCGTGACCGATCAGTTTGCCAATCTGGTTTATCAATACCCCTTTCGCTTACCTGCCAAGTTTGCACTCATTATCCGCTCGCTGATCACCCAAGAAGGCATTGCTCTCAGCCTTGATCCAAACTTTAAGATCATTGATGTTGCCTATCCTTATATTGCTCGGCGACTACTGACCGGCGAATCGGCACAATTGAGGCGGCGCTTGATTGAAGTGTTGTTCAAAGATGGTAAGTTTCAATGGGAGCGTTTGGAAAACCTAATTGCCATTGCCCGTTCTGATACCAACTTTGACCTTTTGCCCACAGCCCAACTCGGCATACAATACCTGATGTCTGAAGAAGGTCGCTATCTGCGGCGGTTATTGATCTCAGCGCTAGTAGAAGATGATCGGCTCCATACGGAAGAAGTGCAGCGGTTGTGGAACTTAATCAAAGACGACATCAAACCGGCTCGCCTGTTTAACGTCGCTCTCGATGCACTCAGCAGCCTTTCATCCACTAATGCATCAGCGCTGCTGCCTTCGATGTCTGCTTTTATGGGAGTTCGTGAGTGATTGGAGTAGAGAAGGCAGAGGGCAGAAGGGAAAAAGGAAAAGGGAAAAGGCAACAGGGGAAGGTGGGAAAGGTGAACGCTAGCCCAGACCCTTGAGGCAATAGAGCTTCTTTTGCTCTTTGCCCTTCTGCCTCCTCCCCGCCCAACTTTGATCGTGTTTAAGGAGCTTACTTCGTGGAATACAATCCTCCGTACTTTATGCTGATTGCCGGACTGCTGGCAGGGATTACATCGGGCGTGGCGTTTGAAACAACGCTGAAACAGTCGGTGAACGAGTGGGCCCGCAATCGATCTACTCGAACCCTATCGAATATGCGGGGGGCTGCGCTGTTTGTTCCGTTTTTGGGCATTTGTGGCGGCATTCTCGTTTTCTTGGCTTCAGGAATCAATATTTTTGGCTTCCCCACGCTGGCAGCCTACGGAATTTCGTTTGTTTTGACGGTCATCACTGGGGCGCTGGTTTGGTGGCAGTTGGGACAGCTTTTGATGCAAATCGAAAAGGGCGGTTCAAAGGCAATTGATCTAGATTCGTTTTTCTAGGGGCTGTGATCCATTTCAGCCAGAACCCTGATGGCGCAGAGCGGCAGCGGCTAGCCTGTTTTGGAAACGGCGCGGGCAGGTGGATGCCATCAACAGTTGATCATCCACCTGCCCATCCATTGCCCATCCATGGATAACGCACCCTAGGTTTTGCTTAGATGTGCCTACCTAGAAACTTCAGTATTGCGGTGTTTACTGCTTCAGGATTGCCGCTGGTCGCCACATGCCCGCAGTTGAGAATGGTTTGAAACTGAGCGTTGGGCAACTGATCGTGTAGCATTTTGCCATCTTGGATAGGGAACCATCGATCGCAGTCTGACCATAAGATCAGCGTCGGGAAGGTGACTTGCGCCAAGTTTTGCTGAATCGTGCCGATTAAATTAGGCTGCCGACGCTGAAGTTTCTCAATTTCCTGGGCGGCAAGCTGTAAGTCGATCACAAATTGGCTGAGCGTCCCTGGATTATGCAGATAGGGATAAATCAGCGCCTCAATTTCTGCATCTGTAATTTGGGTTGGGTCAAACACAACTTCTTGCCGCACCCAGCGAGTGAGCACCCGAATCAGCGGTGCGAAGGGCTGTAGAATTTGGGACTGATCAACTCCCTGCACCAAAAAGAGCGGCACGTAAGATAAAACCTGCATTCCCCAACTGGGCAGTTTTTGCGGAAAAATCGGCACGTTGATTAAAATCAGCCGATCAATCAATGCTGGGTAAGTTTGTGCTCCGGCCAGCGCCGTTAAAGCACCCAAGGATTCAGCAGCTAAAATGACCGGCTGAGCGCTGAGCGCCTCAATCACCCGCGAAAGTTCAACAATTTGATGTCCTGGGATCTCTGGAGGAGAGGCGGTTTGAGAAAAGCCGTAGCCTTTCGCATCCATGCAAATTACCCGAAAATGCTGCGATAAGGCTCGAACATTGTGCCGCCAGTTATAGCTCCAACTTCCAATTCCGTGCAGCAAAAGAATCGGCTGCCCGCTGCCCACTTCACCATAGGCAATTTGCACCTCGCGGTCGAGCGCATCCCGGATTAGCAACACTTGCTGTCCGCTGGGAAAGGTTTCTTGCCACCACGAATTCACAAGATCAACCTCCCAAATTGCCTGCCTTTAGGATTATTGCTCTTTAATCGCCTCTTCAGCAGAATGGCAAATATTCGACCGATAATAGCATTCCTCGGCAGTAGAATCATTGATTCGCCGAAACAGCTTTACAATAGCTTTATTGCATCCCTCCGAAATCCCCCCAATTGATGTTTTCTTGATCTTGTGTATTCAAGCCTGTAAGAGTTTCGATGTATCTTTTTATTCTTCGGACTTTACCAAACTCATTTATCTTCCCTGAGCTTCCTAGCCATGATTATTGATGGACGGACGGTAACAAATAACGAGACGATTACGACAGATATTTGCATTGTTGGAGCCGGCCCTGCGGGCATTAGCCTGGCCCGAGAGTTTGTGAATCAGGATTTTCGCGTTTGTTTGTTAGAAAGTGGGGGATTAGAAACCCTGGATCGGTCTACGCAATCTTTGGGAGAGGCTGAGATTGCAGGAGAGATGGTGCAAATTGCGCCTGAAAACCGTCATCGTCAGTTTGGTGGCAATTCAGGCTATTGGGGGGTTCACCTCAGCCAAACGCGGCAGGGGGTGCGGCTCGTGCCATTGGATGAGGTGGATTTTGAGCAGCGTGACTGGGTTCCCTATAGCGGCTGGCCGTTTAACCGCGAGCATCTTGTTCCCTTCTATGAGCGGGCTCAAACCGTGATGGGATCTGGCCCGTTTGCCTATGACGCAGAAGACTGGGAAACCACAGACGCACCGCAAATGCAGTTTAAGAGCGACCGATTACAAACCCGCATGTTTCAATTTGGGGTGGGTAATTTGTTTATTGATCAATATCGTCGCGAAATTGGTCGAGCGAACAACATCACCACCCTCTTTTATGCGAATGCTTTAGAGCTAGAAACTGACGAAACGGGCGCAAAAATCGAACGAGTCAAAGTCGGCTGTGTAGACGGTAATCGGTTTTGGGTGGCTGCCAAGCTCGTGATTTTAGCAGCGGGCGGCGTAGAAAATACCCATTTGCTGTTGCTGTCGAACCAAACTCATCCAGCAGGTGTAGGTAATCAGCGCGATTTGGTCGGGCGGTTCTTTATGGATCATCCGCTGGTGCATGGCGGCATGATTGTTCCCTTTAATCCGCAAATTTTTAACCGAACGGCACTCTACGACCTGCGCGAGGTGAATGGCACTGCCATCATGGGCGGCCTGACTCTTTCTAACGCAGCCATGCGCCGAGAAAAATTGCTGAATATTGCTGCTTGGATTTTTCCGAGAGCTAGACGCTGTTTGCCTGCTGGTTCGAGAAGTTCTTTGAAGCCGTCTCGAAACTCAATAATGACGCAACAACTCGACCGAGGGGTCACGAAACTGCTTCAGGATGTCGGGAATATGGCGGAAGAGGTGGGCAATCTGGCAACGCTTGTGCGAGATAAAGTAGCCAAAAAACCGATGCCGTATTGGGCAACTCTAGCAGATGGCGGCTGGTCTTATTTGCAGGCAGACAAAGAGCGACAGTATGACTTATTTGAGGTGCTACACATCACAGAACAGGTTCCTGACCCCAACAATCGCTTGGTTTTAGGTGAAGGAACGGATCTACTGGGGCGTCAAAGAATTAAACATTTGTCTCGCTGGAGCCAAGCTGATAAAAACGGCATTCAGCGAGCTTGGCAGATTCTATCGGAAGAACTGAGACAAGCGGGTATCGGAAAATTTGTGCCCCAAATGGATGGCGATGATTTTATCGTGGCTTCTGCAACCGCATCGCATCATATGGGCACGACTCGGATGCATATTGACCCAAAACAAGGCGTTGTAGACGAACATTGCAAGGTGCATGGTGTGTCTAATTTATTTATTGCCAGCAGTTCAGTGTTTCCAACAGGCGGTTATGCGAACCCAACCCTAACCATTGTGGCGCTAGCGCTGCGGCTAGCAGACCGGGTGAAGTTGATCATGTCCAATCGTTTGTAAGCAGTTGCAGATCCCCCTTAACCTTCCTGACAAAAGAGAGAAACCGATCTAAAAGTTGGTTTGAAGTAGGGAGGTTTTAGGGGATCAAGCCCGATGAAGGATGCAAGCAACACCATCAAACGCTTATTCCTGATATGCCTCCATTGGCAGGCAAGCACAGACCAAATTGCGGTCGCCGTAGGCATTATCGATCCGATCCACTGCCGCCCAGAATTTGTTTTCGCGTGTCCATGCGGTGGGGTAGGCGGCTTGTTCGCGGGAGTAGGGGCGATCCCATTCGGTGGTGAGCAAGCTGGCGGCTGAGTGGGGTGCTCGCTTCAGCAGGTTGTTTTGCAGATCAGCCTTACCGTCTTCAATGTCCTGGATTTCGGCTCGAATCGCAATCATGGCATCACAGAAGCGGTCAAGTTCGGGCAATGATTCGCTTTCGGTCGGTTCAACCATGATGGTTCCCGCAACAGGCCAGGAAACCGTCGGCGGGTGAAAGCCGTAGTCGATCAGCCGTTTGGCGATGTCATCCACTTCAATGCCTGCCGACTTTTTGAACTGCCGCAAATCTAAGATGCACTCATGGGCGACCAGTCCGTTTTGGGCTTTGTAAAGGACGGGATAGTGTGCTTCCAGCCGTTTCGCAATGTAGTTAGCGTTGAGGATCGCAACTTGGGTTGCCTTCGTGAGTCCTTCACCGCCCATCAGCGCGATGTACATCCAGGAAATTGGCAGAATTGCACCACTGCCCCACGGAGCCGCAGACACCGCTCCGATGCTGGTTTCAGAGCCGCCCCTCTCGACAACTTGATGACCTGGCAAAAACGGCACGAGATGGGCCTTAACGCCAATGGGCCCCATGCCTGGGCCGCCACCACCATGCGGGATGCAGAAAGTTTTGTGCAAGTTGAGGTGACACACATCTGCGCCAAAATCTGCCGGACGGCACAGCCCCACCTGCGCGTTCATGTTGGCTCCATCCATGTAGACCTGACCGCCATTCGCATGAACAATTTCGCAGATTTGCAGAATGCCTTCCTCAAATACGCCGTGGGTTGACGGATAAGTCACCATCAGAGCGGCAAGGTTGTCTCGGTGTTTTTCGGCTTTGGCGCTCAAGTCGGCGATGTCGATGTTGCCGTCACTATCGCAAGCCACCGGCACCACCTTCATGCCTGCCATGACTGCACTCGCCGGGTTGGTGCCATGGGCCGATTCGGGAATCAAACACACTTGTCGATGCGCGTCGCCCCGACGCTGATGATACTGACGGATCACCAACAGTCCGGTATATTCGCCTTGCGATCCGGCGTTAGGCTGCAACGAAATCCCGTCGAATCCAGTAATTTCGGCTAACCATGCTTCCAATTGCCGAAACATGATCTGATAGCCCTGTGCCTGATCCAGCGGCACAAAGGGGTGAATGTTAGCAAATTCAGGCCAAGTCACCGGAAGCATCTCGGCAGTGGCGTTCAGCTTCATCGTGCAAGAACCGAGCGGAATCATGGCGGTGGTCAGCGATAGATCCTGCGATTGCAGTCGATACAGATAGCGCAACAGTTCGGTTTCCGAGTGATAAGTCTTGAAAACAGGATGCGTCAGATAGTCTGAGGTGCGCTGTAGGGCGGCAGGAACGGGCGAATCTTGTAGCGGCACGGCAGCAACCGGAACTTCCCGACCTGCAAACCCTGCTACAAACACTGCTAAAAGATCGCCAACATCTGCTGCCGTTGTGGTTTCGTCCAGTGAAATTCCAATCGCTTCAGTACCGATCGGGCGGAGATTAATTCGCTGAGCCAACGCCCGCTGCAAAATTTCGGTTTGTCGGTGGCCAACTTCAACCCGCAGCGTATCAAAAACGGCGCTGAGCCAATTTCATAACCGAGTTCTTTCAAACCTGCTGCCAACGCCATTGTGTGAGCATGAATGTGTTTGGCAATCGCTCGCAACCCTTCGGCTCCGTGGTAGACCGCATACATGCCTGCCATGATCGCTAGCAACACCTGAGCCGTGCAGATATTGCTGGTGGCTTTGTCGCGCCGGATGTGCTGCTCGCGGGTTTGTAAGGCTAATCGCAGAGCCGGTTTGCCAGAGGCATCTTTCGAGACTCCCACCAACCGACCAGGAATTTGCCGCTTGTAGGCATCTTTGGTAGCAAAGTAAGCCGCATGGGGGCCGCCATAGCCCAAAGGGACGCCAAACCGCTGCGTGTTGCCCACCACAATATCAGCCCCAAATTCGCCGGGCGGCTTCAGCAGGGTGAGGCTCAGCAAATCGGCAGCCACCGTAACCAGCGCCCCCGCCTCATGAGCGCGATTGATGAAATCTTGATAGTCAAAAATTGCCCCATCCGTAGCGGGATATTGCAGCAGGACACCAAACACAGGCTGCTCGAAATTAAACTGATGATGATCGCCCACCACTACTTCAATACCCAACGGCAGAGCGCGGGTTTTCACCACCTCGATCGTTTGCGGATGGCAGGCGTCGGAAACCCAAAACACCTGGCTGTTGCCTTTGTGCAGCCCATAGCTCATCGTCATGGCTTCTGCCGCAGCGGTGGCTTCATCCAGCAAGGAAGCATTAGCAATTTCCATGTGGGTTAAATCCATCACCATGGTTTGGAAGTTGAGCAAAGCTTCCAGTCGGCCTTGGGCAATTTCAGGCTGGTAGGGGGTGTATTGGGTGTACCAGCCAGGATTTTCCAAAATATTGCGTTGAATCACCGCAGGCGTGATGCAGTTGGCATAGCCCATGCCAATATAAGATCGAAAAATCTGGTTTTTGGAAGCGATGGTTTTCAGTTCGGCCAGGCGCTCGTGCTCAGAGCAGGCGGCTTCAATTTTGAGAGGCTGCTGTAACTGAATCGCGGCTGGAACCGCTTTTGCCGTTAGCTGATCCAAAGACGCAAACCCCAAAACCTGGAGCATCTGCTGAATGTCTGCCTCGCGGGGGCCAATGTGACGACGCTGAAAATCTTGGTTTAAATCTAGCCTGTCGGCATTTGCTGAACATAACCAAGTCGAAGCGGGTGCTGATTCTGGTATGTCCAGGTTTGTTGATGAAGTTGATGGATAAACAGCAGGCGCTGCATTTGCCGTGGAGTGAGTTGCAGCATCCTGTGAGTTAGTAATATTTGTAACAGTATACAGGTCGGTAGACTCGGAGGACATAAGGAAGGGGTATAGGGGGGAGCAAAAGACTGAGCTTAAATATCTGTTTTAACGATTTCTGTAATAGTTTGCAATCAAGAGCAGCCTACCACCCCCGATTGAGGCAGTAGGCTTCGCCTGTTTTGAGCGCTTTCCCTTTTCGAGGCTTCCCTCCTATCGACGCCTATGCGCCTTCCACCTGCGAGCGGTATTCGTCAGCAGATAGGGCTTCTTCTAGCTCCTCTGGGGCTTCTAGACGCACTTTCAGCATCCACGCCGTTCCGTAAGGATCATCTGCCAGTTGCTCTGGTGTGTCTAACAAAGGATCATTGCGCTCAATGATGGTTCCTGTCACAGGAGCTTTCAAATCTTCAACAGCTTTCACCGATTCTACAGTGCCAAAAGTTGCGCCTTTTTCAACGGTGTCGCCAACTTCAGGCAATTCTAAAAACACAATGTCGCCGAGTTGATCGACTGCAAAAGCGGTGATGCCGATTGTGACGATGTCGCCTTCGAGCCGCGCATACTCGTGGGTATCGGCGTACATTAAGTCATCGGGGTACTCAAATGCCATGACAGATTCTTCTCTCTTTCTTGAGTGGGCTGCATCAATGAATGACACAACTAGCGATGCAACACAACCGGTTTGCAACATCGGGCAACATTGAGGATTTTATCTTGGCAAAATCGATCTTTTCGTAAAACCCTCTTTTTGCAAAACCCTCTTTTTACAAAACGAATCAGGGAAGTGGCTCAAGTCAAAGCAGGATCTCAGTTCAAAGCAGGAAAGGTCGGAAGCAATCGCCCCTGAGTATTATTCCTGAGTATTGTTACTGAGTATATTCTGTGAAGCTAACACGAACCAGGGATAAACCTAGCACATCTCAAGCTAAAATAGCCTCCTACTAGGGGTCTGCTCAACGATGGACATCATTCCCAACCTGTAGCTGCTTCTGAATCGACTGAGGCTCATCCCTTTGTTGATTCAAGCATCGACTGGACAAGAAGTTGAGGGCGTCGGCGCTTCGGTTTCACGATAATGCTCCAGATCATCTCAGTTGAATGATCCAGGCTGAACGGCGCTAGATCTATCAATAATTTCCTAGATTTCCTATTGATGGTTGTTATGTCTCTGCTAGTTTTTACCTCCCGATGATTGGCTTGTTCACTCGTCTCCTAAATTTCCGGGCTAACGTTGAAACAACACGGCAATCCTTAACGAATTAAGTTCATCAAAACTTTATTGAGTCGCTTCTGAATCAAAGCCATTCAATGAAATTTAATGATTTCCACGGATCGGGAGGGAAAACCCAAGAATTCATACCCAGATTGTCTGCCCAACAGCTACGGTTTTGCGGCGCTGTTATCGGTGGGCAACCTGTCACTATCCTAGATTTCAGGCTAAACAATGATCCTCTCGAACCCAATCTTTCTGACACTGCTCGTCTTGGGACTGGCTTTGGTGTGCTTTGTTGGCGAATGGTTGCCGGTCGATCTGACGGCTTTATTAGTCACCGTTGCCTTAATGATCCTTGGCTTGGTTACACCCGATGAAGGAATTTCGGGTTTCGGTAATGCCGCCACGATCACGGTGATGGCAATGTTTATCCTCAGCGCCGGAATTACACGCACAGGCGTGATTCAAGTGGTGCGTAATTTCCTCCTGCGCTGGGGCGGCAGTAATGCCTCTCAACAAATTTTTGTGATGGGCATGATTGTTGGACCGATCACTGCTTTTATCAACAACACAGCGGTTGTCGCCATTTTTCTGCCCATTATTGAGGACTGGTGCAAAAAACAGGGAATTTCGCCGTCCAAGCTGCTGATTCCGTTATCTTATGCAACCGTGCTCGGCGGGATGATTACGGTAATCGGAACTTCCACCAACGTTTTGGCGAGCGGCATTTCTAAAGACCTGGGGTATGGAGAATTTGGGCTGTTTCAGTTTACTGGGTTAGGACTGATTGTTTTTGCCATTGGCATGACCTATCTTTCGTTGGTTGCGCCACGCCTACTCCCGGCTCGCAGAAAAGTAGATGGCGATCTGCTGGATCAGGAATACAGCCTCAAAGATTATGTGAGCGAAGTGGTGGTGGCACCCCGCTCCAGCCTGATTGGGCAAACCCTGCGTTCGAGCGAGCTTCAGCGCAAATTTGACGTAGACGTGCTGGAACTGATTCGAGATGGCAGCCACTATCCGCAGCCTTTAGCAGACAAAGTGCTCGAAGCTGGAGACATTCTTCTAGTGCGCGGCGGGCGGGAAGATTTACTGAAAATCCGCGATGAGCGAGGTCTGGATATTCTGCCGGATGTCAAATTTGGACAGGAAACCATCGAAGCAGAGCTTAGCTCTGGAGAAGAAAAGATTGCTGAAGTGCTGATCCTCTCCAACTCGCGGCTAAATGGCTCGACGCTGAAAGAACTCCGGTTTCGACAGCGCTACAACGCAACTGTGCTGGCCATCCGACGCGGCGAGGAAGTGCTGCGCGAACGCCTCGGTAAAGTGCCGCTACGATTTGGCGATTTGCTGCTGGTGCAGGGGCCGCGAGAAAGCTTTTTGGGTTTGCAAACGACTCGCGAACTGCTGGTTTTAGAGCAGCGAGATGTAGAATCTTTGCGGCAAGACAAAGCCTGGATCGCGCTGTCGATTGTCTTAGGGGTAATTATTGTTTCGGCGTTCAACTGGTTGCCGATTTTGGTGGCAGCGCTGCTGGGGTCGGTGCTGATGGTACTGACGGGCTGCTTGCGACTCGGTGAACTCTATGGCGCAGTCCGGTGGGATATTATTTTTCTGCTCGCTGGACTCATTCCCCTCGGCATTGCCATGCAGAACTCTGGCACGACCACTTGGGTCGCAAATCAGTTCTTGGCGATCGGCGGCAGCTTGTCAGGCTACTGGATTCTGCTGTTTTTTTACATTACCACTTCCATCGTGACGGAAATTCTTTCCAACAATGCCACGGTGGTATTGATGCTGCCAATTGCTGTTGAGGTGGCTGAATCGCTGGGGCTAAACCCACTAGCCTTCATGTTTGCCGTTACGTTTGCTGCCTCTAACAGCTACATGACCCCCATTGGCTATCAAACTAACACGATGGTTTACGGGCCAGGTGGCTACAAATTTCTTGACTTTACCCGCGTGGGGCTACCGCTGAATCTAATTCTGACGGCTGTCACGCCCCTGATGATTGTTTGGCTCTACGGCTTGTAGGCATCACCTGTAATCCCATTTGGAAAACATCTGAAATGACCATCTGCCGATTGAGAAAAGGCTATCAATCGGCAGGATTTTACTGAAGTTGAAACTGCGTTATTTGCCCATCTCCCCTTGCTGAACAGATCACTACAAGCTCAGCACCAACTGCAACCCCGGCTCCGGACGGGCATCCTCCGGTAAGGGGTCTGGCTCTGACTGGATTGCCGGACAGTAGCGAGCATAGGCACAGCGGTCACATTGGCTGCCCGGAAACGGAACCCAGCGACGATCGCGGCGCAGTTCGATTGCTAAATCGCTGATCACTTGCTCAACCCGATACCGATGTTCAGGAGTTGCTGTGTAAACTATTTTTTCGCCTGTACGCAGGTAGAGCAAACTAAGCTGCTTGAGGCTTCGCTGATAGCGTTGTTCCAAAGCCAGATAGTACAACCCAATTTGCAAATCAACTTCTTCTGGCTCGGCGATTTCCACGTCTTTCGCAGATTTGTAGTCGATTAGCTCTAAGCCGTCTTCCAAATAATCCAGCCGATCATAGCGCCCTGAAAGCACAAACTCTAAGTTTTCAACCTGCATTGATCCTTGGATGCGCCCCTCAACCGCGAGCGTCGCCGCATCGCCGACTGACTGACAATAAAAGAATAGTAATAGCGTCGTAAAATCGCTCGCCCTTCAGCAATTTGGTTTGAGGAAAGGTCGCCAATTTGCTGATTCCAGCAGTATTCGATCCAATCCAATCGCGGAATCGAGTCTTGATAGTGCCAATCTTGGTAGATTTGCGCTAATGCTTGATGTAGAGAGGTTCCTAGCGCCGCAGATCCAAAAAACGAGGAGCCATCCAACCGCCGCTCGTAGCGGAAATAGTAGGCGCGGGGACAGCGATGATAGGTCTGCAACTTAGCTGCGGATAAAACGTAAGACATAGACTCTCAATATCCGGCGAATACAGTAAACTTTTGGCAAATTAAACTTTTGGCACGCAATCAGCTCTTGAGGTTACATTGGCGTTTCCTCGGTCTGCTCTGATTAGGCTGCCACCTTCGGGAAATCTGCCCTACCGCTCAGGGTCTGAGATGCAACAGCTTGAAACGCAATAACCTGACCCGAAACAGGTCTGAACTGAAGCTGAGCCTGGGTGATGAGGTAGCACCCGCGAACCGGAAAGCCCACGGGTGCGGTCTGTCGGGCATGACGCTACTATAATGGCACTAGATGTGGAATTCGACCACTATTTTTTGATTAGATCTTCCTATATATAGCGTAATCATCTGAAAATTTGCTAGCAGAGAATATTAAACAATGCGTCTCAACCCAAACCAGCACCTTTGGAGCCTTGGACTGCTAATCTTTACTACGCTGATTTGGGGCACGACTTTCCCGCTACTCAAGGATCTGGTCGGCTCACTGTCGCCTGCGGTGTTGATTGGCAGCCGCTTTGTAATTGCAGCCGTTGTCTTTCTGCCTTTCTGTCGATCGCTGAATCCGGCACTGCTCCGGGATGGTGGACTGTTGGGAGTCGTTGCTTTTATTTCCTATTTAACGCAGGTGATTGGGTTAGAAACCATTTCAGCCAATCGAGCTGCTTTTATAACCAGCCTGAATGTCGTCATCGTGCCGCTGCTGGGCTGGCAACTCGGACGCAGCATGACGCTCAAAATCATCCTGGCGGCTGGGCTGGCTTTCACTGGGATCGCGGTGATGTCTTGGGAAACGGGCGGCATCGGCTGGGGGGAAGTGTGGATATTTGGCTGTGCTCTCACCTATGCCGTCTACATCCTATTAATGGAAGCGTTTTCGCCCCGACATCCCATCGGGTCATTTTCAGCCGTTCAGCTTTTCACAGTCGGGATTTTGGGCGGCTTTTGGGCGGCTCCAACGTGGCTCACTCAACTCGATGCCATTCAGACTCACTGGCTGGCGATTGTTTACCTCGGTTTGGTTGCCACGGCCTTGGCTACCGTGACGCAGGTGATCGCCCAACGCCACCTTTCCGCTAGCGAAACCGCCATTGTTTATACGCTAGAACCCGTTTTTGCCGCAGTTTTCTCTTTCTGGTGGCTGGCAGAACGCCTTAACCCACGAGAAGCGATGGGGTCAGCCCTGATTCTGGTTGCCATGCTGCTGAGCCAGTTGCCCATGCACGTCTTCAAACGTACACCGAACCGGTAAGGACTCGGTAAGGACTGCTTCACTCAACGATGGGTGTTAACTTTAAGAAAGATTAACCCACGAGTATGATTGAGTGAACCTCTTCACCTGATGCGATCCATGCTGAGTCAAATTAAAGATATTGCTGTTGCCCTTGCGCCTCGCCTCATTGAAATTCGCCGCCATTTGCACAGCCACCCCGAACTGAGCGGGCAAGAATATCAAACTGCCGCCTATGTCTCAGGGGTACTTTCTTCTTGTGGCTTGCGGGTGCAGGAGCTAGTCGGCAAAACGGGCGTTGTTGCAGAACTCGCTGGATCGGGTGAAGATTTGCGGCTGTTGGCCGTTCGCACGGATATGGACGCCCTGCCGATTCAAGAGCGCACCGGACTCGATTTTGCCTCTCATCAGCCCGGAATTATGCACGCCTGCGGTCACGATGTCCATACAACCGTTGGTTTGGGCACGGCGATGATTTTGTCTCAGTTAAGCGAAAAATTGCCTGGCACAATTCGGTTTTTGTTCCAACCGGCTGAAGAAACCGCCCAAGGCGCAAGATGGATGATTCGAGATAACGTCATGGACAAAGTGAATGCGGTGTTGGGCGTGCATGTGTTTCCCACGATTCCCGGCGGCTCGGTTGGCATCCGCTACGGCGCGTTGACGGCAGCCGCTGATGATCTGGAAATTGTAATCACGGGTGAATCGGGGCACGGGGCCCGACCGCACGAAGCCATCGACGCGATTTGGATCGCCTCGCAGGTGATCACCACCTTGCAACAGGCGATTAGCCGCACTCATAACCCACTCCGCCCCGTTGTTTTAACCATCGGACAAATTCAAGGTGGACGCGCTCCCAATGTGATTGCTGATCAGGTGCGGCTGTTGGGAACCGTGCGTTCGCTCCATCCTGAAACAAGCGCTGCCTTACCCAACTGGATTGATAGCATCGTTGCAAGTATCTGCCAGCCCTATGGGGCAAAATATAGCCTCAACTATCGTCGCGGAGTGCCTTCCGTCCAGAACGATCCGGCGTTAACTCAAATCGTTGAATCTGCCGCAGAAGAAGCTTGGGGCTGTGATCGAGTGGAAATTCTCTTAGAGCCTTCTCTCGGTGCAGAAGACTTTTCGCTTTATCTAGAACATGCACCAGGTACAATGTTTCGCCTAGGTGTGGCGTTTCCCGATCAACCCAACTATCCGCTTCACCATCCGCAGTTTCATGTCAACGAGAACGCAATTATTACTGGAGTTGTGACGATGGCCTACTCTGCCTATAAGTATTGGTTCCATCGTTAGGCAGATCCGGTTGGTCGCCAATCTTGACTAAGGTGAGTTAACGGCAATCTTGCCATTCTTTGACTTGATCCTGAATTTAGTTAGTTGAGACAGATAGGGCGCTATGGCATCATCAAAACATCTCCACGGTATTGAGTTAGTTGATTGTGCAAAGGCAAATGCCAAGCAAGGGCTAGCAGTAGCGACTCATTTGTGCGGATATGGTGAAGATACTGCTGCTTTTCAGCAAGAGCTAAAGCAAGCTTGTCAGCAAATGGGCGTAGAAATCTCCGATTTGACCGATCTAATCACCGAGCAGCAAACAATGGTACAAACGGGGGGTGTAGAAATTTCGCCTGAAACTCCTTCAGAACTTTGACCAAAATCTGATCCAAATTAATCTCCAAATCAATCAGGAAAAAATAACCCAGGCAAAGTCTGAGCAGAGCGTTACAGTTTTGATAACTGGGGAAATCTAATCGTGTGTTTGTTAAGCAAGGCTGGAACGGCAAGGTAGTTCCATTGACGCAATGAACTCATTTGGCAATATCAGTCTTGATCTATTGTTGCGTAGGCTGGAAGAGTGTCTTACTTCGATCGTGTTTTGGGAGCAGCAATTTTTGATTTAAGCGGTTTACCTAAGGATTACTACATTTCTGCTGAGAGTGCAGACATCAGTTGGGTTCAAACCATCTTTCAAGCCTTAGGGCTACAAGGCTTGCTGACTACTTCATTCCAAATTGATGGATTTCGTCATGCCGTGATTCATGGTGCTCAGTGTCATGCAGTGATTGTACGGCGAACGAACTGTTTTGTAGCCATTCTGATGCGGCAAAGTGACGCCATCACTTCAGAAGATTTAGCAGATTGGGCTAACAATTTTGATCTAGTCACCCTCGCAAGTGATCCACGCTTTAGCTCGACGTAGGTTGTCTATGCCTATCGTTCCGATTGAGCGGCGACCAACCAGACTTGAACATTAGACGAAAAACTCTGCACATCCGCCCCAATCGGGTTGTTGGGCGGCTCGCACCCACAGACCCTTGCCAGTTCACAACTCTCGTCGCATGTACAGTTCGCCGTCCTCTTCCTCTCCGGTATAGACAAAACCCATCTTCTCGTAGAACGGACCAGGACCGCCTTCGGCTGGTACGCAACTGGTATAGAGCGCATCTGCGTTGGGAAGCGTCTTGACATGCGCAAAGAGCAATTCCAACGCCTGCTGACCATACCCATGCTTCTGGTATCGCTCATCTATCATCAACCGCCAGAGGAAGTAAAACTGCTCCTCTGCGTTGTATTCCAACATCAGAAACCCCACAGGCACACCACCTGCATAGATGGCACGGAAATAAGGAAGCTCTGGCTCAAAGTGCGCCTCCGCAAGAGATACGGCGTTGGATGCCACGAACTGCTCCTGATCAGGGGTGACTTTCAAGCGGAGGATACTCCCCAAGTTCTCTTTGGTGATCTCGCACAGCGTTACTCCGGAATCAAACTTGGACATACAGAGCATCCTCTCCTAACCATGTTTCTTAAGAAGAGTTTCTCATCCAATAGTACATGCAGCAACGCAACTGCCGCCCAACAACTGATGTAAATCCCGACATTCATCATTCGGAATAGGTAGAATCCCAATCATCTAAAAAATCCTCCCTTGGGTTGACGACAGCTCAACTCTTTATACAATGAAGGTGTAGCTTTAAGTTTTGTAAAGATCATGACTCAACCTCAACCTTCTAATCCTCCTAAATTTGAAGAGCCTAAATTTGGCTTCAACTCTTATGCTGAGCGCTTGAATGGTCGAGCTGCCATGATCGGTTTTGTCAGCACCCTAGCGATTGAATACTTCACCGGACAAGGGTTGTTGTCTTGGTTAGGGCTGTACTAATTTTTCCAACCTTTTGAACTGACCAACTTCTAGTCCAGGGTTTGAGCGACATTGAATCGTGCCTAATGTGGCGGACTCTATGTTGTTGGGCGGCACCTAATCAGAATGAGTGTGATTAACGCAAAAGGCAGCAATAATCTTTCAGGAACTTCAATGACGTTGATGTAAGTCTCGCTGGTTTGGGGTGCTTCAACGCCACTGGAACGATCTGCTTGAGCAGGTTGAGAGTCGGTGGGCTGACCTGTCTGAGCCTGATCAAGCAGAGCCATTTCCGCATAGGCAGCGTTAACGATAGGGATAGACTGCTGCCGCCAGTATGGATGGTTAATTTGTTGAACATGTAGTAGCGCAATCTCTAGCTGGTTAGCTTTGAGGGCTGCCTGCGCCGTTTGAAAGTGGTTTTGGTTGCTAGCCCATTCTGCTTGCCATTGCCTGATTTTCACCTGAGCTTCAATGTATAGAGGGTTATTTACCTGGATGCTGCTTGCCACTTCGATTGCCTTTGACAGATTTGCATCAGGAGCAATGTAATAGCCTTCAGCAATGTGGAGAATGTGACGCGACCACTCCTCAGTCAATTGCTGCACTCTAGCGTTTTGGCTTGAGATTGTCTGAAGCGCAGCAATCGCTTCTTGAAACTGACCCGCTTGGACTAGCGTTTGCACTTGGCTCAAGATTGTTTCATCTAGAGCAATTTGGCACTGATCTTGCAGATTTTTTGCTGAACTGTGAAATAGCGACTCAGCCGGAATTTTTGCCGCTTCTGTGATGCAGTCTGTGTATGATGCAGTCGTTTTGAGATAATCCGCACGGGTCAGGATTGCTTGGTGAATGCGATCGACGCGGTGTTGCTTGTGAGTGTGAAATGCGGAAGAAACGCGCAGAGCGACTACCGCTGTGAATATCATGGCTGAACCTGTCAACAGAAATGCCAGTCCAATCCGAATAGAGCGAAGGGAATCGACAGGATGATAAGGAGTTTGCATAGATGTTGATACTCTAGCAAGGCAATTTTTTAAGCCACTTCACCGTTTGAGCCGCTTTGCCTGAATGGCTTAGCCATCCGAGTTATTAAGCAATTTGCGCAGAAGCATGGATAGGCATAACCAGTAATGTGATTCCATCAATGCCAACAACAGTGACCTGTTCGGTCGGTAAAACGCAATCATCTGACTGAGACGGGTGATAGAACCGAGCCGGCCAGAAGCTAGCTTTAAATTTCACTCTGCCACGCTCTGTAGAACTGATAACTCGCACAACTTCAGCAATGCCGGGGTGGTCAAACAGCGTGATGCGTTTAGGAGTAGCCAAAGTGTTCGTCATTGCATTACCTCTTACAACAAATTAAGGCTTGAACGTAAGGCTTAAACTCGGAGGGGCAACCCAGACAGTGCTGGGATGGCGAAATGAATCTATGAAGCTACTGTATATCTAAAAGCAGTATCAGTCAAGATACTATTTTTGATATCAAACTTTAGTGGAAATTTCTTTTGTTTTTCTGACCTCTGATGCCGCTCTAACCAGAGGACGCGGCAGTTCACAAATTGAGACCATTGCTGCGCGGAGCTTTAGCAATCCAGAAGTTGCTAGCGCAACGCTGCGCGAACGCAAATCCAAAATCCAAAATGGTATGAGTTCTCTTTTACCTTGACGATTACTGAGTTACACAGATTGAGAAGCCGGGGATCTCCAGATTTATGCTCTGATTCAGCAACGCCCAGAATAGCGTTAAGAGAACTGTCAGCAACCCCTGCTCAAAGGAATAATGGCAAAAGAACTATCTTTTTTGATATCATTTAAGCTATCGTATGCTGGAGACAACAAAATCCTACTGAGGAAAGAGGTTTCAGTTATTGATCTTTGTTCAATTCCACAGCTCACTTCCGGCTAGAGCGTGCAGTTAAACCCTGCATATTTACAATGCAATGTTGCTATTACAACACTGCTTACCGATCCTGATTCAAGTTAGAGTCTGGCGGTTGGCTAATCAGGGATCAAGTGAATGAGGGATCATGTTGAGCAGATTAGATCGAGCGTGAAGGGTCAAAGATTTCGGTATTGACATTGATATCTAAAATTGATATCTTAAGGTGTTAGCTGAAGTCATAGAAATCCTTAAACTGCATATTTACGGTTGAAGGAAGAATTATCTCTAGACGTCTACGATGACAAGCCGCGATTTGCTTGGCGTAGGGACATGCCTCTTAAAGGTATTTTCCTATGTTCCTAATGAACATCGCGGTACGATAGTGACACGTCTGCTAGTAAGCTTGCTCCTAGCAAAATTTGTCGTATCCAGTTTGCGCTTAAACCTGCTCAAGTGCTGCATTTGACTTCTATTTGACTGCTAAATGTGGACATCCTTGGCAAGACACAAGCGTTCTGTTTTTAACAGATTTCCCTGTTGGATATGTCGTAGGCTTCACGCCGGCCTAGCTGACGTGCAACTCGTCTAGACTTCAGTAACAAAAAACCGAATGTGCATCTACTTCAGTGAACTGACGGAGAGTCAGCAAGCGACCGTGAGCGCAATTTTTGAAGATCAGCCTCGATCAAATATTCCCTGGAGAAGTGTCTTGGATCTATTTAATGGTCTGAATGGCTCGGTCACTATTGACCCTCGCAGGATCTGCGTTGGAATTAAGTATGAAGAAGAACTCAAAGTTGGAGTTTTCCCCTGCTCAGATCGAACGGGATATGTAGGTAGCCATATGATTGAAAACTTACGAGGCTTTTTAAGTGGCGTTGGAGTTGAACCACAGTAATTCATTATGTTTAAATACGGAAACTACATTGCCAAGCTAGAGGTCAATGCAGATGCGGGCATCCTCTATGGTCGAGTTCTCAACATCAGTGATGTTGTCGTCTTTGAAGGGACAACGGTCAAAGAGGCAGAAGAAGATTTTTATCGGGCTGTAGATGCCTACATCCAGGCTTGTAGGGAGCAAGGTAAAGAGCCTGACAAACCGTTTTCGGGTAAGCTGCCTTTTCGGACGACGCCAGAAATCCACCGAGACATTTACATTGCGGCAACCCGTGCAGATAAGAGCATTAATGCTTGGATGGAAGAAATTTTAAGCGAGGAGGCTCGCCAAGCTGAGCAACCTTCTAGCGCAACGACAATGAATCGCCAAGAGTTTGAAGTTTCCATCGCTCAGTACGAAGCTTTGCTGACTCAACTGCAACAAAAAATTACTCAGCTTCAAAACGCAATTCAGCCTTATTTAGGGCAAAAGCCAGGTAGTTTTATGCGGCTATTTCACGAAATCAAGCCCCTCTTAAAAGATCGGGAATTGCCTGATTTGTTGGAAAAGGTGGATGCCTTGAAGGAACGCATCACCATCATTCAATCGAGAGACGAGGCTTTTTTGTACGAAATGGCGAAAACGGCAGAGGAGCCGGCTGTAGAACAGTCCGAGTCAGTGGCACACAAGACTGCATAGTTGGATAGTGAAAAAGATATGTTTATTGCGGAGGTTGAAAGGTAATCTACTACGTTAAAAACACGTTAACGCTTTTTGATCTCTCAATATTCACTCAAAAGTGACTTAAGCTAATGTCACCGATCTTGGTCGGGTTTGATCTTCTACTTTGGGCAGCAGGAGAGTCACTCAATGTTTTCACTCACCATCTGTTTGACAAGCTCAGGAGATGGGATGGTGAACTAGAGGCTCACGTTACAGCAGAGGCATTGGACGTTACATTAGACCTACTGTCTAAACAGTTAGACGATAAGTCGGTTGAACGTCAAATGTCGCAGTGGCGGCAAGTTTTGACCTTTCCCGCCGGATATCCTCAACATTTTATTCGCAAAGAGATCGACCTTACTCGGCATACACTGATGGAGCTTGAACTTTATCAGGCTCAGCGGCAAGGTATTCCGATTGTTTGCTTCAATCAGGATCAATATAGACAGCAAGCTGAGCAAGACTGTATCAGTGTTGATATTTGGAATGTCAACGAGCTTGATCAGTGGTGTGAACTCAGACATCACGTCAATCAATTAATCCGCTCTGATCCTCATCTGATCGCAAGATATTTCCTTCTTTTACCCAAGCATTCATCTGTACCTGAAGACGAAGTTTTTACGGTCACTGATGCGGAAAACTGGTCTGAAACAGGTGACTCTGAGAACGTGTTGGCAGACGGCACAGAGCAACCTTTGCAACCAGCAGACCAGAATCAGCGCCAAATCAACGGAGAATCAGCGCAACGCAACGACTCCGATCTGCCTGTGCGAGGACGGGGAACTCAGATCAACAGAATGCAACCACTGGATGGCATCAATCCGGGAGCAGATGGGCTGCATATTTTGCTGTTTCTGTTCTCACAATATTTGCTCATGCAAATGCTGCAAAATAGCTTGGGCGATCGGTTAGAAACCAAAAACTTCTCCACTGATCTAACCGCACTTGCCCAAATTTGGGATTTGGCAGAGCAAAGCGGCTTGCTAATCTTGTCAGAGGCAATGGCAACACCGGAACGGTTGGCTGCGTGGCTAGCTGCTGCAATCAATGAGCTTACGGTCGATGCTGCTGTGAATGATCAGGCAGATGCTTTGATTTCAGAGGTGAGTCTGCCGCTTCGTTCCATCGCTAGCAACCCCAACGCTAGTCTGACTCCTTCTACAAAAAACACGCGCCAACCGAACGAAGCCACCTTGCTCAATCGGGTGTTGGGGCAGAACGATGTGGACTTGAACCCGACAAACCCCGATCGCTTCGAGTCGGGCAATGACGGTGACTTGGCGTTCATCCCTGATACTAGCGCTGACCGGGAAAGGGCTGGCAGCAGCGAGAGAAACCAGAATGACGGGCAGCCTGCCGAAAATCTCGTTGAGCCGCAGCCTGTAGTTCCCGTTGAGTTGCCTGTCACAGAGCCTATTCCACGTGAGCCTCGCCCCGCCGAACCTGAGCCTAACCCACCACTGATTATTGATTCGATTCCCGAATGGCGGATCATCCCACCGATTGATCGAATTGATCAAATTGTCGATCGAGATCTGATTGAGGAGCCTAGCGTTAACCCAAATCCGGACTCACTGACGAATCCAGAGGGCCTGCCTATCTCTGAGCCGCCAGTGATGAACCCTCCCCATCTAAATTTGGATGAAGTACCGTCTGATGAGGGCGATTGGGCAGAGCAACCTCAAAACCGTGATACTCCTTCAGAAGGGAATGCAGAAAGGAGTGATGTCGTTGAACCAGTGGAACTGCCCGTTATTCCTGATTCCCCTTCAACAGAGGATACAAACGATCGCTTAGGGCAGGATGACCCCACTGAATTACCAATTGAACTGCCTGCTGAATCGCCCACTGAATTACCCACTGAATCGCCCACCGAACTGCCCGCTGAATCGCCTCTGCCATCAGAAGAACCATTGGGCTGGATCGGGCTGGCGAATCCTTATGGAAGCTCGGTTTTGAAGATTCAGGCGGGCAAATTTGTGATTGCCAATTTTGGCGGCATCGGGCGTGGAATCGAGCCTCCCTCGCAGGTGGTCAACCGAGTCGATACGCTGCAATTTACTGGTGCAGAATTTACGGCTGAGAACATGCTGTTGAAGCAACAGGGCAAACATCTGGTGATCACGTTTGAGCACAGCACCATACCCACCGTTTTACTCAAGAATTTTGCCCTAGAGGATTTAGACAACCTCTCGACGACAACTGGGGCGAAACTCAACGGTGTTAGCAGTTTAGGCAATATTCTATTTAACGGTCAGTCAGTCGTTCAAGATGACTTTGACGTTATCGACTCAGATCGCGTTCTCGATCAAGTGCTGCGAGCAAACACAGTTACGTTTCTCAATCCCCTTGATAACAATACACAGGGACGCGATCACTCCAACGATGTGATTGATGGTATGGAAGGCAATGATCAGCTATTTGGATTGAGCGGACAGGATAAATTGCGCGGCGGTGATGGTGATGACCGCTTGGATGGCGGCGACGGAAATGATTTCTTGTTGGGCGGAAATGGCGATGATATTTTGATCGGCGGCAGTGAAAATGACACGCTGAATGGTGGAACCGGACGCGATCAGTTTGTTTTGTCTCCTGAAGGAACGGCAATTATTCAGGATTTCCAGCCCTATGAAGACGTAATTGGACTCACGGGCGGGCTTTCGGCAAGCCAAATTTCTGTGCAGATTCAGGGAGAAAATACGCTGCTGCTTTACAACAACCAAACCATTGCGACACTGGTAGACGTAAAAATAGATGCTGGATTGATCAATTTTGTAAATCATTCAGGAAATCTTTAAAGTAGGCTTGAATTTTCTAATACAAGCTCCTATTCAAGACCCTTTGCGGTTTCCTGTTTTATGAAAACTCCACTTGTAATTGCCCTCTCAACTGCCCTCAGCACAACGGCTATTTTGGCAATTGTTGGAATTTACAGCTTGGTGCAGCGCACTTCAACCACCACGCCCACGCCTGCTCCTACTGTCACAAACGCGACGCCAGTTGCGCTGTCGCCTTCTCCAGTTGCTACGCCGGCTCCGGTGATCATCTGGACTCAAGCAGAAAATGATTACCTATACGACCTTGCTCAAGCACTTCAGCCTCAAGAGCGAGATCGAACCACTTCAGCAGGCAAGCTGGACATCGGGCGGCAGATCCAAGGCTGGTTAGAAGGGGGCGCAGATTATTGGGGCGTGCGGGCAAAGTTTGATGCCGCTTACAAAGGCACAGTGCTGGATAATTATGCTCACAACCGCGATGTATATATCAAGTTTGCAACCGAGCGGTTAGCTCCCAAATATCTCGATACGTTGACGCCACCGCCGCAGGTGATTCGAGTGCCGGTCGAAGTGCCCGTGCGGGAACGCGAGGAGGAGCGTCCGAACCGGCCGAATGTTCCAAACGAACCTGTGTTTGATGGCGGCACGCCAATTCGGGAACGCGAAGCAACGGTGATTGAAACCGGATCGCTTAACTGTCGGGCTATCCCCAACGGCAAAATTATCGGCAAGGTGAATGAAGGCGATGTGATTCAGGTCAGCCGAGTTGCAGAGCAGGCAGGCAACCGCTGGTATTTTGCCAAAACGCAGGGCTGTTGGGTGTTTGGGGGCGGCATTCAGTTAAAATCGCTGATCGATCATCCTGATCCCAGTCCCTTCCCCGGACAATCTGCTACTGTCACCGCATCCGGCTCGCTCAACTGTCGTGCCACGCCTAAAGGCCGAATTGTGGGCAGCCTTGCTGAAGGCGAAATCATCCGCGTCACAAGAGTAGACCACGCCACCGGCGAAGCTTGGTATCTCACCGAAAAGGCTGTTGGGTGGCTGGAAATTCATCCAATTCAATCGCGTGCGTTGATCGAGAAAACTCACTGAGGCGATAAAGTTTAGCGGCATTAGCAGAGGTGAGTATGTTGAGATTAAGAATGGGAATTCAATCAGTTTG
>JAAUQT010000296.1 GCA_012033495.1 Cyanobacteria bacterium RM1_2_2 | reverse complement strand
TGAATTGCACCCGCCGGATCGACAGGCATCATTAAAATATCTGCCCCTGCTTCAACGGCCAGTACAGGTGCTTCCGTTGGCTCCATAGCAGTTGGCGATCGCCCCATCACCAGCGCATCGGTGACAATTAGTCCGTCAAAACCCAACCGCTGCCGCAATTCCTTTGTCAAGATTCGATGAGATAGCGTGGCCGGATATTTCTCATCCAGTGCTGGAATTTGTAAATGAGCGCTCATCACCGCATCCACTCCAGCGGCGATCGCCCGCTCAAATGGGGGCAACTCTACTTCAGCCAATCGCTCTCGATCATGCGAGAGAACGGGCAAATCCAGGTGAGAATCTGTTGCGGTATCGCCATGTCCGGGAAAATGCTTGGCAGCAGTCAGAACTGGACGTTGTTTTGCACCTCGAATAAACGCAGTTGAGAGTTGACTGACCATATCGGGCGTTTCCCCAAATGCCCGCACGTTAATCACCGGGTTTTGGGGATTGTTATTCACATCGACCACCGGAGCCAGCACCCAGTTGATTCCAATGGCAAGCGCTTCTTCAGCCGTAAATGCGCCCATTTGTTCGGCGTAAAACTCAGCTTTTGCAGGATTGTGTTGAGCGATCGCCGCAATTGCTAACGGTGGCGGAAACCAGGTCGCGCCCGCAAACCGCTGTCCTACGCCTTCCTCAATGTCTGCCGCAATCAGCAGCGGAATTTTTGCCCACTCTTGCAGTTGGTGCGATCGCAATCCCAACTCAGCCGCACTGCCGCCCAGCAAAATCACTCCGCCCACCGCCAAATCTTCTAGCCAATGGCGCAAGGTTGCCGCTGGAGGCTCCCAAGCAGGATAGCGAATTTGATGATCAAACAGGTACCCAGAAGCGCGAACAACCACCATCTGAGCTACCCATTCCGGCAAAGACAAGGTTTTCCAGTCGGGCAACGTAGACACGCTTATTGCTTAGCTCTCCGTTCATCGTCATTCACTGCTTCGTCAAAGCCATCTTCGTCGAAACCATCTTCGTCGAAGCCATCTTCGTCGAAATCACCCTCATCAAAGCCGTCTTCGTCAAAATCCTCTTTGTCAAAATCCTCAACGGAGTTATGCTCAACCGGAGCATCTTCAGTGAAGTCCTCCAGGGGGAACTCCTTGCGCTCCTGGCTGAGCCGATTGAGCAGCGACAAGACTTGAGTGCCCCGCTCAATTGAATGATCTTCAACAAACACCACCTCTGGCGTTCGCCGCAGCCGCATTCGCTGACCTAGCTCACTGCGAACAAACCCTGTTGCAGACTTTAGCCCTGCCATTGTTGCAGCCCGGGCTTCATCACTGCCATAGATGCTGACAAAAATTTTGGCGTGCTGCAAGTCACCCGACACATTTACATTGGTGACACTGACCATGCCCGTTCCAACTCGGTCATCTTTAATGCCAGACATCAACAATTGGCTGACTTCTCGCTTGATCAACTCAGACACACGGGCAACACGACGACTGGTAGCCATAGAACCTATCTCTAGCGTTTACAGAGGGTCTAAGGTTGATTTGTCTTCACGACAAATAACCTTAGACCCTAACCTATTCCCAACATAGCGCGTAGAGTAAACCCAATGAAGGTGACGGCTGCGACGAGAAAAATGCTGGTGGCGATCGCTGTCGAAGGACGCTTGAACAAAGGCAGCAGCGGGCTAGCCAGCGTCAGTAAGATGCCCAGCGATATCGTGACAAGAAAGCGAGGATAGCGGGAAATGTTGTTCCAAAACTCTTGCATGATTCCTAGCCTAAATAACGCCCTTGCAGAAAGTTGAAGATATTAAAGAGGTAACTCAGCGCCAGCCAAGCCTAGACGCTCTTCAATATTGTACGAGTTTCACCGCGCGTTCATTCATAACGCGCCCTTTTCGACTTAATCACTTCAATAACATCGTCATGTTTCTGCCCTTCGATAACATCCTTAAGATGGATTTGCCCATTATTGTACTGAACGTGGATACGCCAACCTGAAACTTTATCAATGTCAGCGCGATAGATTGCTTGCTTCACACCCTTTACTTTATGCAGCCTCGTTCTTGGAAACCTTCTTGTTCTGTGGCACTCGTTATCTTCAAGTTCGGCTAGAGCTTCGAGAAAACTAACCTTTAGCTCATCATTTGGCAAAATCTTCATAGCCTGGTGAATGATGCCGTATTCATCACAAAGAGTCAAAGTTTGCGCCATGAATGAACTTAATAAATTTGGGTGGCTTTTCGCTCAAAGTGAGGCAATTCTTGATACAGGGACTCTGCTATAGCTTCGTATGATTGGTCAAGTTCACGAAGGTTAACTACTCGAAAAAGAGTAAAGATGTTCTGCCCAAAAATTGGATCTTCGTCAATTGCCAAAATTACCCTTAATGTCTGCGAAACCCTTAGGATATACAGTGAAGATTCATAGCCGTTGAGATTCAACAATCGAGACGGGCGATGCAAATCTGGACAGTTCTCTGCTTCTTGGGCTGAAAAATGGCTAGCGCAATCGTTAATCTTGCTAATTACTGCGGCTTTTTCGATCTCACGAAGCCCATGAAGATCCTGCTCAAAGTTCTTTGTTGACTCAATTAGAATATCCACGTCATATCCCGCCAGTTTGAATTTAGCTATTTGCTCTAAGCCTTCAGCATAGCAACAAGATCCTATCCCCTAAACACTATGCAAAGTCAAACACAACTCGAACTAGGCAAAGAATATCCGCCCGCAAATGAAGCGGAGTTGATTCGAGAGATTGAACTGATTAGCTTGAAATTACTGGAGCAAGACTATCCGGCAAATCTGCGTCCGGCAAGACGAGATGCCCATGCCAAACATCACGGCTGTGTCAAAGCAGAATTCGTCGTCGCGGATGACTTACCCGATGAGTTGCGCGTTGGCATTTTTAAGGAACTGCGCCGCTTTCCTGCCTGGGTGCGCTTTTCTAATGGAGCCAGACAGCCCCAACCCGACGCAAAAGGCGACACTCGCGGAATTGCTATCAAATTGCTGGGTGTGGAAGGTGATAAGGTATTGGAAGCAGAGAAACACGAGCAAACTCAGGACTTTACCCTGGTGAATCATCCGGTTTTTGCGATTCGCAATGCTCAAGATTATTTGGAATTATTTAATCTGCGAAAGAAAGGTGAGAAGCAAATTATCCGCTTCTTTTTTAATGGCATCAATCCGCTGAAGTGGCGCTTACATGAGTTTGGCATTTCTAGGGCGATTAACAAGAAGAAAATTCCCAACCCGCTGACAATTCAATATTGGAGTATGGTGCCTTATCAGTTTGGTGACAAGGCGGCTCGGTTTTCGGTGAAGCCGACGGGGATAGGGGATGCACCAGAGGGCGATCGCACCTCAATTCACTACCTCCACGAAGTCATGGTGAAACATCTGGCAAATCAGGCAGCCACCTTTGACTTTTTGGTGCAGCTTCAAACCGATCCGGTAAAAATGCCGATTGAAGATCCGACGATTGAATGGGATGAAGCCCTGTCGCCCTACCGAAAGATTGCAACGCTAAAAATTCCGCCCCAAACCTTTGACTCTGCCGAACAGATGGAATTTTGCGAAAATCTTACCTACACCCCCTGGCATTCCATTCCCGAACTTAAGCCACTGGGCGGAATTAATCGGGTTCGCAAAGTGGTTTATGAATCGACTTCCAGATTGCGCCACGACCTGAATGGCGTTCCCCGTCGCGAACCCACCACCGCAGAATTTCCAGACTAGTTCAGGATAGGCGTAGGGGCGCAGCATTCGGTCAAGGGCTTTTAGTTGATTCCAGAGGCTATTTGCCGAATGCTACGCCCTTACAAGATTTTGCAACTATCCCTGATTGAGTGCGATCGCCACTTTACCAGCATTTTTCTAAAAGGTGTTCCTATGCAAAGCACAATAAATCGCGCCGACCGGGTTCTGCTTTACAACATTAGCTGGCAGCAGTTTGAGAATTTGCTGAAGGATTTGGGCGACCATCGTGCTGCCCGAATTGCTTACGACCGAGGCACTTTGGAAATTATGACTCCCCTACCCGAACACGAATATTTCAAGGAAACCATTAGCATCGTGGTACAAGATGTTGCTGAAACGCTAGAGCTAGACTATGAAAGCTATGGCTCTACAACCTGGCGACGAGAAGTCAAGCAAGCAGGAATTGAGCCTGACAAGTGTTTCTACTTTCAGAATGAGGCTCTGGTTCGCGGCAAGCTTGACTTTGACCTGAATCAAGACCCACCGCCCGATTTGGCGTTAGAAATTGACATCACCAACAAATCGCTTGATCGCTTTCCTATCTACGCTCGGTTGGGTGTGCCAGAACTCTGGTGCTATGACGACGGAGCGCTAAAAATCTATCATCTGCAACAGGATCAGTATGTGGAAGCAGAACACAGCCTGGTTTTTCCAATGTTAGAAATCCAGAAGCTTCCTCAAATTATTGAGGCTCACCGCAACGCTGGAAAACTGGCACTGCGGCGATCGGTAAGGCAGTGGGCAAGGGAAAGTGTAAATAAGTGAGTGACTTAAAGTGAGTGGCTTACAGGATGGAAACTGGGGGTAAGGGAAGCGATCGCCCCCACACGCCACACCCAATCGCCACGCAAAAATGAGTGGAACTTTTTTGAAACTGGACGATCGCTACCA
>JAAUQT010000295.1 GCA_012033495.1 Cyanobacteria bacterium RM1_2_2 | reverse complement strand
CTTCTAAATCAGCAAAATGCAGCATAGCACTGCGTGGCAACGGACGGACGAGAGACTCCTGTTGAGAGCCGAAGGTTAACTGCCGCCGCTGCACTTCACCGTTTTATGATGTAGCACTACTCTTCTTGTGGGCAAATTATACCATTTTGAATTTGGGAAGCTTTGTGCAGCAATGGTTTTAGTCTGCGAACTGCCGCGTCTTCTGTTTAAATCGGTATTACTTCTCTGTTTCAGCTAATCTAGACAAAACGGGCAGGATGAAAAGTAAGGATTGAGCGTATGGTCAGAGCAGTAGCACAGATTGAGCAGGAGATTGCTGCTTTAGATCAAACCGTGTCAGCGATGGCACAAGCATTCTACGATGCTTATCAGCAATACCTTGCGGCGCTCGGCAAAGCCATGCGTCAGCAGTTTGTCTTGGCAGGCTATCATATCTGCACTCACGCCTACCCAGAGCAATTTCTCAGTCTTTCTCTGGAGCAACGCAAAGAGTTGCAGCAATCCCTCCAGCGGTTGGCGAAGCAAGGTCAGTCCGAATTATTAGCTTGCTTGAAGCCAGTTCGGGTTGCAGATCAACGCGGCTCATCTGCTGAAACAGACGATACTGAAGTTGAAACTAGCGATCTTGAAGCGCAACAGAAAGATCCAATAGATTTTGAATCTGCTGAGCAAACTCAACCAGAGCTAAACCAAACCGAATTGAACCTTGATGTGGAATTTTCTGAAAATGCTGAACCCCATCCCGAAGGGAATGCTGAGCCAGAAAATGCTGAGCCAGAAAATGCTGAGCCAGAAAATGCACCTCCTGAACTGAGCCTCGTCCAGCCAGAAGAATTAGCGCTGGCGATGTCGATGGCTCTACCAGAAGACGTTTCAATTCTGCTGGTTTCATCAGAATCTGCTCAACCCCAAAGTGACTTGGAAGCTTCCTCTCGTGAGGTTTACAGCGATCGTCCGCTCCATCCTAAAGATATTGCCTACTGGCAGAATCAGTTAGAAGAGGCGATTGTGGAAGTGATGCAAAATTTGTCTCACACAACGAACTGCGTTTTGCAACAAGCCAACATTTTACCGAGCCAATTGCCGGAACCTGTTCTGGAGGTAGCTGCCAAAGCCGATCTTTCCTCAGAAGCAACAGCGAGTCCGCCAAATTTGCTGAACTTGCTGATTGAAGCAGATGGTGAGGATGAAAAACTGTCGATGACGCAAGTGATGGCAATGCGGCTCCGGCTTTCCGAAATTGAATTTGGCGATGCGGCAACAGCGGCTCATCGTTCTAAACTCCGCCACCTAATGACCCAGCTCGGAAAATTGGGGCGAGAATACCAACGCAAGCAGAAAGAGCGTGCCGTCGCCCAAGCAGAAGTAGCATGGCGATCGAGTTGGTCAGAGTAGGGGCGGGTTTTGTTGAATGATTTGGCAGCGTCAGTGAACAGATCTGCTAAACCCGCCCGTACAGATTGCAGAGGCGTGAATCCATCAAATCTGCTCGCTCTGCATTGAAAAAGAGCTTGTATCATAATGAATCCAGGCTGTGAGAATAAAGAGTAGAGCATGTTGGACTGGTTGCGATTGCAAAAAGCACTCTCTGTAGAAGCCGAGCGGGGCTTCAATGATTTGGTTGGCAGCCAGCACCGATTCAGCGAATTTCTCAGCCTGACCCTAAACCAGCCTTTGACTGATCTACCTCGTTCAGAACGGCAGCGCCTCCAGGAGATTGCCAGCGAGTTTACCCGCTATTCTGACCTCAGCTTTGCTCAACGTCAGCACCTTGTAGCCGAAACTCGTCGAGCGTTGTATCAGACGCGCCGAGTTCTGGAGGAGCAGCCAGCAGTCGGAGTAACCGCAGCCGGAGAGCCAGCAACGGGCAGTTTGGGGGCAGCCGATACCCAGATCCAACCAAAATCTAAAATCATTGCCTCGCGTCCTAAAACCACTGCCCTCGTTGAGAAAACTGCCAAGGTTGCCGTCAAGCTTGATCAGGCGGTGACTTACCTACCAGGGATTGGGGCAAAAAATAGCGAACGGCTGGCAAAACTAGGGCTGTTGACCGTTCGCGATTTGCTCTACTACTATCCGCGGGATCACATCGACTATGCCCGTCAGGTTAAAATCCGCGATTTGGTGGCAGGCGCGACGGTGACAGTTGTGGGAACGGTGAAACGCAACAACTGCTTTACGAGTCCGCGTAACAGCAAGCTGACAATTTTCGAGCTAATCATCCGCGACCACACCGGACAGCTTAAGCTAGGGCGGTTTTTTGCAGGTGCACGGTATCAAAATCGCGGCTGGCAGGAGCAGCAGAAAAAGCTGTATCCCGTGGGGGCAGTGGTGGCGGCATCGGGGCTGGTGAAAGAGGATAAGTATGGCGTGACGCTGGAAGATCCGCAGATTGAGGTGATTGATCACTCCGATGCCTCGATTGATTCGCTGAAGGTGGGGCGCGTCGTGCCAATTTATCCGCTCACAGAAGGGGTCGGAGCCGATGTGGTGCGGAAGGCAGTGGTGGCGGCTCTGCCTGCGATCCACCAAATTCGGGAGCCGTTGCCCGAAGGATTGCTGCAAAAGTACGGCTTGATTGGGCTACAGGACGCGATTGCCCACATTCACTTTCCGCCCGATTCCGACTCTCTGGCGGCGGCACGGCAGCGGCTCGTCTTCGATGAGTTTTTCTATCTGCAACTCGGACTCCTAAAGCGACGCATGGCGCAACGTCGGGCACAAACCACGGCAACTCTGGCTCCGACCGGGCATCTGATCGATCAGTTTTATCAAGTTTTGCCGTTTCAGCTAACCGATGCTCAGCAGCGCGTCGTCAACGATATTCTGAATAATCTGCAAGAACCAACGCCGATGAATCGCCTCGTTCAAGGAGATGTGGGTTCTGGAAAAACCGTAGTGGCAGTAATCGCAATTCTGGCGGCGATCCAGTCGGGCTTTCAGGCGGCGTTGATGGCTCCAACCGAAGTGCTGGCAGAACAACATTACCGCAAGCTGGTGGGCTGGTTTAACTTAATGCATCTGTCGGTGGAATTGCTGACGGGTTCCACCAAGGCGGCGAAGCGGCGGCAATTGTTGTCTGAGTTGGCGACGGGTGAGTTACCTTTGCTGGTGGGAACCCATGCCCTGATTGAAGATCCGGTGCAGTTTCAGCGATTAGGTCTGGTGGTGATCGACGAACAGCATCGTTTTGGGGTGCAGCAACGGGCCCGACTTCAGCAAAAAGGCGACTATCCCCATGTGCTGACGATGACGGCCACCCCGATTCCCCGCACTCTGGCGCTAACCATGCACGGCGATTTAGACGTGAGCCAAATCGACGAACTGCCACCCGGACGCCAGCCGATCCAGACTACTGTGCTAACGGGGCGCGACCGCTCCCATGCCTATGACCTGATCCGGCGGGAAGTGGCGCAAGGACGGCAGGTGTATGTGGTGCTGCCGCTGGTGGAGGAGTCGGAAAAGCTGGACTTAAAATCTGCCATCGACGAATATCAGCATTTACAGGAAGGCGTGTTTCCAGACTTCAAAGTGGGGTTGCTGCACGGACGCATGACCTCAGCCGAAAAAGATGAGGCAATTACTCAGTTCCGCGATAACGTGACGCAAGTTTTAGTGTCTACAACGGTGGTTGAGGTGGGTGTCGATGTGCCGAATGCCAGCGTGATGCTGATCGAACACGCCGATCGGTTTGGGTTGTCGCAGCTTCACCAATTGCGCGGGCGGGTGGGGCGCGGCGCGGCGCAGTCGTTTTGTTTGCTGATGAATAGCTCGAAGGCAGAAACGGCAAAACAGCGGCTCAAGGTGTTGGAGCAATCGCAGGACGGCTTTTTCATCTCAGAAATGGATTTGCGGTTTCGCGGCCCAGGAGAAGTGCTGGGAACCCGCCAGTCGGGACTGCCTGATTTTGCCCTTGCCAGTTTAGTTGAAGATCAGGAAGTACTGTCGCTGGCACGAGAAGCCGCCGAACGAGTCATTGAGCTTGATCCCACCTTAGAGAAATGGCCCGTCATGCAGGCGGAATTAGAATATCGCTATCAGCGGCTGATGGGCGGCACGATTCTGACTTAAAGGATGGCTCTGATGAGGGATTGAACTATCACCCGATTGGAACTTAAAACAGACAAACAATCACCCGAACTGGCACTCAACTTGTGCGAGGAATTTGTGTAGTCCCAATTCTAAAATAGAAGCAATCAAGCAAGGGTAAGGAAAGCAAAATGCTTCAAGCAGCGCTTTCATTTCAGGAGGTTCAACATTGCCATGAATTATCGCAAATCATCTCAAGCAACTGGAAGACAGCATCGTGAAAATATGCTGCGTACTCTCCTCAGCCGCATTGAAAGTGCAAAAGCTAAAGGCGATCAAGCGCTGATCGAACAACTCGAAAAAGAGCGCCGAGCGCTGGGATTGTAGCACTTATGCCTGAATTCACAATCCTTAATTCACAGAATTGAGACATTCCGGTAAAGATTGAATTTTGACGGAGTTGAGGTAAAAATACCGCTCGTTGAGGAGTTAGTTTTTAGAGTATGGAAGACTGTTCCATACTCTTTTTTGATTTGATTTTTGCTTAAACAAATCTATCTTTCTCTGTACTCCTGACGATAGTACACAAAGCTTCGGCTAGGGTTACAATCGTCATTAGCGGAGTGCTGACGAA
>JAAUQT010000053.1 GCA_012033495.1 Cyanobacteria bacterium RM1_2_2 | reverse complement strand
AGCGGTGTACCCAGACCCGTAATGAGCTTGATCGCTTCTAGGGCAGTTAGGCAAGCTAGCGTCCCCTGAGACTGCAACCCAGCACACCGAAACCGCGCTTATCCCAATCAGGTTTTTCCGGAAAGATGCAGGACAGACAGGGCGTTAAACCAGGGACGATGGTAGTCAAGTATGCTTCCATATCGTTCATTGCAGCTTCCACCATTGGCTTACCCCAACGAACACAGGCAGCGTTCAGCAAATCTCGCTCAGCAAAGTTATGGGCACAGTCAAGCGTGACATCTGCTGATTGCACTAACTCATCCACGTTATTTGGATGAACATATTCGCAGATGGCGTCAATTTTAATATCTGGGTTAATATTCAACAGCGTTTCTTTGGCTTTAAAGACTCTAGGCTGACCGACCCAATCATCCGTCATGAGGATTTGACGATTCATATCATCCAGACGCAATTCACCGCCACGCAACAAAATTAATCGTCCAACACCTGCCACTGCCAAGTACAGAGCCGCTGTGCCGCCTAACCCGCCTACGCCAGTCACCAGCACCGTGGCATTTTTTAAGCGTTGCTGCGACGCTTCGCCAAATCCGGGCAGCATCATTTGGCGACGATAGCGCTCTTGTTCGGTTGGGGTCAGCGTTTGCATGTTGTGTTCTCCTCAATCTTAATCAGAGCCAATCTCAGACAGCAGCACCAAGTTTTGAGGTTTGTCGTTGAATACCTTAAACAGTTTTTCGTCTTGAGGCGAAGAAGTTGTAAAGGTGTCATACGCCTGCCTCAGCGCAGTTTGATAACGTTCCAGTTTCTCCGGATCGGTCAATTCTGGAGATTCAGCGTCAATGCCCTTGATCAGCGCTGAAAACTTTTTCAGAATATGCAGCCGATTCACATTAACAAACTGCGGATCATAGGGAATGGCAAAGAACTCAAGATAGTCTTCTGCATTCACTAATTGATTAAATTCAGTAAGTGTTTGGCTCATTGGACATACTCCAGTTGCTTAAGCTGTTGTTTGAGTTCGTCAAGCTGGCGGTAAATGGCGTAGGTTTCATGCGCCGCATCCATTAACCGCTCGTAGTCAGTTGGTAATCCTTCTGCTAGATCATGCAAATCCATTTTGAGTTGTCCAGCTTTGCTATTGAGCCGCTTGATCTGGGTTTTTAAGCCTTCAGCGGTGAGTGTAGTTGCTTGTGTCATTGTTCTCTTCTATAGCTTTCTGACATCGGAAAAACGGTGAGCCAAAGCAACTCCAGATTCGGTCAGTTTTTCACCCTCGATTGCCAGCTTCTCGATGGAATCAAACCCGAACCGTTGGGCATCTCGTAACGTTCGAGAAACCAGCAAGAGGCGACCGGAAAAAATCAACGCCCAGCCGAATCCTTCGTGGCTCAAGTCAATCACCACTTGAGATAAAGCGCCAGTTTGCTCCTCAATTTGATGAGCAATTGCCCGGTAGAACGCTAGAATTCGCCCTTTGGTGATTGGGTCAATATCGCCATCAACCGAAATTTCTCGCTTCTGCGCCTTGGTGACAATAAACGGTTTGAGCAACAGTTCATCAGACCAATTGCGATAGGTTCCATAGGAATCATTGGCGCGAATCTGTTGGGCAATCGCCTTCAAAAATGGGCTGTTTAGATATTCAACAGTCGTTTGAGTTACAGTATCTGTAGTCATGTTATTCCCTATTCCTCTACATCATCAAGTTCATTAACGTTGGTGCTGCGCTGTTGCAACGCTTTTCTCAACCAGGGGGGCGGGCTACCGTTGATGGTTTGCACCAATTTGTTCAACACATCGCTGATTTGCTGTTCCTCAGACTGGGCTTTAACTGGCGTAATCCGTTTCTTAATTAAACGAGCGGCAGCGCTACCACCAATAGCCGAAACGTAGACGATTGTGCAATCGTGAAGCGCTTCAATTTTGGGCACGAGCTTATCTTCGTTGCCATCTTCTTTGAGATCGCCATCAAACCGTAGCGTTTCCAAAAAGTGATAGCCCTCCAGTGTTACATCATAGACATCGATCGTTTTTGCCCAACCAAAATGAGCATTAATGTGAGTGCGATCGTTCGTTGTGAAGGCAATTTTCATAGTGTCCTCCTCAGTGTTAAATTAGGAATGATTACAGTCATGAGTTGTTGTCTTCAATCTGGTTGATTGGGCGGGTTGATTAGGTCGTCTTCCTAATGTCGAGTTTGCGCCTCTTCCTGTTCTAAAAATAAGTTGCCGAGGTCGAACAGCAATTGCATTACCCCCCGATAGCCAACTGTGCAGCGCTGACCGTTTCCGAGGCGATCGAAAATCGGAAAACCTAGGCGATAAAGCGGGAGATGCAAACGGCGGGCAATTGCTGCCAGATGAGAATTGCCGATCAGCAAATCAGAGCCAATGGCTAGTTGTTCAAAGTCTTCCAAGTCCCCGATGGTGATGGTTTCAACCGGAAGCTGTTCGAGTAAGGGAGATTTGGTAGTGGTGACTGCTGCCCGGATTTCGGCTCCCATGCTTTGCAAAAAGTGAACAGTTGACCAGAGCAAATCAGGTTCCAGCGCCAGAGAGACCTGTTTGCGTCCGAAGAAGAAGTGCGTATCCAGCATGGCATCTTGCAGTTGGCTGCGCTGATGGCGATACTTGTCTGGTACAGGCAGTCCGCTCAGGTCTGCTAGCCCCTCTAGGAAGCTGTCTACGGCATCTAAATTGCTCAAGCTGGTAAACACCTCATAAGGGATGCCAAACTGGGCTTCTAGGGTTTCTGCGGCAGCACGCATACTTTCTCCTAACGCGAGGGTGTAGACCGAACTACCAATTTCCCGCAGTTCCGCTAAAGTCGTGCCGCCTGTCGTCACCGTATTGTAGTCACCGTCTAGATGCCCATCCAACGAGAGCGACAAATCAGGAACAGCAATGGCGTGCAAGCCAAAAGCAGCCACTATTTCTTTAATTTCTTGCACATCTCCGGGCGCAAAGGCTGAACCGATCAGCAAAGTAATTTGATTGCAACGAGTTTCACCGGCGCGCGGCAATTCTTTCATTATGCTCGTGACAGTTGCAGCAAACCCGTCTTGTAATGCACCTTTGAAGTCGGGCGTAGACGCAAAGACGATTGGCAAATCATGAAGTTCAGGATGGCGTTTGCGAATCGTTTGGAGAATGCCTGTCATATCGTCGCCGCGAGTCTCGGTTAATCCTGTCGTACACAGTCCAATCATCGACGGCTTCGACTTTTCCACCAACGTTAGAATGGCTTGCTCTACGTTATCTTCGCCGCCTAAGATAGTGCTCACTTCCGTCATGGCAGTGGTAGACAGAGGAATCGCTTCCCGGAAATGACGCACTAACATGACTTTGGCAAACGCTGTGCAACCCTGCGAACCGTGGAATAAAGGCATTACCCCTTTCAATCCTAGGAACGCCAGTGCAGCACCTAAAGGTTGGCTTTGCTTCAGCGGATTGACCGCAACTGATTTTCTGGGAGTCGTAATAGTAGCCATGACAGAATTTTGGTTGGGTGAGTGTGCTTCTTGATGCAGTGCTTAGTCTTCGACGCTCGGTAATTCGATCTCCCAAGGGGCCGGTTTACGAATTTGCTGCCAAACTGGGCTGTGCAAGGCTTCATCGAGTTCTCGCGCTAGCTCCACTAGCCCCTCATAGCCTGCATAAGGATGGTGGCGTTCCTGATTGATGTCTAAGAAAGGAATGCGAGCTTTGAGGGCAGTGTACTGGTTTCGTCCGCCTGCAATTAGCATATCTGCTTTGGTTTGGGCAATCACCCGCAGTAACTCTTGGGCATTCCCTTTTTCTAGCATGATACCGTCTTTGCCAAGTAATTCTTTAATTCGCGCTTTATCTTCTTCTGTACTCTTTTTAGTGCTAGTCGCACATACTTCTATGCCTAAATCTTTCGCAGCCGAGATGATCGACCAGCTTTTCACACCTCCTGTATACAGTACAACTCGCTTACCTTTAAGCCGTTTTCGATAAGGGAGCAAAGCCTCATTGAGTTTTTCCATCTCTGATGCGATCAGTTGTTCAACCCGACCTTGTAGAACAGAGTCTCCAATTTTGGCAGCAATATTTCGCAAACAGCGGTTCATGTCCTCCACACCATAGAAAGACTCTTCGATGTAAGGAATGCCGTAGCTCTCTTCCATCTTGCGAGCCATGTTGATCAAGGCTTTCGAGCAAATCATCACGTTGAGTTTTGCCCGGTGAGCGCAAGCAATATCCTGATAACGACCATCTCCTGTAATTTGCCCTAACACACGGATGCCTATCTTCTGAAACAGCGGCAGTACGTTCCAAAGTTCGCCTGCAATGTTGTATTCGCCAATCAAGTTAATGTCATAGGGCGTCGTCAATTCTGGTTCGCGCGTGCCGACAACGTACTCCAGTAGAGCTTCTCCACCGACACGATTCCCTAGATTTTTGCTGCCAATAAACCCAGGCGAATTAACCGGCACAACGGGCACTCCTGTTTTTTCAGCGGCTTTTTGGCAAACAGCATTCAAATCATCGCCAATCAGAGCCGTCACGCAAGTGGAATACACAAAGATAGCTGCTGGATTATAGCGTTCTTTGATTTCCAGAATCGCCTTGTAGAGCTTCTTCTCACCGCCAAAGATGATTTCATTTTCGGTTAAGTCGGTGGTGAAACCCATTTTGTAAAGCATCGGCCCAGAAGAAAGGCTGCCCCGACTGCCCCAAGAGTTTCCCGCACAGGCGATCGGGCCATGCACCAAATGAGCCGCATCTGTGATTGGAACCAGCGCGATCATGGCTCCATCAAAAGCACAGCCTCCCTGAGCGGCTCCGGGTTGCGCCACCTGAGTGCAAGATTTGTTTTTGCCTTTGCCGTCCTTCTTGTGGTTATGTTCACAAGCCGACTCGCTCAGAAGTTCGTTGATTTTGCCTTGAGTGAGTTTCATGGGAAGGATGATTGGGTGGATGGGTGGATGGGCTTCGACGTGAGCGCTCAGCCGAACGCTGGACGAGGGAGGAACGGATTTGCTTCAGCAAATATATTTTGTGACATCTTCGCCACAAACATCTGAGAGATAGCTAAGGGCACGAAGCCGAAGAAGAATAAATTCATTGTAGAGTGGGTTGAGTTTACATAATGGGGGAATATGCAGCTTCTTCCCAAACAAGGAAATATCACGTTCAAACGGACAAGTGCAAGGAATTAAGCGACAAATGAGATGAGCGAGTCGATCACTACCAACATCAATCTGATCTATCCATCGACGGAAAGGAAACAGAAGATCAAAAGTAGGATGACCTCTCGAATGGTTTTGGTGAGTCAGAGTGGACATAATGGGATAGTGAATAGGTAAATGGATGGAGAGTAGATTGGGGAATGGGTGAATGGGGACGTAAAACCGTAGGGGCGGGTTTGATCTAGAAAACTATTCAACATCACGAGGGAACCTGTAAACCCGCCCACCCAATTTCAACATCATGAGGGAATCTATGAACCCGCCCGTACACATTAGCGAATCAGATCGTAGGAGATATCCGTTTTCGCCGGGATGATGGTATTGCGATCGAGTTCATCTAGGATCGTGTTCACAATCCAGTTGAGCAAGTTAATTGTGCCCTGATAGCCGTAGGTGCTATAGCGGTGCAGGTGATGGCGATCGAAGATAGGATAGCCAATTCGCACGAGAGGAGTTTTGGTATCGCGCCAGAGGTACTTCCCGTAGGAATTGCCGATCAGCAGGTCTACAGGTTCGGTGAATAGAAGAGAACGCAAATGCCACAGGTCTTTGCCGCCCCAGATGGTTGCCCCTGCACCAAAGGGACTGGAATCCAGCAGGGCACGCAGTTCTGTCTCAAACACTTCATTGCTGTTGCTGACAACAATGTGAACGGGTTCTGCACCAATTTCGAGCAAGAATTGAGTTAATCCAATCACCAGATCCGGATCGCCGTATAGCCCCACTCGCTTGCCATGGAGCCATGCTTGAGAATCCGTCAAAGCATCAACTGCCCGACCCCGCTCGTCTTCTAGTTCTTTGGGAATCGGTTTTCCAGTTAGGGCAGAAAGCTTGATCAGAAACTCGTCTGTGCCACGAATGCCAACCGGACGAACCACCGACGTTGGCTGCTTCCAGTCTTTCTCGATGTATTCACGAGTTTTGACTGTAGAGTATGCTTGGAAGGCAATCGTTGCTTCAGCATTGATGGAGTCAGCCGCTGCTTCTAACGGTGTGCCGCCCGGATACATGTTGTACTCGCCTGTGTTTGGAGAATCCAAATATTCTGAGTTGTCTGCCAGCAGGGTGTAATCTACGCCCACCAGGGACGCAATTCGCTTAATTTCGCGCAAGTTGCCAATGTAGGTTTCAAAGCCAGGAATGAAGTTGATTTTGCCGTTGGTGGCTTCTGCTTTTGATCTTTCGTCAGGTTGGTGAGGATGCCCTTGATCATGTTGTCGTAACCCGTGATGTGGGAACCGACAAAGCTAGGCGTGTGAGCATAGGGGACGGGGAATTCTTGCGGCACTGAGCCAGCAGTTTTGGCGTTGTTGATGAAGGCTTGCAGGTCATCCCCGATGACTTCTGCCATGCAGGTGGTGCAGACGGCAATCATCTTGGGTTTATAAAGGCTGTAGCTGTTTGCCAAGCCATCAATCATATTGTTTTGTCCGCCAAAGACCGCAGCATCTTCGGTCATTGAAGAAGACACAGCAGAAAAAGGCTCTTTGAAGTGGCGGGTGAAGTGCGACCGGAAATATGCAACACAGCCTTGGGAACCGTGTACAAAGGGCAATGTTCCTTCAAACCCAACAGCAGCGAGAATTGCCCCTAACGGCTGGCAGGCTTTGGCTGGGTTGACAGTAAGGGCTTCGCGGGAGAAGTTCTTCTCGCGATACTCCCAAGTTTTAGTCCATTCAGCGATGCGAGTAACCTCTTCTGGGCTATGTCCACCTTCAAATTCCTTCTTTGCTGCAAAGAGTTCTTGGTATTCATCCTGGTGAAACAACTCAACGTGATCTTTAATATTATCAATATTGTTCTGAGCCATGATGGGTGTTCTCCTGTAAGGGTGGGAGTGGGGGAATGAGGTGTGGATAGACGGACGAGTATGAGAGCGGATGAATGAATATAAAGATAGACGAGTATGAGAATAGATGAGTGTGCGGATTTGAGAATTCAAGGAATGAGGAGTGATGAGTGAATGATCATCCGTCTATTCATCCACTCATCTACCCATCCACCCATCTCTCATCTATTCATCCGATTGCTTCCACGGTGCACCAATCAAGCTCCAGGTAGGGCTGTTGAGTGCCAGATCCATATCGCGGGCAAAGATGGCGAATCCGTCGTAGCCGTGGTAGGGGCCAGAGTAATCCCAGGAGTGCATTTGGCGGAAGGGTAGCGCCATCTTCTGGAAGACATACTTTTCTTTGATGCCCGACGCAACTAAGTCAGGCTTCAGTTCTTTGATGAATGTCTCAAACTCATAGGCGGAAACGTCGTCGTAAATTAATGTGCCGTTTTCAACGTAGTGGGTGGTGCGTTTGTAGTCGTCATTGTGACCAAATTCGTAACCTGTGCCGATAAGCTGCATTCCTAGATCATAGAAAGCAGGAACGACGTGACGGGGACGCAGACCCCCTACCATCAGAGCGACGGTTTTACCTTCTAGCCGAGGACGGAATTTCTCAATCACGGCGCGGGTTTGGGCTTCGTACTTGGCAATGACGGTTTCAGCATTTGCCTGAATGGTTTCGTCAAATCTGGCGGCGATTGTCCTGAGTGACTCGGCAATTTGGGTTGGACCGAAGAAGTTATATTCTAGCCAGGGAATTCCGTAGGTTTCCTCCATGTGGCGAGAGATGTAGTTCATCGACCGATAGCAGTGAACCAGATTCAGCTTCACGGAAGGCGTGTTGATCATTTCGTGCAACGTGCCATCCCCTGACCATTGAGCCACCACCCGCAAACCAATTTCTTCAAGCAAAATCCGGCTCGACCAGGCATCACCACCAATGTTATAGTCACCGATAATCGCAACATCATAGGGAGTGCCTTCAGGAGTATTCCCAGCTTTCTTCTCTTTGTCATATTGAGGGAACACCCAATCGCGTACCGCATCATTGGCGATGTGGTGTCCAAGAGATTGCGATACGCCCCGGAAGCCTTCGCAACGAACCGGAACCACAGTTTTGCCAATCTCTTTCGCAGATTTTTTGGCAACGGCTTCAATGTCATCGCCAATCAGACCAATTGGGCACTCAGACTGAATCGAAACACCGCGATTGAGAGGAAACAGTTCTTCTAATTCGGTAATCAATTTGGCGAGCTTTTTGTCACCGCCAAACACAATGTCTCGTTCTTGGAAGTCGGAGGTAAACTGCATCGTACCAAAGGAATCAATGCCTGTTGTGCCGATGTAGTAATTGCGGCGACCAGACCAAGAGTAGTAACCGCAGCCAACGGGGCCGTGGCTAATGTGAATCATGTCTTTGATTGGGCCCCAAACTACGCCTTTCGATCCGGCATAGGCGCAGCCACGAGTGGTCATGGAACCGGGAACTGACTTAATGTTAGACTTAACGCCGCAATCAGATTTGCCTTCTTCGTAAACGTTGAGGTGCTTTTCCCGCTTTTTCTTAGCTTTATCGGGGTAAACTTCTAGAACTTCTTTGATCAGGTCTTTCTTAGCAATGACAGGATTGTCTTCGAGAATAGTGGATTCGGGAGGTGTCATAGTCTGCCTCTCTGGATAAAGGATGGGGAAGGGTGGATGAGTGAATAATTGAATGATTGAATAGATAAATGAGTAAATGAGCGGATGAGTGAATGAGCAAAGGAAGAGCGCGCGAATATTCAGATGTTTTTATTCTCTCTACCCATTCACCCTATACTCATCCACCCATCTACCTTTTAAGCAATACCAGCCGGCGCTTTCGTGCCTGCCTTGATTGCCTTTTCGTACTCTTCTTCGCCACCGAGGATGCCAAATTCGACCAGCAGATCTTCCAGTTCATCCATCGAGATGGGAGTTGGAATGGTGAGGTTGTCGTTGTTGATGATCTTATTGGCAAGGATGCGGTACTCTTCAGCCTGTTGGCTATCGGGCGCATATTCGATCACGGTCATGCGGCGCAGTTCGGCGTGCTGAACGATGTTGTCACGAGGAACAAAGTGAATCATCTGGGTGTTGAGTCGCTTCGCCAACGTTTCAATCAGTTCCAGTTCTCGATCAACTTTGCGGCTGTTGCAGATCAAGCCACCCAAGCGCACACCGCCGGAGTGAGCGTATTTGAGAACGCCACGAGCGATGTTGTTGGCGGCATACATTGCCATCATTTCGCCAGAGGTGACAATATAGATTTCCTGAGCTTTGCCTTCCCGAATCGGCATAGCAAAACCACCGCAAACTACGTCGCCCAGTACGTCATAGGATACGAAATCGAGATCTTCATATGCGCCGTTTTCTTCTAGGAAGTTGATGGCAGTGATAATGCCGCGACCGGCACAGCCAACACCGGGTTCGGGGCCACCAGACTCAACGCAGCGAACGTCTCTATAGCCTGTCAACAGCACTTCTTCCAGTTCCAAATCTTCCACAGCGCCCCGCTCGGCTGCTAGGTGCAGAATGGTGGTTTGGGCTTTGCTGTGTAGCATCAAGCGGGTAGAGTCTGCTTTAGGGTCACAGCCTACGATCATGACGCGCTGACCGAGTTCAGCCATACCTGCGATCGTGTTTTGGGAAGTGGTGGATTTGCCAATACCGCCTTTGCCGTAGAAGGCTATCTGTCTAATGCTTTCATCAGTCATGGTGAATCTCCTTTAGAGTATAAGAGGGTAGGTGTTTGGGAGCCAACCATCAATCATCGATACGTTTATTGAAATATTGATTGAATATTCACTAAAGCGTTTATCGAGATATCAGTGTGACTGGGCTGGGAAGTTGGAACCAATCGCGGTAGGGGGCGATCGCCCAACTGGAAAACATCGAATTAGCAAAACTTTCATGACACTGCTTCAACCACTAAGGTAGGTAGAATCTTTGCTTGTAACCGAACCTCGATCGCATTTTTGAGCGTTGCCGTGCTGCTCTCACACGATCCGCAAGCTCCTTTCAGCACCACTTTGACGACATCGCCTTCAACATCGTAGAGTTCAACATCACCGCCATCAGCCAGCAGCACAGGGCGAACTTCTTGCAGCACGGCTTGAATCAGGCTAATCTTTTGCACCGTTGTCAGGGGGCGAGTTTGGGCTTGAGCCGTGGCAATCTCGGCAGCAACCCGGATAGCGGTCAAGTCTTTCTCTTGTTGGACAGCGGCAATCAGGTCTTCAATCTCGGCCGCACAGGAGCTACAGCCGCCGCCTGCTTTCACATAGCTGGTGACTTGCTCAACTGTCGTTAAGTTATTCTCAATTACCACGCGACGAATTTTGTTTTCGCTAATCCCAAAACAGCTACAAACCAGCCTGCCCTCGTCATCTTCGTGGTCTTCAATTTCAATGCCGCGATATTTGTAAATAGCGGCTTCTAGGGCTTCCTGTCCCATCACCGAACAGTGCATTTTCTCCTCCGGCAGCCCGCCCAAGTAATCAGCAATGTTACGGTTACTCACATTCAGCGCTTCATCTAAGGTGAGTCCTTTAATGATTTCAGTGAGGGCGGAAGAAGAAGCGATTGCACTTGTGCAACCAAAGGTTTGAAACCGCGAATCGAGAATTTTGTCTGTATCGACTTGAATTTTGAGATGCAGCCTCAGTGCATCGCCGCAGGCAATACTGCCGACTTCGCCAAACACAACTGCAATGCCGGTTTCATCAGTTTCTTCAATCGCTCCCTGATTTTTGGGATTGTAAAACAGATCTAATACTTTTTCGGTGTAGTCCCACATGGCGGTAAAGGTGAGGGGTGAAAGGGTGAATAGATAGGTAAATAAGTCAGTGAGTGGATGAGTCAATGATCAGAATGGGTTGCGCTCTGAGTATTTACGAACGGTAGTGGGGAAGGATCGAAGATTGAGGGCTTGAGGAGTCAGGAAGACTGAGTGTAACAAGATACTCATCTACTCATCTACTCATCCACTCATCCACCCATCCACTCATCGCGCTCCAACCACGGCTTCTTCCCGGTCTTGCAGCCATTCTGCTTGGTCATTGTTAAACGGCGAGAGGGCGCGGAGACGTTCGACAACGCTAGGCATGACTTCTAGGACACGATCAACTTCGGCTTCGGTGGTATATCGGGAAAGGCTGAACCGAATGGAGCCATGCAGGATGGTGTAAGGTAAGCCCATTGCCCGCAACACATGGGAGGGTTCTAGGGAACCAGAGGTGCAGGCAGAGCCGGAGGAAGCGCAAATGCCGTACTGATTGAGAGAGAACAGAATTGCTTCTCCTTCGATGTACTTGAAGCCGATGTTGGTGGTATTGGGTAAACGATTTTGCGATCGCGTTGATTTCTGTTTCTGGAATGGTGAGTAAGCCCTTCTCTAGACGGTCGCGCAATTTCTTCTCCTGAGCCACATCAGTAAGGTGAAGTTGGGCTAACTCTGCGGCTTTGCCTAAGCCAATAATGCCAGCGACGTTTTCTGTTCCAGCCCTGCGTCCGCGTTCTTGATGTCCGCCAATCAACAAAGGACGGAAGCGGAATCCTCGCCGCACATACAGCGCCCCAACCCCTTTGGGAGCGTGCAGCTTGTGTCCAGAGATCGTCATCAAATCTATGGTGCTGGTTTTCAAGTTCAACGGCAGTTTTCCAGCGACTTGCACCGCATCAACGTGAAAGGTTGCTCCATATGCTTTGGCGAGCGCTCCGACCTGCTCAATCGGGAAAATTGTGCCTGTTTCGTTGTTGGCATACATGGTGGACACCAGCGCCGTGTTGCCTGTCATGGCAGCTTCCAACTCCATCAGGTCTAATTGTCCCTTACGGTTCACAGATAAATAAGTGACAGTGTATCCCTGTTTTTCTAGCTGTTTGAACAGATTCAATACACAGGCATGTTCAACTTCGGTTGTGATCAGGTGTTTGCGATCAGGTTGGGCTGCGAGTGCAGCACGGATCGCGGTATTGTTTCCTTCCGTTCCACAGCTCGTAAAGATAATTTCAGACTCTTCTGCACCTAACAGATTGGCAACCTGACCGCGAGCTTGCTTCAGTGCTCTGCCCACCTGTCCACCAAAGCTGTGCATGGAGGAAGGATTGCCGTAGAACTCTGTCAAGTAAGGCAACATGGCCTCTAGTACGTCTGGATCAACTTTTGTGGTGGCATTGTTATCGAGATAAATGACTGTGCTCATGCGTTGACTCCCACTGATGTCGGGGTGTGTTGTAGCTGGTTGGCTAATGCTTGTGAGTAGGTATCAAACCAGTGCTGCCAATAATCAGATTGGCGGTTGGTTGTTAGCCGCGAGATCAGGTCGTTGTAAATTTTGAACCAGGTATCCCAATAGTCATTGGATGCTTCTACAGCAAGCGGTTGAGTTAGGATTGCCTCTGGAACACACCCACCATTTGTGGGGCAGCCTGCCCAACATTGAGGTACAGCGTAATCACCTACACAATCATTACAGCGTTCAGGATCAATTTGATACTTTTGTTCATTTTGAATAATTGCCCCCGTCGGACAAATTGATACACAACGATGACATTCAATACACTGGTTCGTGATGATGTAGGACATACTAACCTCCCGGTAAGGGTTCCAGTTTTTGTTCATCGTAGGACGGAATTTCCTATCCTACGAAATTCCATAACTCATTACTTTTGAATGTGCTGGTCGTAGAACTCTCTCGCCACCTTTTCAATTACGTCGTAGGCTTCGACCACATGCAGTCCAGCTTCTCTCAGTTCTGCTTTGGGGCATTCACCCACCTTCGAGACAAGAACGGCTTTGCAGTCAGCGATGGTTTTAATCACGTACTCTAGCGTGGCATCTTCGCCATAGCCACCGTGACAGTATTGATCAACTTTGCGATGTCCGACAAACTTCGCTTCGTTGGCATCCACTTCAAAGATTTGGAATTCCTTGGCGTGACCAAAGTGCTGATTCACGATGCCGCCACCTTTAGTTGCAACGGCTACTAGAACTTTCGGGCTGTCTTTCACGCGCTCACTGGGCTTCACTTTCGCTTTTGCCAGCTTAATTTCTTCCTTGAATTGTTCGATACCAGCATGAACTTCCTGCCGCAGTTCTAGATCATACTGCGAGTCCATTTCCATGAACTTATCTTTGGTAAATTCCTGGCTGCGGTCTTCACCTAGTAACCCGACTGCATCAGCACGGCATTGGCGGCAATGGCGCATCATTTTCATATTGCTATCCGCACACTCATCTTGCAGCTTTTTCAGTTCTTTCGGGTTCGGCCCGCGCTGTCCCGTTAAGCCAAAGTGAGTGCCATGTTCAGGAGCGGAAATCAGCGGCATGATGTTGTGCAGGAAAGCACCCTTCTCGCGGATCACCTGATCGACTTCTACCAGATGCTCGTCATTAATCCCAGGAATCATCACTGAGTTAACTTTGCACAGAATGTCAGCTTCTTTAAGTGCCTGCAAGCCTTCCATTTGGCGTTCATGCAGAATTCGAGCCGCTTCCAATCCTTTATACCGTTTCCGTCGATAGTGAACCCAAGGATAGATTTTTGTACCGATTTCTGGATCGACCATATTAATAGTAATGGTAACGTGATCGACATTCAGTTGTTTAATCCGATCGACATAATCCGGTAACATCAGCCCATTCGTAGACAAGCACAGCTTAATATCAGGCGCTTTGTCGGCAATCAGTTCAAAGGTGCGGAAGGTTTTTTCTGGATTCGCTAACGGATCGCCTGGCCCAGCAATGCCTAAAACGGTCATTTGGGGAATTTTTCCAGCAATCACCAATACTTTGTGAGCCGCTTCTTCGGGGGTTAACAGTTCACTGACCACACCAGGACGGCTTTCGTTCGCACAATCATATTTTCGATTACAGTAGTTGCACTGAATGTTGCAGGCAGGCGCAACAGCAACGTGCATTCGAGCATAGTGATGATGAGCTTCTTCGCTGTAGCAAGGGTGCTTAGAGATGCGATCGAGCATTCGTTGGCTTATGTTGCTGGCAGTGCTCGTATTGCTACTACAGCCGCAGCTATCACTCTTTTTTTGAGTCACCGTGTTTTTGGTGATCATAATATCGGTTACAGCTTCGGCAACAGGAGAAGAGAGCAGTCCTGAAGATGGAGGTGGTGTCATTGGATTTCGGCAAGCTGGGTGGATAGTGTTACTAAAATGATTGAAGTCGCTCGGTACAAACAACCTACCGATGCAAGTTAGAAGCTCTTGGTTGTCCAATTCGTTGTCTAATCAAGGACGGAAAATGAATGCTGTAACGGAGCGACTTCGTGCATGGAATTAGGAGCAATTGCGTCACTCTATTTCCTATCAAGAAACCCTTATGGGTGGGTTTGGTTTGAAGAACCTATGTTTCTGATTTGGAGCATTGAGTGATTGGCGTTATGGAAGTTATACCAGCGCCAAAATCCGTTTCTGTTCAGGAGAACCTGGTAAGAGTTATTGAATTCATTAACGTGTACTCAAGCCTTGAAACGCAGGCTGAGCCAGGATCAAAAAAAAAGATCGGGTTGGGGGACAAGTATTTTTTAGAGGGGGTACAAGTATTTATCGAGTTGGGTAAGAGTATTTTGTGTACTCAACTCAAATGCTTACAGAATCAGTCTTTGAAGCGATTTTCTGATGGTTTTGAAGCGATCAAACTTGTACTCAAAGCGATTCCAAACTAGTCCCAAAATGCCGTTTATTCAGCTTGTTGGGCATTTCCTTCAGAAGCTGAGAGTAGATGATTCAAGAGAATAATGTCTGGCGCAGACCAATATCTCGTTCTGTATCTAAATTAGCATTTTTCCCATGCTAAAAATGCTGTTTAAATCTTTTTTAATAGTTGTTCGCCATGAACTAAATTATCCTATAAACAGAAGCGATTGATACAGAATCACTAATTTGAGTACCATTAATTAGCTGATCTTTTTTCGCTTAAATTCTTGTTAAGCCCAATCAGCACTGGGTTTGGTTGCGAGTACCGAAATACTCGTTCCTAGTGCTACAAATACTCGTGCCCTCCCTTGAAAATACTCGTGCCCCAACCCTTGAAAAAAATGAATTCTTGATGAGGCAAAGACTTGAGCGCTGAGTACATCCTTAATTAATTCAATAACTCTGATTCAGGCTGCTGGTTTTGTTCGGTTTTGATCGACCTGATATAAGCAGAAGAACAAAACACCGTTTGCAACCTCAAAGCAATGCAGCACCCCCTCACCTCACTCGTCCTTCCTGCCGATTCTGCCAATTCTTCTGGAACCGATGCTCGTCAAGCTCGCCCGACCATCAGGACATCTTCTGGACTTGCGTTCAGCCAAATGTTCTTGGGGGCATGGCAGTCGCTTTGGGAAGATTTTCGCATCATCTTCGAGCGCGATCCAGCGGCTGACCATTGGCTAGAGGTGCTATGTTGCTATCCCGGTTTTCATGCCTTACTGTTGTATCGTCTCGCGCATTGGCTGCACAATCACCACGTCACGTTTCTACCGCGATTGATTTCCCACCTCGGTCGTTTTCTCACCGGAATCGAAATTCATCCGGGTGCGGTGATTGGCAAAGGCGTTTTCATCGATCACGGCATGGGTGTAGTGATTGGCGAAACCGCAATTGTGGGCGACTACTGTTTGATCTATCAGGGCGTGACGCTGGGTGGTACTGGCAAGGAAACAGGCAAACGACATCCAACGCTAGGTCAGCATGTGGTCGTCGGTGCTGGAGCAAAGATTTTAGGCAACATTCAAGTAGGTGACTATGCCCGGATCGGAGCCGGATCGATCGTGCTGAGAGCCGTACCTTCTCATTGCACTGCCGTTGGGGTTCCCGGTTGTAACATTTGCCGCACCAACACTCAAACCTGCCCTCTAGAGCATGGGCAAGTTCCTGATGTTGAGGCAATTGCGGTGCGAGCATTACTAGATCGGGTCGAATGGTTAGAACAGCAAATTCAACAGTTGAATCAACGTTAAAGCAACATTAATAAACACTCCAGCCCTATTTTTCAGAGGTAATTCCCATGTCCCCCCTTTTTCGTGAACAAGCGGTCATCTCTCATATCGATGACCAACCCGACGCCAACATCACCATCATCGATATTGTGGCTGTGCCGCGAGTTGACCGCTGGCGCATCCATCATCGCCTACAGGAGCTAAAAATCCCCTGCTGGTGTCTACCCGACGGTTCGCTGCATGTGGCGGTTCAAAATGGCGTAGGCGCCCTCCTGTTACGAAGTGTCGTCCAACAGTTTGTTGCCTCCCGTCAAGAAACAGTCAACTGGCTAGAGCGGTGTTGGGCAATTGATCGAATAGGAGAGTAAATAGGTGAATGTGCTGATGGACAAGTAAAAGTTTATCCACTCCCTACCCTCACACTCCCTCTATCCAATCCACTTTTTCACTTTTTCACTTTTTCACTCTTTCACAAGGAAACCTCCAAATGACACAAACACAAGCACTCGTACAAGCATTCGGTCAAGTTCAAACAAACGCTGTCGGTTTAGGACAGGAAGTTACCGTTCCTGTCTGTGAAGGCTTAAATATGGCGCTTGCCAGCTTTCAGGCACTCTATCTGCAATACCAAAAGCATCATTTTGTCGTAGAAGGTGCAGAGTTTTACTCGTTACATGAGTTCTTCTCAGAAGGTTACGAACAGGTTCAAGGATATGTTCACCAAATTGGTGAGCGGCTGAATGGATTGGGTGGGATTCCGGCTGCTAGTTTCAGCAAGCTGGCAGAATTGTGTTGCTTCTCGCCTGAACCAGACGGATGTTTCACCTCCCGACAGATGGTGGAGAACGATTTGCAGGCAGAGCAGGCAGTCATTGATCTACTCAGGCGGCAGGCAGCACAGGCAGAAAGTGTGGGCGACCGCGCCACTCGCTATCTCTATGAGCAATTCTTGTTGCAAACCGAAGATCGCGCCTTCCACTTGACCCACTTCCTTGCTGAGGACAGCCTCACTCTGGCATTTGTCAATCGGGTATAACGAATCCATCCATTCTCTGAATCAGGAGGTAGCATGAGCAGTAATGCAAAGTTGATTCAGTTTTTGCAACATGAGCTAGCGGTTTCAGCCGCCGAAATAGACGTGTTACTGCGTCACCCTGAACATGCTCATGCTCCTTTGCATATGATTCTTTGGCAGTATGGGTTGATCACGCTTCAACAATTGGGGCAAATCTTTGATTGGTTGGAAGGTCAGTTTTAATAAAGGGTTGGTGATACAGATTAATCATTTCCACACAAACGGCAGAACCAACCATGGAGGTATCTATGTTGACGACTCTGATTACACTTACGATGATCTATATCGTCACATTGATCGCGCATGATTTGATGCTAGAGGCTATCTACCGAGATGCCTTAGATGAACCAAAACCACACAAGTAAAGCTGTGAGTTAGAGATGATGGAAAAGTATTCTGTTCAAATCAATGACACAACGCTGCGAGATGGTGAACAGGCTGCCGGAATTGCATTCAACATCGAAGAGAAGATCGCAATTGCCACCTTCCTTGATTCGATCGGCGTACAAGAACTCGAAGTCGGTATTCCTGCGATGGGGCAAGAAGAAGCTGAATCAATTCGGGCGATTACCAATCTGGGCTTGAACGCGAAACTTCTTGGCTGGAATCGGGCTACGCTATCTGACATTCAAGCATCCTTAAACTGCGGCTTGCAGCAAGTCCACATTTCGATTCCAGTTTCGGAAATTCAAATTGCCGCAAAATTTCATGGACAATGGCGCGTGATGCTTGATCGTCTGCGCGATGTCATCAGCTTTGCCCGCGATCACGGTTTGGCGGTTTCTGTCGGTGGCGAAGACTCTTCCAGAGCCGATGAGTCTTTTCTACTCGATGTTGCGCTTTTAGCTCAAGCGTGGGGTGCGTTTCGCTTTCGTTTTTGTGACACCGTTGGAATTCTTGATCCGCTGACGACTTACAATAAGGTTCGCCGCTTAGTTTCTCAGCTATCAATTCCCGTCGAAATGCACACCCACAATGATTTGGGGATGGCAACGGCAAATGCACTGGCAGGAATTCAAGCCGGAGCCTTGTCAGTGAACACAACTGTCAATGGATTAGGTGAACGTGCTGGCAATGCGGCGCTGGAAGAAGTTGTGATGGCACTGAAGCGCATTTATGATATCCAGGTAGGAATTGACACGAAACGATTACTAGAACTGTCGCGCTTGGTGGCGAAGGCGTCTAATTGTCCCGTTCCACCCTGGAAAGCGATTGTTGGTGACAATGCCTTTGCTCACGAATCAGGGATTCACGCCCATGGCGTTCTCCAAGATCCAGTTACCTATGAGCCATTCGCTCCAGAGGATGTCGGGTGGGAACGGCGCTTAATTGTCGGCAAACATTCAGGGCGGCATCTCGTGCTGAGTGTTCTGCAACAGCATGGCATCATTCTTAATCCAGAAGAAATTCAATCGGTATTAGAAGCCGTGCGCCATCAGGCCGTGCAGTTTAAACGCAGTCTTACGGTTGAAGAACTGTTGAGTTTAGTTCCCCAAGCGAGGTCATACGCCCATGCAGTCCGATGAAGTTGAAATTGATTCTCCTCCCGCCTTTGAGATTGGACAGAAGGTGCGATCCCGAAAACTGATTCGCAATGACGGCACTTTCCCTGGCAAAGATATTGGTGAAACGCTGGCCAAAAAGGGGGATGTGGGTTACGTTGTCAGCATTGGCACTTTCTTACAGAGTTCCTATATCTATGCTGTCCATTTCATGGCTACAGGTTACGTTGTTGGCTGTCGTAAAAAAGAACTTGAACTTGCTGAGGAAATCCAATGAAAGTGATGCTTCGTCGGAATGCTGCTGGACATTTAATCGTCTATGTTGCTAAGAAAGATTTGGAAGAAGAAGTGGTTAAACAAGTAGCGGCAGACCGCGAAACTATTCTCACATTAGCGAATGGTTGGGAACTGGCAATCTTATCGTCAGAAGAGCCTCTACAATTGCCAAAAACAGTAGAAGCTCGGCGCATTGTCTAGGAATGAATTTATCTAGGAATGAATTTATCTAGGAATGAATTTATCTAGGAATAGGACTGACGCACTTGAAGTTTGAAATCTTGATCCTCCCTACTCCCCTTTTTTCTGGACGCGAAGCGGCTTCCCGCAGGGTAGGGGGATCAGACCGGGTTTTAAATTCCACACGGCAAGATGTGTGTACGAGTGTCCTTTTGAAGAAGGTTGGGAAATCGCTTCTGCGTCAGTCCTCAGAAAGTAACTTGCAGAAGCGAGTCGAGGGGGCATAGCCCCCGTAAAGTAAAGACAAACTTCCCAAATTTCCAGAGGTCATTTTGGGTTGTCATCCTACAGCAGTTTGTGAGTTATTTTGCTGGAGTCTGCTGCTTGGCACGAGCAACTTCAGTCGTTGTATGTAGCCGTGGTTCACCTACTGGCGGCATTGGCTCTTCACCGAGAGGTTGAGGGTTGGCAAGGTATTCAAACTCTCCCTTACCATCGGGTGATTTACCTTTCGCCCAACGCCCTTGTTCGCTTTCCTGTCCCTCGGAATGATTCCAAAACTGATAAGAATGCTCGGTTTTCTCCAACTCTTGCGGGAAGGAGCTAGGAACCGGCCCCGTTTCTAGCCCATCTGCTTGCAACTCTTCAATTGCTGCTAGCCACTGATTTTGGTGCATCGTATCACGAGCAATCATGAAGCTAAGCGTGTCACGTACCCCGCGATCGCTCGTCATTTCATACATCCGCACTGCCTGTAAACGCCCTTGAGACTCAGCATGAAGATTAGAACGGAAATCAGCCAACAAATTACCGCTTGCTACGATAAAGCGTCCATTCCAAGGATAGCCAACGCTGTCAGAGGGCGTTGCTCCCAAGCCAGATACAATCAGATGTTGTGGATTCATGCTGCTAGCAATGATGTCACTGATCACGTGATTGAGATTACTGCCTCCCATAGCAGCACCTACCACCGGATCTTTAGCCCCATCTTCTTGCATTTGAATCGGCGCTTTGTCGAGTAGATGAGCAATCATTGTTGCCAACATTTCAATATGTCCGATTTCTTCTGTACCAATATCCAGAAGCATATCTCGATATTTAGCAGGGCCTCGGCAGTTCCATCCTTGGAATAGATACTGCATCATCACGGTCATTTCACCAAAAGCGCCTCCAATCAACTCCTGGACTTTTTTTGCATAAACAGCATCAGGATGCTCAGGGCGAGTGTAATACTGCAATCGTTTCTGATGATAAAACATGTGATGTCCTCAATCTAGTTGCAAAAGCAAAACGCATCAACAAAACATTGTGTAGAGTCATGATAGAAACCAGTGCTTCTATCCTCTATTGAGTTGTTGCTATTTGTTTCTATCGTTTGAATATAGTGAATAGATCAATCAATAGAGAGATCATTGAATGATTAATCTGCTCCTAAATTGAACTCTATACTTTCTGCTGATTCGAGTTCATGCAAAAGAGGCAACTTTAATCTATTTCTCAACGTGACGATTAATACAAACTTTGATGAATTAAAAATTGACTAAATTAAACTCACTTTAGGAAATTTCTAAGAAGCTATATACCCCTGTGAGGGCAAAGCATTGGGCAGGTAGGCTGTACAACGGATGGAGAAATGATCGCCCAAAGGCTGAGTGCTTTGCACCCGCTACGCGAACGCCCCTCTAATGCGGGGATCATCTTTTCTAGAAACTCCTTATCTTTAGGTTTCTATGCTTTCAATCCTCAATTTCATCAGCTAACAGAAATACCCTAGCGTCTTTGATCAAAGGGATTGTTTTTAGATCTTAAAAATCACGCCCTGTCATGCTTCTTGCTTGATTAGGACTAACCTTTGTGCTTGAATACATTTCTCAACAACCATTGCATTGCACCCGGAAATAGCCCATTAGCCGCAGCAGCTACATTGGCTGTGCCGACTAAAAATTCTGCCCGTTGATGAGTGACTGCCTCCCAAATTGCTTGAGCAACATCTTCAGGTTTTTCGACACCAGGAAGCCGCAAAACTTGTTCAACTTGCTTACGTCGAGATTCGATATCTTCAACATCCTGCCCTTGAAAGATAGCTCGTTCTAGAAAATCACTCTTAATCAAATTCGGGTAAATTCCACAAACCTGAATTCCTTTAGGAGCCAGTTCTGAATGCAACGCTTGAGTGAAGCCTGTAATTGCAAATTTACTCGTTGTATATGGGGTCAGATAGGGAATCGCCGTTTTGCCACCAATAGAACTGACGTTAACAATTGTGCCTTTGCCTTGGGCTAGCAAATGCGGTAACAGCGCATGAACGGTATGAATATATCCCCATAGGTTAGTATCAATCGCCACATGCCAATCTTCTAAAGAAAACTGCTCAACAGGGCCTGAAATATACACCCCTGCATTATTGATCAGCACATCAATTGAGCCGTAATGAGCCAGTGCGGTTTCAATCAAATTAGTGACTTGTTCAGGTTGCCGCACATCTGTAGAAACAGGGAGCGCAGAGCATCCTAGCTGCTGAAGGTCTTGGGCAACTGCCTTAAGTCGCTCGATCTGGCGAGCCACTAACACAATGTTGTAGCCGTGTTTAGCAAATAGATAAGCCGTCGCCTTCCCGATTCCTTGAGAAGCACCTGTGATCAATACGGTAGAAGACATATGATTTCGATATTTAGAATACAATATAGATTACGAATTGTTCCCAAGGAACTACAATCGCTGAATGCACTGCTTAAGAGAACCGAGATCAATATAGTGATCGGCTGCGTTGATCAAGCTAAGGCTGGTCATAGAACGTAACCCAACAACTTCTACACGAACTCCTTGATAAAGAAGATTTTGAACCGCATAGGCAAAATCACCATCGCCACTTACTAGAATAACCGTGTCGCAACAGTGAGCCAGACGCATCATATCTACAGCGATCTCAACGTCAAGGTTTCCTTTTTTAGATCCATCGGCTAGCTGCGTCGTCTTTTTTGTTACAACGCGATAGCCATTATGTCCCATCCAATTTAAAAAGCCCTGCTGTTTATCATTATCCGGATCGACTCCTGTGTAGAAAAGTGCGCGAATGAGCCGTCCCCCTGTGGATAGATAATTTAGTAAGTTGGCATAGTCAATTTCGATACCAAGCTGTAGCGCTGCATAGAACAGATTCGAGCCATCAATTAAAATAATTAAACGACCTCGCTCAGCATTTGCAGAATCAATTTGTCCCACAGGTTCAACTGCGTCAATCTGAGATACTGGTTGAGTTTGAGACAAAGGGCTGAAATCCTGCTCCCATCTTTGTGAGTCAATCGCCTTTCGATTAGTCACCCCTAAAGCAGCACTCTTTTCTGAAGCAGTTTTTTTAATAGGAACAGGATTCATAAAGTATTTGAAGCTAGAGGACTATGACGCAGCAGGTAGCTCTTAAATTCACATTCAGTTCACATCGATCAAGATTTTTGTTGACTAGCGACAACAAAATTACTTTCGCGTTTCGTTATTGTGAATGAGTTGGAACTGATAACAAGTCTCCTCTCACCAGGTTTTCCCAAATTTCTCTCTAAATCTTCTTACAATACAGTCACTTCTAACGTCTATTTAATTCTTCCGCCTCATCCTGTAGATGGATTAGGAAGTTTTTCGGAACTCAATTGAACAATTTTTATTCAAATACCATAACCGCTTACTATCCTTGCATCAGTTTGTATTCTCATACACTAATGTTCTTAATCTAGGATGTTTCCGACGACAGACGGATAACAGAGCTATAATCTCTAACTTAGAAAAGAATCTGTAAAAGCATTCACCAAATGCAACCAGACAGCATCCATAAATACTCTACAGCATTGCTATTTCTTGAGGTATCCGGCTAAGCGTAGGAACTTGATAAGGCTTACTCAGTCCGTTGAAGCTCTGTATTCCGTTTCTGCATCAATTTATCTGCATCAATTTAAATGAATCAGTCTTGAATTGAGTACTCACAGTTACAGCTTGTAGAACAAGACACATTAGGAGAGCAACCATGATACAACAGCCAGACATAATGAAGATTCGTACTGCTGCCTTAGTTCTAGGAGTCATTTTCTTACTGCTAGGCTTGTCAGGATTTGTATCGGGAATTACCTTTATACCAGGCGTAACTGACAGTCCAACTAGCGCTTATCCCGGACCTGGATATGGCTATCTGTTCGGCATATTTCCAACAAATTACTTCCACAATGCAATCGGTATTCTAGTTGGTTTGTGGGGGCTTGCCGCCTTCACGAGCATCGGTGGTGCGATCGCATTCCACCAAATTTTTACGGTCATCTATGGTGCACAAGCAATTTTGGGTCTATTTCCCTTCACCAAAACCTTATTCGGCATGATGCCGCTTTATGGCAGCAACGTCTTGCTCAGCCTCTTGACGGCAGGAATTGCTTATTACTATGGTTTTGTGAAGCCAGGCTTACTGACCAAAGGAACAGGACTGACTGCCAATGCTAGTAAATGAGATCATTACTGCGAACAGCGAGATGAATGTTATGAAAAGGTTCTCTCTAAAGTTAAATGTGAAACCATGATGCTATCTGTAGCCTACATATAGGAACACAAGGAGGAAGACATGCAAACTGATTCAAATCCTACAGCTAACAATGCACCAGATGCAGAAGTGAAAACTGGACAGATTACCTCTGTGTCGCCATTGTTTATGGAATACAATGGCGTAGATCGAAATGCCTGGATATTTGGTTGGACTCCTCAGCAAGAGCTTTGGAATGGACGCTTAGCCATGATTGGATTTGTTGCTTACTTGCTTTGGGATTGGGCAGGATACAGCGTTGTTCGAGATGTTCTTCATTTAATTCGCTAGTATCCAGTGATTGGCAGTGATCCGCTATCCGCTTTCTCTCCGTCTCTAACCATGAGACGGTTTTTGATTAATAGCTGCTCGACGCTACAGCCCTTTGCCTTACAGGAATTTCGATCGAGAATTTAGCCCCTTGTCCAGGTTGTGAGAAGCACTGAAGAGAACCACCGTGTTTATCCACGATAATTTGGTAGCTGATCGACAATCCTAATCCAGTGCCTTGTCCAGTTGGTTTTGTCGTAAAGAAAGGGTTGAACAATTGCTGTATAACCTGTTGGGTCATTCCAGGCCCATTATCTTGAATCTGGATAACTACATTCTTAGAGTCGCTAGTTTCAGACTCGTGGGTGGCTAGTTTGGTCTGAATGGTGATACAGCCAGTGGAATTAGAAATGGATTCTGAGGAATTTCGAGTAAATTCACTTAATGCATCAATTGCGTTCGCTAGTATATTCATGAATACTTGATTTAATTGCCCTGGATAGCATTCAACCAGTGGCAGATCGCCATACTCTTTAATAATTTCAATTGCGGGACGCTCAGGTCTTGCTTTGAGCCGACTTTGCAGAATCATTAAAGTGCTATCAATTCCCTCATGAATATCGACGGGCTTCATTTCTGCCTCATCCAAGCGAGAGAAGTTACGCAATGATAGAACAATTTGACGGATTCGATCGGCTCCGACTTTCATGGAGTTCAGCATCTTAGGCAAGTCTTCGATCAAGAAATCTAGGTCAATTTCCTCAACCTTTTTCTCAATATATTGATCAGATGCTTGATAGGTTTGTTGATAAAGCTGTACTAAGTCTAGTAAATTTTGCGTGTATTCAGCAGTGTGGCTGAGATTACCATAAATGAAGTTGACTGGATTGTTGATCTCATGGGCCACCCCTGCCACCAATTGCCCCAACCCTGACATCTTTTCTGCTTGAATGAGTTGCGCTTGGGTTTGCTGCAAGGTGTAGAGAGCAATTTCAGCTTCTTCTTTTGCTTGCTTTAGCTCTGCTTCGGCTTGTTCACGAGCGGTGATATCTAACGCTAGAGAAGCCATTCCGACAACTTTTCCAAATTCATTCACTAGAGGCGTGTTATACCATTCACAAATGATTATTCTACCGTCTTTTGTCAGATTCTCATTGGCGCTATACCCTCCACCTGTTTTGTTTTTGCAAATTCCTCATGATTTGATCTACTTCAGTCTGAAGGGGTTCGGGCACAAGAAATTTGACTGCATTGTGTCCAATCATTTCATCAGCCGTATAGCCAAATATTTTCTCTGCTGCTAGGTTCCAGGAAACAATTTTATAATCCAGATTCCATTCCATCACAGCTAAAGAAGTTTGATGAAAGAGTAGAGACAGCCGTTGCTCTGATGCGATCAGTTCTTCTTCTGCTTGTTTTCGTTCTGTGATGTCGATTCCTGTTTTAACAATATATTCAACGCTGCCTTGCTCATCGAGCAAAGCTGTATCTGACCAGGAAATGAACCGAATTTGTCCCTCTTTAGTGATCCAACTGCCCTCATACTGCTGCGGAAAATTGCCAGCCTGAAAAGACTCAAATTTAGCTTTGGCTTGTTCGGTAGAATCTGCGTTGAGAAATAAATCCCAAATGTAGCAACCGTTTACTTCACTGAAAGAGTAATGGGTGATTTGTTCGCAAGCGCGATTGAAGCGGACGATCTGCCCCTGTGGATCAAGGACAACAACTAACGCACCCGCAGTTTCGAGAATGGCTGCAACAAAGTTCCGTTCTACTTCAACGGCTTCAATCGACCCTTCTAGCTGAACCGCCATATGATTGAATGCGGTTGCTAACGTTCCGAGTTCGTTCTGGCTATGAACTTGTACCCGTGTCTCTAACTGTCCAGCGCTGAGTGCAATTGCTGCTGTCGTTAACCGTTGTAACGGTATGATGATTTGACGAATAAACAAAAAGCCAACTCCAACCGTAGCAATGGTGACAAAGACTAACGCGCCGCCCATCACCGACAGAAGTTGGTAAACCGGAGCATAAGCTTCAGATGTGGGCTGCTCTACAACAACATGCCAATTAACGCTGCGAACAAAGGTGCTGGCTCCTAGCACTTCTACTTGTCTGAGTCCTTGGTATACGTTGAGTTGAGCAGAGTTGGTTGATTCGACTAACGTTTGAAAGAAGGGGCGATCGGAAAGATCTTGTAATTGAAAGGTCTCTGGCTGACTGCCCTTTTCAGCAATCAGAAAGTTGCGCTCATCAACGATATAAACATAGCCTGACTTGCCAATATTGGTTTGAGAAACAATAAACCACAGGAAGTTGAGATTTACCCTTGCCAACAGCACCCCATCAACTTCATCCTGCTCATTACGAATGGGAACCGCCAGAATCGTGGTGAGTTGCTGGGTTTGAGGATCGATTTCCACAGGACTGACATAATCTTCCTGTTGCTTAAAAACACGAATAAACAGCGGTGAAGTTGCGATGTTTTCTAATTTCAGGGGCACATCAGATGACACTGAGGTGACAATTTGCCCATTCCGGTTCACAATTGCCACCGCTTCATAGGCATCATTGTGGCGAGTCAACCCTTCTAGTAAGCTCTGTTGCGCTTGAGGTTGAAAGTTTGTTAGTCCTTTAACCCTAGCCAGATAGCTCAATTTTCGCTTCAAGTCATCCAGATAATTGTCAACTTGTCCTGCTGCGGCCAGACTGCGCTCTTTTTGCAGCAAGCGCGATTGCTGAAGCTGGGCTTGAAAGCTGAGGTGAATCAGCAATTCACCTGCTGGCAGTAAGCTCAAAAGAACCAGAAAAACTAAGCCATAACGAAGTTGGTTGGCAATTGAGAAGAGACGCCGCCAAGAATCAGGTAGAAAACCTCTAGCAGGAGATAGAGCACCATCGTTTCGTTGCTTGTTCATCAGACTTGCAGTGCAGAATAGGAAGGAAGCAAATTGCAGAACTAAACAGCAGACTACTGCTCAGACATCTTCTATGGAGAAACGTCGATTTTGCCAGTGGTTACGGCTTCCCGAACCGCTTTAAAGGCAGCCTCCTCTTGAGGGGTCAGCGTGCCGCGAAAGGGGGCAAAGTCATAAATTTTTTCCTTCAGCCCAAACTTGTAAAGTTTCCCTTCCCAACGACCCTGTTGAGTCAACACTGCCGCATTGAGTACTAAATTAGGAATGTCTTGCAGAACGCTAGTCAACACTTTTCCAGGCGCTAACTCATGCTGATCTTTTGCCCAACCAATCACAGAAACACCGGGCTTTTGCGTCACGGCTTTTAGGGCAGCTAGTCCAGCTTCATCTGCATTGATAACTAAAATATCGACTCCTGAATCAACCATTTCCATCGCAACTTGAGTGGCTTTGGCAGTGTCAGTCCAAGTGCCGAGAAAAGCCGTTGAAGCCTCTACAGCGGGATTGGTTGCTTCCACGCCTCGTCTAAACAGGGCTTCTTCTTCTATGTAAACCGGGTAAGGCGCCCCCACCATATAGCCAACTCGATTGGTTTTGGTTTTCATCGCTGCCAGTGTCCCTGTTAGATATCCTGCTTCACCAGAACGGAAAGCAACAGCACCCAGGTTTTTGTTGTTTCCGGGATAGGTGGTCACGAGAGCAAATTTTGTACGCGGAAATTCTTTAGCGACTTTTTCGGCGGCCGGAGGATATCCACCGCTGGCTGCAATAATCAGGTTATAGCCGGCTTGAGCGTATTTGCGGATGGCAGCTTCACTATCTTCATCAGCAATGTTGCCTGTGAAATCTACTTGAGCATTAAATTTATCTTGGATTAGGGTTAATCCTTCAAAACAAGCCTGGCTCCAACTGTTATCGTCTTTCGACCCTACCGTAACTAGGGCAACCTTAAAGTTGGAAGGATCTGCTTCAGGAGACGAGATTATATCTGGAGTTGTTCGACTACAACCAATTGCCAGAACCAGTGCTAGAGTGGTCAGAACTATTTGTTTCAAGAGGGAGCGAATCTGCATAAGCATTACTCACAGAAAATTAATGATTTTTGCACTGTTAAGATGAAGTTTTGGCCTAATCATTTTTAGATTTCCCGCTAGATCAAAATGATCACAGAGCAGCCCAAGAAATTCGGTTTTGCTGACTTAGAGGATGAATCTAAAAGATCCCCGGTTGCTCAATTTGTGTCACTCAGTTATTGTCAAGTTTTCATCGCAGAAGCCAAGGATCTGGAACGCCCATACCCCGAATTAGCAACCCAAGAACTTTACAAACTGTTCTATTGTGACCGTTAAGTAGAAGAACCCAATTAAACTGATACCGATTTAAACAAAGAACGCGGCAGTTCGCAGACTGAAACTATGGCTGCGCGAAGCTCCCAAAGGACAAAAGTTGCTAGCGCAACGCTGCGCGAACGCAAATCCAAAATCCAAAATGGTATGACTGAAAATTCGGGTTTCGACTGCGCTCAACCCACCGTTCGACTGCGCTCAACCCACCGTTCGACTGCGCTCAACCCACCGTTCGACTATGTTCAACCACCGTTCGAC
>JAAUQT010000052.1 GCA_012033495.1 Cyanobacteria bacterium RM1_2_2 | reverse complement strand
CTTTGAGTGCTCATCCAGGTCTTTGAGTGCTCAACCCACTGGGTCTTTGAGTGCTCACCAGTGTGTCTCTGAGTGCTCACCAGTATATCTCTGAGTGCTCACCCACTGGGTCTCTGAGTGCTGAGCGTAGTCGAAGCACGGTATTGCCTGAACAACGATTGCCAGGTTAATAAATCACATTTTTATGGGAATCTTTATTCAGGTAGCCTGGAATGTTCATGGGTTCCTACCTTTTGTTCCTATCTTTCGGATTATCACAATCGCTCTGAAGCTCAGTTTCTAGCAGATTCAACAATTCAATCAACTGTCGATGAACTGATTCATGCGTGTATTCGTCATCTGGATGCGGCGGCTGTCCTGGCTGTTGAAAATGCGGACGTTCACCATAAATTTGTCCCCATCGAACATCGACTTGCCTCACAAACTCATATAACGTACTTGGTTTTGTTAGGTTGGTGATATCCTCTAAAATTCCTTTTAGCGCATTCAGGGGTGAATTGAGATGTTGACTGATGCGCCCTTCGTCTGATTTGACCCAATTTTGCAAGGTCATCTGAACCGCCCCCGTGGAATCGCAGAGGTGTTGATCGATGAAGCAGTAAATAATTGCAACGGCTTGAAACAGGGGAGGAATCGGAGATTCACCCTTCAGAAAACTTCCTCCTTCTCGACCAATCACCTCTGCCAACGAGAACGGACGTCCCGACCGAATATCTTTCTGAACATCCTGAACATCCTGAACATCCGATGCAGGGCAGGACGGATTGCGATTAGGTTCGGGTGTTTCTGCCATAAATTTTCTTAGCTTACTTGCGAGTAATAACTCAAACCGGATCGCAACGAATTTCTAGTAGAAATCCATCTGGGTCATAAAAGTAAATGCCGCGCCCAGTGGGACGGCTGACTGGGCCATGATCAATCGGCACTTGGTATCGATGCAGCGCTTCTACTGCAAGGTCAAACCACTGTGGCTCGATGTCAAAAGCCAAATGACCGGCGCGGGTAAACTCTTGAGTTGGATCAGGATCAGGTGGATTTAAGTTCGGCTTCCAAAACAAGTCAATAACCGTGCCATCAGGGGTGACAAAATTGGCCGCTTCTCCCTTCTCAAATAGAGTTTTGAGCGTCGCGGGCACTTCTTCACCTTGCAACTCTCGCAAGCCCAAAATAACGCCGTAAAAGTGGCGAGAAACTTCCATATTGTTGACATGCAGCGCGATGTGATGCACGCGACGCAACATGCCGGAAGCAATGGCTGGAGTAGACGTAGAGTTCGTGATCATCGCAGTCGTTCGAGTGAATGAAACTCATTACCGACAGCGTAGCGTAGGATCAACCAGTTTGAACCCTTTAGTTTGAATTCTTTAGTTTGAACTCTTTGTGAATTAAATAATTCTGGAGTCCCTTTATCTAGACTATTCTAGTAGCATCAGCGCCCTCAAAGCGCCCTCAAGATGACTGTGATTGGTTTGGTGTTGTCCCTCTCGCTAGGCTGCCCTCTAAACCCACTCCTCCCAATCCTCTCCCATGCTGCCATCGTCGCCACTTGACCCATTCACTGAAACCCCGGATGTCGATCACTTCATCGTCTGTGGACTGGGCAGCTTAGGGCAATATTGTGTGTTTAACTTAATGCGGTTCACGCTCAAATCTTTCGAGATTCACATCACGGCAATTGAAAAAGTGAATCCATCTGAATGGGAAATCCCTGAACTGCCAGATTTTTTGAAAGGCTCGCTCCTAATTGGGGATTGCCGGGATGATCAGATGCTCCTGAAAGCAGGGATTCAGACCTGTCGAGCGGTTCTACTTGTCACCAGCAGCGATACGGTCAATGTTGAAGCCGCCATCGCTGCCCGCAGGCTAAATCCAGAAGTTCGCTTAGTCGTGCGTTCGTCTCGTCAAAACTTGAATCAGCTATTGCGTCAGCAGTTGGGGAACTTTGTAGCGCTCGAACCCACCGGCCTGCCCGCAACCGCCTTCGCGTTAGCTGGGTTGGGAACAGAAATTTTAGGATACTTTAGCATCGCAGACTGTCAGCTTCAGGTGGTCAAGCAGCAGATCCAGCCCAAAGATTACCGCTTTGACGGGTTTCCCACTTCGCTGTTGCACAAAAGAAACTACCGTTTGCTGAGCTATCATGCTGCTGACCAACCTGCAACGCCACTCACCGAACACACTTTCTATCACTGGCATCCCGACACCGTCACCCATGCGGGAGACACCATCGCCTACATCGAAGCGTTAGGGCAAACGCCAACTCGCTTACAAATCAATCGCGTGTCTCGTTCATATGAACCATCTCCTCAAACTCAGCGTTCTCAATCGATTTGGAGAAAATTACACAGCGTATTGCAAACTGGCATTCGGGCGAAGAGCATAGAGCTAGTCCAGTGGATTCAGGCACAGCGAAATTATAAAACTGTTGGGATTGGCTTGCTGGCAGCCTTTTGCCTGTGGATGTTGGCAACGGTTCTCCTCAAAACCAATGTCGAAGGCATGACTTGGACAAAAGCGATCTCGAATGGCGCAATTCTTTTGTTAGGGGGCTATGGCGATGTGTTCGGTGGGATAGAGGCTGGAGAGGCAGACGACATTCCAGCTTGGATCAACTTTGTTTGTTTGAGTATCACCATCACGAGCTTTTTATTCATTCTTGGCGTATTCGGTTTCATTGCCGAAAGTTTACTTTCTTCGCAATTTGACTTTTTACGAAAACGTTTTCCCATTCCTAAACGCAATCATGTCGTTATTATTGGGTTGGGTCAGCTTGGGCGACAGGTGACTTTGTTGCTTCGGCAGTTCAAGCAGCCTGTTGTAGCCATTACCGAACAGCAGGGCTTATCAAAATTGCTGACCGATATTCCGGTGATTGTAGGCGAACCCATTGCCGAACTGCAAAAGGTCAATCTTGCCAGCGCCAAAAGTGTGATGGTGCTAACAGATGACCAGATGTTTAATTTAGAAGTTGCGCTGATTGCGAGAGATGCAGCGAAGCAGAACAACCGAGAAATTAACCTAGTGATTCGCACCTTCAATCAAAGATTTAGCGAAAATCTACATCAAATCTTCCCAGATGCAAAAGCGATGGCAGCCTACGCGCTTTCTGCTGAGGCGTTCGCTGGAGCAGCTTTTGGAGAAAATATCCTCAGCTTGTTCCGCCTCAATGACCGTACCATCTTAGTGACTGAATACACCATTAGCGAGCATGACACGTTGGTTGGAAAATTATTATCTGAGATCGCCTATGGCTACGGAGTCGTGCCCATCTTTCACCAGAAGCCGAATCAAATTCTGAGCGCTGATATCACTGAGTTTCTCATGCCTTCTGACGATATTCGGCTCACAGTAGGTGATCGCTTGGTGATCTTGGCTTCCCTCAATGGACTGCGACGAATTGAGCATGGTGAACAGTTTGCTCGACAACATTGGCGACTAGAAGCCCAGAAACCTCTGAATACCTCATATCTGCTGGATGCTAGCTCTATCTTACATCGTATTTCTGGTTATAATCTTGACGCATCTAGAGCGTTTATGAACGCTCTCCCAAACTCTCTAGAACTGCGACTTTATAACCATCAAGCACACCGTCTGATTCAAGAGCTAAGCCGATATATTCCTGCTGTTTTACTACCTGTAGAGCCAGCGCTCCCTCAGTAAGCCACCTCAAATTCACAGGTTTATCACCGATTAGAGATGTGACAAGTTAGAGATATGACAAGGCAGCATAGGTTCCCGGCTTCTGGGATGAAAACTAAAACTTGACCGTTACCGAGTGACACAGCTTGAGAAGCCGGGAATCTTTCAGATGCAACCCGTTTAGGAGTTCAAGATAGGTACGTTATCTTCGGCAGCATGAGATTCATACTTTTCAGAGCTTTCAGAGCCATGATCCTCTTGAGAAGCGCCCTGTGCCTCTTCACTTTCATGATTCCGAATCATATCCAAGTCAATATCTAGCACGGTCATCTCCAGACCAGCTTTCGGCGCATTTCCATTACTCGAAACGTATGGATTTGGTTCAACACTGCCTGTGCAAATTACAACTGAGCCTTTCTTTAAGAACTGCAACTTGCGCCATCCATAGGATTTTTCCCAGATCGTGAGTTTAACTGTAAATGATTCTTTCCGGTCGCGCGGTTTACGAACGTACAAAGTCGTTTCTGCTAATTGCGCTTGTTCTCCATTACGCAAATCAACCGTCTTCACTTGGGCATCTGCCGCCAGATGACCACTAACAATCCATTTGTTTAGCCCAACACTTGACATAGATGCGCTGCAACCCACAGTTAATATTGTGTTCACTTTCAACATGCCCAATCTCTGTTATTGAATTAACAGAAGATATGGAATTAACAGGAAAAGGAACGAAATCTATTGTACGGATAGGATCACCAGCGCTTTTATCGATGTCCCGGATTTCGAGGCGCGCAGGGCAGTCAGGATCGCCTTGAGTAAGGCAGCATACCGCCAGAAGCAGCGGAATTATTCGACAATTAAAAAATGAGCGCAAGGAAGAAAAAGCCAGAAGTCAGAGTTTATTGAAAGTCAGACGTTGACCGTTTTGCAATCGTCAACCAAGCAGTCGCTGGCTAGAGGAAGCTTTGAGACAGTTCGACTTCACAGATCAAGAAAGATCAAGAAACAGATGAAGAAATGAGCGCCTACTGAAGCCTACTGAAACAGAGAGGAAGCCAATCGCGGCGGAATGGCATACACGCTTGCCCTGTCGTAAATCATCTCGAATGCTCAAGAAGTAATTTTCCGCAGCGGGCCCTGGCGTTTTAACGCTGTCGGGTCTACCACACTACCCACACTTATCAAGTGAATGCGATAGACTGATCAATTCAAACACTTATTTTGTGGGGTCAAAACGCCAAGAATGCCAAGACAATCGACCGTCGCCGCTCAAGCTGATAAATCAGTCGAATCTCCGAAAGATGCTGCTCCGCTGCCAGAAACCCAAACATCCGACGCAGCACAGCAAACTCCCGCTTTAGAGCTTCAGTCTAAGTCCCGCTGGACGATCGAAGACAGCGAGGAACTGTATCGGATTAACGGTTGGGGTGAGCCGTATTTTTCGATCAATGCGGCCGGTCATGTTACGGTTTCTCCGCAAGGCGATCGGGGCGGATCGCTCGATTTGTATGAGCTAGTGAACGCCCTGAAACAGCGAAATTTGGGTTTACCCCTGCTGATCCGCTTCTCTGACATTCTCGAAGACCGAATCGAGCGACTGAATGCCTGCTTTGCGAAAGCGATCGCTCGCTACAACTACGGGGGCGTGTATCGCGGTGTATTTCCAACCAAATGCAACCAGCAACGCCATTTGATCGAAGATTTGGTGCGCTTCGGCAAACCGCATCAGTTTGGTTTAGAAGCCGGATCGAAACCAGAATTGATGATTGCGTTGGCTACGTTAGATACACCGGGTTCGCTGCTAATCTGTAACGGCTACAAAGATCGAGAGTATATCGAAACGGCGGCATTGGCGCAACGGTTAGGGCACACGCCGATCATTGTGATTGAACAAATTGAAGAAGTCGATCTGGCGATTGAAGCGGCTCGTAAAATCGGCATCAAACCCATTTTGGGAGTTCGGGCCAAACTTAGTGCGAAAGGCATTGGCCGCTGGGGTACGTCGGCAGGTGATCGGGCTAAATTTGGGCTGACCGTTCCCGAAATTATTCGCGCCGTTGAACAACTGCGGGCAGCCGATATGCTGGACTGTTTGCAGCTTTTGCACTATCACATTGGCTCGCAGATTTCCGCCATTACCGTCATCAAAGAAGCGATCCGGGAAGCCAGCCAAATTTATGTGGAGCTAGCCCGCCTCGGAGCCAACATGAACTATCTCGACGTGGGCGGCGGCCTCAGCGTAGACTACGACGGCTCCAAAACCAACTTCTACGCTTCCAAAAACTACAGTATGCAAAACTACGCCAATGACGTAGTCGCAGAAGTGAAGGAAGCCTGCGAAGAGCGAAAACTGCCGATGCCGACGCTGGTGAGCGAAAGCGGGCGGGCGATTGCCTCCCATCAATCGGTGCTGGTGTTCGACGTGTTGGGCACCAGCGACGTGCTGCCCAACGTACCCGAACCGCCCGACGACAAAGATCCGCTGGTGATCCGTAATCTCTACGAAACCTACCAGTCGATTAACGTCGAAAACTATCAGGAAGCCTACCACGACGCGACGCAGTTCAAAGAAGAAGCCGTCAGCATTTTCGGGTTTGGCTACCTCAGCCTCACCGATCGGGCTAGGGCAGAGCGGTTGTTCTGGGCTTGCTGCGCCAAAATTCTAGAAATCGTGCGCCAGCAGGACTACGTGCCCGATGATCTCGAAGATCTGGAAAAGATCATGGCGTCGATCTACTACATCAATTTATCGGTGTTTCAGTCTGCGCCGGACAGTTGGGCGATCGATCAACTTTTCCCGATCATGCCGATTCACCGACTTGACGAGGAACCCACCCGACGCGGCACACTGGCTGACCTGACCTGCGATAGCGACGGCAAAATCGATCAATTTATCGATCTGCGTGACGTAAAGTATGTCTTAGAACTGCACGCCCTCAAGCCTAAGAGCAACTCCGAGCCGCAGCCGCCCGAATCCCAGTTGCCCAAAACCCTTAGCTCACAGGTGGCAGTCTCTCACTCGCAGTCTGCCCACGAACCCTACTATCTCGGCATGTTCCTCAACGGCGCCTACCAAGAAATTATGGGCAACCTGCACAACCTGTTTGGCGACACTAACGCCATTCACATCAAGCTGACGCCCAAAGGCTACCAGATTGAACACGTCGTCAAAGGCGACACGATGAAGGAAGTATTGGGCTATGTGCAGTACGACTCAGAAGACTTGGTGGAAAACATTCGCCGCCGTGCCGAACAAGCGTTGCAAGAAAACCGGATTACGTTAGCAGAAGCCCAACTTTTGCTACAAAACTACGAGCAAAGCCTGAGTCGGTACACTTACCTGTCGTCGTAGGTCTTTCGCCAGTTTAGAGCAGGGCAGTTTTGACGGAAGCTCGGCTCCCCTGCTCTGAATCTCACCGTTACTTTAGAGGCGCTGTCAACGGGAGAAGTAGACCGCTAAAATACGGAGGGGTAAGTTTTTATAATTCTGAAAACTGTGAGCAACATGGCTACGCTGTCTTCCAGTCTCAAAGATCGGCTCTCGACACCGCTGAAAATTGGCTCCTTTGAGGTCAATAGTCGGGTGTTGCAATCGCCGCTGTCGGGCGTGACCGATCTGGTGTTTCGCAGGCTGGTTCGACGCTATGCGCCCAACTCGATGATGTATACCGAGATGGTAAACGCGACTGGGCTGCATTATGTGAAGCAGTTGCCTAAAATTATGGAGATTGATCCAAACGAGCGCCCAATCAGCATTCAGTTGTTTGATTGCCGTCCCGATTTTTTGGCAGAAGCGGCCCAAATGGCAGTTCAGGAAGGGGCAGACACGATCGATATCAACATGGGCTGTCCGGTAAACAAAATCACCAAAAATGGCGGTGGCTCTTCCCTGTTACGGCAGCCGGAAGTAGCGGAAGCGATTGTGCGGTCGGTGGTGCAAGCTGTATCTGTGCCTGTCACCGTCAAAACGCGAATTGGCTGGAGCGACAAAGAAATCAATGCGGTGGAGTTTGCCCAACGGATGGAAGCCGCCGGAGCGCAGATGCTGACCCTGCACGGACGGACTCGTGCCCAAGGCTATAATGGTTCGGCTCGCTGGGAGTGGATCGCCAAAGTGAAAGAGGTGCTCTCGATTCCGGTGATTGCTAATGGCGATATTTTCTCAGTCGATGCGGCAGTGCGCTGTCTAGAGCAAACCGGAGCCGATGGCGTCATGTGTTCTCGCGGCACGTTAGGCTATCCGTTCTTGGTGGGTGAGGTGGATCATTTCCTGAAAACTGGCGAATTACTCACACCTCCAAACCCAATTGAACGGCTGGAATGTGCCCGCGACCATTTGCAAATGCTGTGGGAATATAAGGGTGAACGAGGCATCCGGCAGGCGCGTAAGCATATGACCTGGTACGCAAAGGGTTTTCTATACGCGGCAGAACTGCGCGGCAAGCTGGCGGTAATTGAAAACCTGGATCAGGGGCTAGTGTTGATCGATCAGGCGATTGAACGACTGAGGCAGCAGGGCTGGCAACCTGAAGAAGATGAGATGCTACAGCTTGTGGAAGTTTAGCGGCGGTGATCCTGAACAGTAGGTAAGCAGCGATGATGGTAAGGCGACGATTACAGCTACGGTTTCTCTGCGCGGCGGTTTTGTGTTCTGCGGTTCTGCTGCCTCAGAGCAGTATGGCTCAACCTTCCTCTTCGGGGACATTCTCAAGGTTTTTGATGATGGCTCAAACGCAAGCGTCTGGTCAAGTTTCGGGTACTGTCACCTACCGTCAGCGAATCGCCCTGCCTCCCAGCGCGGTTGTTGAAGTCAGGTTGCAGGAAGTTTCTCGGTTAGATGCGCCTGCCGTCACGATTGCCGAACAGATTATTGAAACAGAAGGGCGACAAGTTCCCTTTGCCTTCACGCTCAATTATGATCCGAGCGAAATCGATCCGAGATTTACCTACGTTGTGCAAGCCCGGATTACGGTAGACGATGAGTTGCAGTGGATCAATACAACTGCCTATCGAGTCATTACCCAAGGTGCCCCTGAAACCGTCGAGGTCATAGTGAGTCCGGCTCGTTCTGCTGCTCCACCAACATCACCACCAACCTCTACTCCTTCATCACCGCCGTCATCTTCTGCCTCCACTCGGTATGATTGCGAAGCCCAAGCCAGAGGATATGAAGATGCGGAAAATGTTCGGTTAGACGAAGCTGAACGGCTGTTGATGCAGCGCAGTGGCAAGAAGTTTGCTTACATCTGCGAGCCAACCACCGCTTCAGCGAATGATTTTCGCTATGACTGTCAGCCGCAGGTCGCCAACTATCCCGATCGAAGGAATGTCACGCTGGCAGAAGCAGAACGGCTGATCGTCCAGAGAAGCGACAACTCATTTATTTATCAGTGCGAAGCGCGTTAGTTCGCTGCGATGATCTGCTCAAGGGCGATGCACGATGATCTCGCTAGTCCGACGACGATCGGTAGGGTTGATGGCAACAAGCCGAATGTAGTCTTGCGGATGCTCAGCAAGGCAAGCAGACAGAGCCGCTTGTGCTTCCGTTAAAGCATTGGCGCTCGGTTGAATCATGCTGTAACTCTGCCATGAATTGGTGCGGAATCGTCGAGCATCCACCAATTCGATGCCGAGCCTCTGTCCGCCGTCGAGGATGTTTTGTAGCGTTCTTAAGGTATCGTCAGCAAGGTCGGTTGAGCGTGGTGTAACAGCCCTATGAGTCGCGCCGTTTCCCTGCGCCGCCATGCCGTTACCGGAATGGGAAGGTGTGGGTGAAGGTTGAAGCGAAGAGACCGCAGAATGTTGAGGTTGATGAGTTTGAGTGGGGGAGTGGGACTGAGAAGCTGGATTAGATTGAAGGTTGTTATAAACGCTAACAAGCCGCAATTCTTGCAATCGTTGCTGTTCTTCCACCATGAGTTGCCCTAGCTCAATTAAATGACTTAGGCTAAAGTTGGGTTGACGAAAATCAGGTAGTTTCTCGGCGCTATTCACAACACGCGATGAAACGCGATCGATGCCAATTTCTTGAATGAACTGACGCACTTGCTCGTCATAGAGGCGTGAATGCAGCGCGCTGTAGAAGTCAATCGATTGAGTGGGGAAGGTGTCAACTAGGTTCTCAATATCACTCGAAGAGACACTATCTCGCTCAAAAATGCCACGAACGATCCCAATCCGATCGGCACGGTTCGGCTCCCAGTAGAACTTTTCCATCCGTCCGTCGCGCACCAACGGAGCATAGAGCGTAGCAAAATCGTTGCCTGTCACCACAATCGGGATGCGCTGGATCGGTTCAGCATCATAGCTGCCAGGAAGCTGTACGTCGGTGGGTTTGTCAGCAATATTCATTAACGTGCCTGCGACAAGCTGCGTGTTAACGGTGTATTGCGTAAACTGATCAATCCGACCCATCCCTGCATCAATGTCGTTGATCATCAAGACTGCCATTTTGCCGTTCACCTTCACCCAATCGGCCGCCTCTCGGTAACGGAGCCGAATGAGACGAGCCGGATCGCCCGCATCTGGGCTTTCTAACTCTCCGGCAGACATATGAACCACACCCACACCCATCCGCTCAAACACCAGATCGCATTGAAAAGATTTACCTTCTCCTTTGCGTCCGTGGACACCCAAAATTAGCGGTACTTTTACACCAGCGAGATCTAAGTAGTTTTTGGTGATATGGACGGCAAGCTTATCGAGAAAACGAGGAGAAAGATAATAACTCATAGGAAGGCAGTTGAACTCGGTTTAGGTTTGGCGCTTGGTGCGAATTTTGCTAAGGAATGGGAATTCAATCCGTTCGATCGTGGGTAGGAGCGGGTATTGCGGTCAAATCGATTGCCAGATGCCCATTGATCAGCTCAACCCGCCCATCCAGTTTACGGATTGATTCAATCCCCAATCCTAAGGCAGTTTGGAAGAGTACCTGTGCGGGTACTGGCAGTGAAAGGTTTGAAATCACACAATGAAACTAAATGAACCTCAAATGGAAGTTCTTTGTAAACGCTAACTCAATCCCAGGAGTTGAATATGGCATTTTCGATTACAACTGATACATCCAATATTTCCAAAGTTGAGTTTAAAACAAATCCTGATAGCAGCAACGTTGCAGTGAAATGGAGCGGCAACACATTGCTTATTACCGACGTGCCCGCCGGAATTGGCAGCACTCTAGCAACCCTAGCAAGTTTACCCATTCCGCCGCTTCCCGCCAAAGTTGTATATATTGAAATCGATAAAAATCCGGCTCAATTTCCCAGCGGTAGCGGCATTTATTTAGAAGCAGCATATGCAGGCAGAATTGAAATTCGTAACTAATTTTAAAGGGGAATTTAGGGCAGCGGCTCAGCGATGAATAAAAGGAGGCAGATTGCTCTACCTCCTTATTTTTGTTGGAGTTAGTTCGGATCATCCGGCCGTCACTCTCTCAAGCAAGACTGGCTGGAGTAGATTCACTCCTCAGTTTGGGAACCGATTTGAGCCTCAAAGTCAAAAAATCTAAGGCTCAAAACTGAAGCTCGAACCTTCTTAGTAACGGTAGCCACCCGCGTTGGGCTTATGCACAATGAAGCTCATCACTTGGCACTGCTTCACGTTGTCAAAGGCAACCACACGCACATAGGAGTTGCTGCACTCAGACCGGCACTGTTGCACTTCGCTCAGCACTTCCTGGGGAGTTCTGGCGTTGAACAAAGGCAGCTTCCACATTGTCCAGTAGCAAGTTTCGGCTGCGGAATCTTCGTTAAATTCTACGCAAGGAATATAGCCCTGCTCGATGGTGTACTGAATCTGACGCGCAATTTGGGCATCGCTGAGCGGAGGCAAATAGGAAAAAGTCTCGTATCGACGCTCTTTAGGTAGAGTTTTCATGGCTTTCGTTAGTTACTTTCTTCGTGAATAGACGACTGTCCTGGAGAACAGTCAAGAATTGTCGGATTCGTTGGAAGCCTCTGGTGGAGAATCAGCCGCAGTATCTACGGTCGATGGATCAAACTGCGTCATGCGTTCTAGCTGTTGACGGCGTTGCTGCATGTTGGCTTGCTGAATTCCAGTTCGCACCATTTCTGGCAGGAACTCGCAGACCTCATTCGCCAAATGTTCTCGGACAGTTAGAATTCGGAACGCCAAATCCTGCCTTTCCTGGAACAGTTCCCGCACAAAAAGCTCACCATCCTGGACGCGCTCTCGGGTCGAAAAATTTTGCAGCCAGAACGCTCTGGGCGGATCAGTTTCATTCAACTGAGCAATCACCGTGCGTACAGCTTGATACGTCAGGTAACTCATCAGCACCCTGGTCGTATCTTTCGCAATCTGCTTTACATCCATAATCTGACGAAAATTTTGGATTTGAGAATTTGGATTTTAGATTTCAGATCTTTGCTTAGCATCAATCCAAAATCTAAAATCCGCAATCCAAACTCATCAGATCGTATCTTGCGCTTCAAACTCGAACTTGATTTCCTTCCAGAGTTCGCAGGCGGTCGCCAATTCAGGAGACCAGCGGCAAGCTTCCCGAATCACATCGCCACCTTCACGCATCAGGTCACGGCCTTCGTTGCGAGCTTGCACGCAAGCTTCTAGCGCCACACGGTTTGCGGTTGCACCCGGCGCATTCCCCCAAGGGTGTCCCAGCGTACCACCACCAAACTGAAGCACCGAGTCATCGCCGAAGATTTCCACCAGTGCGGGCATGTGCCAAACGTGAATCCCACCGGAAGCGACAGCCATCACACCTGGCATGGAAGCCCAGTCTTGGGTGAAGTAGATGCCTTTTGAGCGGTCTTGCTCTACATAGTTTTCCCGCAGCAGGTCTACGAAACCGAGGGTAACGGCTTTGTCACCTTCGAGCTTGCCCACCACGGTTCCGGTGTGGATATGATCGCCACCCGACATCCGCAGACACTTGGCTAACACGCGGAAGTGCATCCCATGGTTCTTCTGACGGTCGATTACCGCGTGCATGGCTCGGTGAATGTGCAGCAACACGCCATTGTCACGGCACCACTTCGACAGGGTTGTGTTGGCGGTGAAGCCAGCCGTCAAGAAGTCATGCATGATGATCGGCATTCCGAGTTCTTTCGCATACTCAGCCCGCTTCAGCATGTCTTCGCAGGTAGCAGCCGTCACGTTGAGGTAGTGACCTTTGATTTCACCTGTTTCAGCCTGCGCTTTGTGGATGGCTTCAGCCACGAAGGTGAAGCGGTCGCGCCAGCGTTGGAACGGCTGAGAGTTGATGTTTTCGTCGTCTTTGGTGAAGTCTAGACCGCCGCGCAGACACTCATAGACCGCACGACCGTAGTTTTTCGCCGACAGACCCAGTTTAGGTTTAATCGTACAGCCGAGCAGCGGACGACCATATTTGTTGATCTTGTCGCGCTCAACCTGGATGCCGTGGGGCGGGCCCTGGAAGGTTTTGAGGTAGGCAACCGGAATCCGCAGGTCTTCTAGACGCAGGGCTTTCAGCGCTTTGAAACCAAACACGTTCCCCACGATCGAGGTCAGCATGTTGGTGACAGAGCCTTCCTCAAACAGATCGAGGGGATAGGCGATGTAGGCGATAAATTGGTTGTCTTCACCGGGCACTGGCTCGATATCGTAGCAACGACCTTTGTAGCGATCCAAATCGGTTAAGAGGTCAGTCCAAACGGTTGTCCAGGTTCCTGTTGAAGACTCAGCCGCAACAGCCGCACCTGCTTCCTCGTAAGGAACGCCAGGCTGAGGAGTTACCCGGAAAGCTGCCAAAATGTCGGTATCTTTGGGGGTGTAATCAGGCGTGTAGTAAGTCAGACGGTAATCTTTTACGCCTGCCTGATACCCAGTTTTAGCCTGGGTTTTGGTTTGAGAATAAGACATGTTTCCCTTCCTGTGAATCACTTCGATCCGAACTTGTTCGATCCGAACATCGGAACCCCGCCTTGCCCCTTGCAAACTAAGAGCAAGAATGCTAACGCAACCTCAAACAACAGCGAGTACTGGTGAATTAAGTCCGCACGAATCAGGGCAAAAATTAGGTGAAATTAAAATTTCATCTTTAATCCTATCTTTATATTTGCCCCATTCGATGGGTTCAATCAAAATATATCAGGAATGTGATAAGCACAACTTTGAAACTTCTTAGCGCATTGATAAATAGGATTTATGTTTGTAAATAAATGTCAAAAGCCGTAAAAAAATCGTTACATGCCTGTACGATCCTTGCGCTTCTAAATTCACTTCAACTCTTCTTCAATTTCTTTAAAGGGCAGAGAGTGCAGGGTAAAACAAAGGAAGGGGCAAAAGAAGCTTTTGATTGTGTCTGCTGCCTGCTGCCTGCTGCCTGCTGCCTGCTGCCCTCTTGCCGTCCCCACTTCAGTGAAGGTTAATCTAGGGTAAAGCGCATCACATCAATTGATTGATCGGACGATCGGACTTATGAGTGCAAAACTTTACGAAGTGCTACTGGGTTTCTCCAATGTCTACAGTGGTTGGATTTTGTGGAATCTGTTTCTTGCTTTCATTCCACTCGTGCTGAGCTTTTGGTTATTTCGCCGCAAAAAAATTTCTCGATCGTTGGTCTGGTGGGGGCTGCTGATTGTGTTTATTACTTTTTTGCCAAATGCACCCTACATGCTGACTGACATCATTCACCTGATTCGCGGCACGAGAGATGGTCTTTCAATTTGGGTGATTGCCCTTGCAATTATTCCTGTGCATTTAGCGGCGATGTTAGGAGGTTTTGAAGCTTATGTTGTGTCGTTGATCAACCAAGGCTACTACCTGAAGAAGCAAGGCGTGAACCGCGTGGTGGTGTGGGCTTCCGAAATTTTGACCCATGCGATCTGCGCTGTTGGCATTTACCTAGGTCGATTTAACCGCTTTAATAGCTGGGATTTTATCAATGAACCAGGAGACATTATCAGAACAACCGTCAGGAATTTGATTAGCAAACAACCTGCTGTGATTACGCTGGTTACATTTGTGATTCTGATAGTGCTTTATTGGATTATGAAGCAAATTACTTTGGGGCTGTATCTCCGCTATCGATATCTGCGCCTTGGTAAGGATGTATTGGAGTAGGATGCCTCAAAGCTAGTTGAAAAGTGGTGGAACAGGACGAGGTTGATTTGTGGTGACAGAAACCTACACCCGCCCTGATTTAAACTGAATAGGACTTACGCAGAAGAGATCCCATAACCTCATTGAAAAGGGGGCTTTAGATAGGGAGGATCGAGGTTTCAAGCTTCAAGTGCGTAAGTCCTACTGAAAAAAATTAAAAACTTCAAAATAATCATCTGAACGTTTAATATACCGTTCAGTGTAGGTCGATATCTATGAATTCTCTTTGTCATCTGAACGTAAATATACACAACCAAACTTGCATTTGCGGACTAACCCTAGATTAATACTGAACGACATATCATTCACGCTTGTTCACCATTTACTGCTCTCGTTAGTATCCAATTCTGCATGCACTATCTCGTTGCAGTGGTAAGTAAATGGACAGAATGAACGGTCAGATGCGTTGCGGCTCTGCTTAACATGCTAACCTTCAGCATTCGCTCGGTTTAGCGCCGTCGAATGGGGGTTTAGCGCCGTCGAAACCCAAATTTTAAGTCATACCGATTTAAACAGAGGACGCGGCAGTTCGCAGACTAAAACCATGGCTGCGCGAAGCTGCCAAAATTCAAAAGTTGCTGCGCAACGCTGCGCGAACGCAAATCCAAAATCCAAAATGGTATCAATTTCATTGGGTTCTTCTACTTATTACCTTTCTGCTAATTCTGCTAATTCTGCAAAAAACCTATCGTCATCATCGCTGCCACCTTAGTACCAAATGGAATCGCATTCAGATCGACCTGAAAGTTGGGGTTGTGGTTTGAGAAAGGAACCATTTTGCCTTCTGTCTGGGCTTTGGCGAAAAGAGCCGGTTCCGCTACTCCAACGAAAATGAAGCCGAACTGAATCGTGTCATGGTCGCCCTTGAGCAAATGGGCATCCTCAGAACCCGTTGTGCCAGGAAAATTGGTGATTAGCCTGTTGGCTTCCACTAAGTTTGCCAGTTGAGGATTGATGCGATCGATTACTGCCGCATCGTTCACCATTGGGGTCGTGCCACTTTTCTCAATCAGGGTCGGAAGTTGATCGTCTGGCATCCCGTAGGCTCGCGCAATAGACTCATTGACAGAGCGAATTCCGCGTACCATTGTTTCCCGGACTTCTGGCTTGAACCAGCGCAAACTGAGTTTGAGCAGGGATTCTTCCGGAATCACGTTAGCTGCATTCCCTGCCTGAACGGAACCCACCGTAATTACGGCAGCTTCTTGAGGATTAATCCCCCGCGCCACGATCGACTGATATTGAGTGATGGCATGAGCGCTCATCAGAATCGGATCTTTCGCCAGATGGGGAGAAGAACCGTGCCCGCCCACTCCCTTGAACACAACATCAATCTGGTCGCTGCCAGCGGTTTGAATTCCTGGTGCACTGGCGACGATCCCAGTTGGGCCGGGAGCACTATGCATTGCAAACAAATAGTCTGGAACCGGGACGCCATGACGGGTGTAGAGACCATCCTCGACCATGGCCTTTGCTCCCCTAACCCCCTCTTCTGCCGGTTGCGCCACCAAAATTAGCGTCCCGTTCCATTCCGATTGCAACTCCGCCATCGCCTTTGCCAGACCCAACAGCCAGGTGGTATGGGCATCATGACCACAGGCGTGCATCACTGGCACTTCACTGCCGTCGGCTTGCACAACCCGCTTGGTGCTGGCGTAGGGCAGCCCAGTTTCCTCTTCCACAGGCAGCGCGTCCATGTCGGCTCGGTACATCACCGTCGGGCCGTCCCCATTCCGCAGAATGCCTACCACGCCAGTTTGCCCAACACCAGTTTTGACTTCATAACCCAATGCCCGCAGTTCTTCTGCGACAATCCCAGACGTTCGGGTTTCCATGAACGCCAACTCTGGGTTCTGGTGAATGTCTTTGAATAACTCAATCAGTCGATTGCCATCTTGATCAATCACAGATAGCAGGCGATCAAAATAAGCGGGTTTGGCGGCTGGTGTGCCTGTGAAAGGCTGTTGCGCTTGAGCAGTTGGCGGAGCAATTGGGGGAATGAAGGTAATGAGGCACAAACTACTGATGATCGCCCCCAGCATCAGCATCACTCGCCACTTCAGCCCCGGTTTGCGAATAGCGTTTTCACGAATCAAACGGCGGAAGAACATCATAATCCCTTACCTTTGTTTGTAACCCTTTAGGAGGTACTTTAGAACTTGAGAAGCGAAAGCCAAAAATTAACCGAGTAGATTCTGGTAAACCTTACTGTCTTTCGTGATCGCCACAAAGTTATAGTGAAGTACACGCGATCGTTCATCAAACGACTCATATAACGATCCATGACCGTTTAGGAACAGATTCTAAGCAAAGTCATTGACCTAGGTCAATATAGTGAATAGTGCGCCGTTAAAATGATAAATATTTTTGATGGAAAGTTGTTGACGGCTTCACTCGGCGCGGTACAAGGGGTGTATGGGCTGCCCCGATCAAAGCCTACCTCACTTGCCTGGAAAAGGCTGTATATTTTTTACTTGGAAATAGATAAAGACTGTGATATTGTTCTTATGATTCAAGGTCATTAAGAAATCTAGACAGCAGTTTGGCAAATGCTGAAGCTTTAATCATTGTATGACAAAGCTCCTGAAGCTTCGCTTTTGCAGGAGTTGGAAATTATTGGCATAGCTTACGAAGCAGATTTAAGAATGATGCTTGAGCCAAAAATGCGAGTCAGAAATACTCAAATTGGTCATCATGATCAAGAAGACTCAACTGCTAACAATCATTCAACCCTTGATCACCTATTACTGAAACCCGTTTGGGTGTGCGTTAGCAGCATCTTGTCAATGGCGTTCGTCCTTTCAACGCCTGTACGGGCCGAGGAGCCATTCCCTGTTCTTCAGGGTTCCCAACACACGGACTTTGAACCCAATTCACTAATCGGTTTAGAGCCTTCAGAGCCTTTTGAGAACCCCACGATTACAAGTTTCGATGGAAGCCTCAACGAACTCAATCGCTTGCATTATCCCTCTACAGAAGGCTGGCTTCCTATATCAGAGAACCCAGTTTATTCAGCACAAGTTTTTCAGCAGGCTACTCCTTTATTCGTTGAATTCTCTGAAGGAAATGCAGAGAATATTGAGTCCATAGAAACCGTTTTCCCGCTCAATTCTCTTGCTCAGGATATTGCGCCTGAACCCTCCGATTCCGTCATGCAGTCTACAGAAATTGAGCCTACAGAGATTGAACCTACAGAGATTGAACCTACAGAACCGTCCGTTCCATTCGCGCCCACTGCTCAAGATGACGATTCTACTCCCCAGCCGGCCGAATCATTATCCGGTACTGCACCTAGCAATCGCTGGCAATTTTCAGTAGAACCCTATTTCTTCATTCCTCTGGGTGTTCAAGCAGATGTAACAGTGGATGGACGCAGCACTTCCCTTGATTTTGGGTTGGACGACATTTTGAACCTCGATCGCGCCTTTAATGCTGGACTGCGGTTGGGAGCGCAGAACAATCGATGGGGAATCATTCTGGATGGTTTCTACATTTCCGCTGAAGAGAGTGGAAGGCTGGGGCAAACGTTTTCTGCTGGAAGCCTACTACAGTTTGTCCAGCGGACTACTCCTAGACGGCTAGGAGATTTCATTCAACAGTTTGACCCTGAACAACTCCAACAGATTGCACAGCAACTTGGAGAACGACAACTTGGACTCAATACTCCCGTTCAGATAACGGCCAATGGCAGTGTATCTATCGAACAGGTCACGGTAGATGCAGCAGTATCCTATCGCGTAGTCGATACATCTTTAGATAGTTCACTGGAGGAGTCCAGCTTCTATCCTCGATTTATGGTTGCTCCCATTTTAGGAGTGCGAACTAACTTTCTGAGACAAACCATTGAAGTGGACACTATCCGCATCGAGAACCTGCCAATTTCGGATGATGCGTTGCCGCGTATCGATCGAGAGTTTCGCTTTTCTAGAACCCTCGTCGAACCCCTGATTGGGGCACAGTTTGGGTTAGGTTTGTCTGAACGTTGGTCACTTGGATTTCGGGGAGACGTGTCCGGGTTTAATATCGGTGCTGATGAAAATTTGACTTGGAATCTGTTAGCTAGTGTCCAATATCGCCTCTCTCGCCTTGCATCACTTCAGCTTGGCTATCGCTTCAACAGTTTTGACTTCGAGGATGGGGAAGGATTCTCACGAGCCAAATTAAATCTCCGTCAGAATGGTCTATGGTTGAGTGCAATGTTCCAGTTCTAATGAGTGCTTTAATTTTAGAAATAGGCTTGCTCAACTCATCATCTAGAACCTGCTTGACCATACCAAATTTGCTCGATCTGTTCAGCGATGGCTTCTGCTTGCGGTCGTCCCTGTCCCACTTCAAGTAAAACCGTCACATGTCCGAGTTTGCGTCCCGGACGGGCAGATTTGCCATACCAGTAGAGGCACATCGGCAATGATAATTTGTTCAACTGCTGCTGTCTTGTCACAAAATAGTTTGCTTCTGCGGTGTCGTAGCCTAACAGATTGATCATTACTGCACCCGCACAGGTTAGCGCTGGGCTTCCTAGCGGCAAACCGCACACTGCCCGCAACTGTTGCTCAAACTGAGACGTAACACAGGCATCAAGGGTGTAATGTCCAGAATTGTGGGTGCGGGGAGCTAGTTCGTTCACCAACACTTGCCCGTCACGATCGAGAAAAAATTCAATCCCCATCACCCCGACATAATCTAATCGTTCCAAAATCAGGCGAGCGATCGCCCCAACCGTTTCGGTGACTGCATCCGGCATCGGCGTGACATAAACTCGCTGACAAACCTGATTCTTTTGCAGCGTTTCCACCACCGGATAAATCACCGTCTCTCCAGTCATAGAACGAGCCGCCATCACGGCCAACTCCCGCTCAAACGGAATGAAGGCTTCGAGCAGCCAATGGTCGGCAGCAGGTTGTGCCTTAACCAAATCCACATCACTGGGATGCCGCAAAACAAAGGTTCCCTGACCATCATAGCCGTGACGACGTGCCTTCAAAACCGCAGGCAAACCGAACTGCTCTAAATCAGCCGCGAGTGCTTGAACTGCGGTGAATCTGGGAACAGGGACACCAATTTGATCGAGGAAACTGCGCTGATCGAACTTATCCAACAACGGAGCCAGCGAAGTCAGACGCGGATAAAACTGCACTCCCTGCTCGGCGAGGCGAAAGAGGGCAGGCAGATCCACAAATTCGTTCTCGAAGGTAATCACATCACACAGGCTGGCTAGCTCTGCGGTGGCAGTGGCATCTGCAACGGGAGCCAGCACTGTCTGAGCGGCAATCGACGCAGCCGGATCAGTATTACTTGGCGTTTGCACCACCAAAGCGATGTTTAGCTTACGGGCGGCTGTTTCCATCATCCACGCCAACTGTCCGCCGCCAATTACCCCAACTCTCATCTCTGTAATGTCCTAAATTAACCAATATCCTCAATTAACCACGGCAGCCTAATGATTCGCGGGTGGCAATTCCAGTTTTGCTGTTGATGCCGCTGGCTCTGCGACACAGGGTTTTGATCTGCGCTCCATCTAAAATGGCGTCAGTGAAGTCGGCGCCTGTGATGTTGGTATCGACAAAGGTTGAGCGCAGCAAAATTGCTTCAGTAAGGTTGGCATCGCTGAGGTCAGCTCCGGTAAATTTCACCTGATCCACCATGGCATTGGTTAAATTGGCGCTGTGCAGGTTCGCCTGCGTCAACACCGAAGCGCTAAAAACCGTGCCGCGCACATCTGCCCCTTCAAAGTTAGTGCGTTCTAGATTAGCGTTGGAAAACTCTGACCCTTGAAGTTCCTGCCCTGAAAAATCCTGCCCCGTCAGATCGGCGTTACTAAACGAGCGCGGAATTGTCCAATCTGCCGAAGCGGGTGAGCTAATGCCCCAGGTGAAAGCAATCATCAACAGTGCAGCGAGTCGCCTAATCATTTCCTTGCCTCTACACGATTTCTCTTATATCTTGACAGCATCTCGGCAAGATGGGGCTTCCCCTTGCTGCGGTGAGGTACAACCTACCTGCTGCCCTGCTGAGCCTGTTGCAACAACTGCGCAGCACTGTTTGCCCATTGGGGGTTGCGCTGCACCGTGAACAAATCTCTGGCATATTGCAGCACTTGCTGAGCCTCGACATATTTGCCCTGTTGCAGAAATACGAGTCCGGCTCCGTAGTAGGCGTTGGGATAGTTGGGGTTCGCTTCTGCCGAGCGCCGGAAAGCGTTCAGCGCATTGTCCCACTGCCCCTGCTGATACCAAATCGTGCCCAAACTATAGTGCGCTTCGGGATAGTTGGCGTTGATAGTGACGGCTTTTTGCAGCGCTTCGGTTGCGTCTGCGGTTTGCCCTGCTGAAGATAAAGCAACCCCAAATGGTAGGCAGGCTCAGCCGCATTGGAACTCAAATTCACTGCCTTGCGAAATTCGGTGATCGCTTCCGGCACATTGCCCTGCTGTTGTTTCACTAGCCCCATATTGTAGTGAGCCAGCGCCATGTTGGGGTCAAGGTCAATCGCTCGCTGCAAATAGTCTTCTGCTTGCGCCAAATTGCCACCCTCTAGCAATGCCGCACCCAAATTCGCGTAGGACATGGCAAAAGATGGATCGACCTGAATCGCTTGATAAAACGAGGAAGCCGCCGCCTGAAGATGACCTTGCTGCCGGAGCGCCAAACCCAAATTGTAGTGAGCCGGAGAGAGCTGAGGATTAAGAGCCGCTGCCTGCTGAAACGCCACAATTGCTTGATCAACCTGCCCCTGCTGAATGTACTGAAGCCCCAGCGCTAGCTGACTTTCTGCCGTTGGTTGGGCTGAGGTTCCCTGAGGGCTGGTCGGCGCTGCTGGAGACGCTGGGGTTTGAGCCATGCCAGGGAAGGCTGCCCACATGAGCAACCCCAACCACAGCCCTGTTGTTTGTCCCACTCTGAAATTCATGCGTCGATCCCTATATGTGTCTTAGCTGATTGTGTTTGAAAGGCTGATGGTGTCTTAAAAAATGTCTGAAAAGTGATTGGCTGTGATTTTGAGATCCGGTTGATCCCCCTAAATCCCCCTTCCAAAAGGGGACTTCAATCCAGTATTGGTCTGGGCTTTGCCCACGCTCCGCGAACGGTTTCTCCCTTTGCGTCAGGGGTCAGGGGGAGAGCTTCAACGGGTGTGGACACGGTAGCCTTCTGAGGGGCTAAGGGGAATCTTAATTGTTTATTGTTTTGCTACCATCAGTCGGACTTTTCAAACATGCTCCTGGCTGAGTTGGCTCCGCTCTCCGACCTTAGCCGAGTGAGTCCTTGTCGCAAGGCATTCTAGCCTAAGACGCGCAAAATGAGCATGAGAGTTTACAAAAAGGGATAAGAATTCGCCGAGGCGTGAGCGCCAATCAGGAGGCTAGCTTTAAGACGGCGCACAGTCTCGATTGTCAATCGACTCGTCAGGCATTTTAGTTTTGCAAAATTTGGCTGTGCTGAGGTCAACTCCAGAGAGGTTGGCTCCTGTCAGGTCGGCGCGACGTAGGTTCACCCCACTCAGGTCTGCACCTACCAGGCTGGCGTTTGTTAGATCGGCTTTTGCCAGATTCGTTGTTACTAAAATTGCACCACTCAAATTGGCCCCACTCAGATCGGCTTCTCCAAGATAAGCACGGCTTAAATCTGCGTTAGAAAGATCAGTGAGGCTTAAATTGGCGCTGCCAAAGTTGGCATCTTGTAGGTTTGCCCTTGTCAAATTGGCATGGTTCAGGTCAGATCTGGGCAGGTTGGCACGAGCCAGATTGGCGTTGGCTAGATTGGCATTGTCCAAATCGGAACCACCCAAATCGGTGCGACGCAGGTCGGCCAACTGCAAATCGGCGCGGCTGAGGTTGACATCTCCCAAATCGGCATCTCGCAGGTTGGTTTGATACAGATTCGCTCTTGCGAGGTTGGCATCACTCAAATCAGCGTTGACGAACTGCGCATTTTTCAGGATTGCATCCCCTAAGTAAGCCCCACCGAGGTCAGCGCCGTTCAAGCTCGCTTCTGTCAGATCCACCTGGTTCAAAATTGCCTCATCCAGCTTGGCGTCATTTAAGTTAGCGCGGCTGAGGTTAGCAGCACTCAGAATCGCACGGTTGAGGTTGGCTTTTTTAAGGTTGGCTTGAGATAAATTGCTTTCGCGGAGGGTAGTGTCTTTGAGTTCGGCTCGTTCTAGATTGGCTTTTTCTAAGTCAGTTCGATCTAGATCACATTCTAAGCAAATTCGGCTCACCAGCAACTCGTTGACTCGATTAGCTTTAGCCATCCGGCTCGATATCACCACCCCTGCCACCCCTGCCAGGAAGCCAAAAAACAACGTCAGGATGGCGAAGGCGCGCAGATCTCGGTGATCGAGCTTGAGTCGGTTGAGGTTGGGCAAATTGAGGAAAGCCATGCAGTGAGCCTTTGGGCAACTTCATGAACAGTTTAGCCGATTCGTTTAGCCGATTCGTTTCGCTGATTCGTTTCGCCAATCAGCCTCCCCAGACTTTCTGTAAAACTTGCTCTGGCGAAATATCTGCCAGTTTGCCGGTGGTAGACTGAATTCCCAAAAACTTGTCGGTTTTGGGCAACTGCTGATCGGGGTTGGTGGCTCCAAACAAAGCCAGGGTATAAACTTGCAGCGCCACCGCCAGATACATCGGCGCACTTTCGGTACACAGCATCAGGTTTGCACCTGCAATCATCGCGCCCATTTTGCCTGGATCGGTGGGTTTGGTGACTTTGATTCCAGGATTGGCTTGAGTCAGAGCCGCCACAAATTCGGTGTTTTCTGGGCTTTGCAGCAAAACAAGCGGCAATTCAGGCTGCTTCTGCTGGAAATCCTGAATAATTTTCTGCCAACTTTCGATTGGGTAAGAAGTAACTAATCCGGGCGATAGCTGTTCATTGCCGCCATAAATCAGCACATAGCCATTGACGCCCAGCCGTTTCCGTTCTGCATCAGCCCAGTCTTGATCGGCTTTGGGCAACCGGATGTCGAGTTCTGGGCAGGGAGCCGTCACCCCTAATACTTGCAGCAGGTCATAATATTGATGCACCGTGGGTTGGTCGGGCTTTAGGGTGACTGAGTTGGTTAGGAAGAAACCGCCACCTGAGCCAGCATAGCCCACCCGGGTTGGAATTCCAGTTAGCCACAGCAGGAGTTTCGTGCCCCAGTCGCGGCTCGATGAGATCACCGCTTCGTAGTCTCGGTCACGCAATACGCCGAGGAGGTTCGCCCAATCTGCGGGACTGTTGCGATCTTTGAAATCAAACGTCAGTACATCATTGACTGATTTGGAGACGCGATAGGCAGCTTTTGCCTGTGGCTCCACAACGACATCGATTTCAGCGTCGGGATAATTCTGCTTGAGGGCATCCAAGGTCGGAAAAAACAGAAGTTGATCGCCGATTCCGCCAGGAACAAGAGCTACTACTCGCATAGGACAGGCTGAGGGATCTGACAGGTGGTTAGCGGCACAACATTCCTAAATTCTTTGAAAAACAGGAAGGCTGATGCCTCGATTAACTTACCAGTTCCAGCAACTCGGATTCAACTATCCTGTGAACACTCTTATGATTAATTTGACTAGCCTCTCTTCTCTCGCTCTCCAGGCAGAGCCGCGCTTCACTCAATGGGCAGAGATACAGCAGCCCTAAAATGAGCTATGGTGCTCATCAATTGAATTGATTTTGAGATCTAGCAATATGTTTGGAGTCAACCAACTTAAGACTACGGCACTCTTAGGGTTACTGAGCGGGCTGATTGTGCTAGCCGGATACTACCTCATGGGCAATGAGCAAGGGCTAGTTTTAGGATTTATTGTCGCCGCATTCACCTCCATTGGTTCCTGGTATTATTCCGACCGAGCGGCGCTAGCAACTTATCAAGCGCAGCCTTTGGCCCGCGAGCAGGCTCCTCAGCTATACGATACAATTGCTCGGCTCAGCGAACGGGCAAACATCCCGATGCCGAAAGTCTTTTTTGTGTCTACAAAGTCTCCAAATGCTTTCGCAACCGGGCGCGATCCGCAGCATTCAGCCGTGGCCGTGACAGAAGGCATTGTGGAACTGCTTTCTCCAGAAGAGCTAGAAAGCGTATTGGCTCACGAACTGACCCACATTAAAAACCGGGATACGTTGACTCAAGCCGTTGCCGGAACTTTAGCCGGGGCAATTACTTTCCTAGGACGGATTCTCACATTTGGAGCGCTCTACGGCCCAGTGACATCCGGCGGCCGACGCAACGCGAATCCACTAAGCCTGATCTTTTTAATTGTGTTAGCTCCGCTTTCGGCAGGCTTGATTCAACTGGCAATTTCGCGTACCCGTGAGTATGCCGCTGATCAGGGAGCAGCCGAGATTACAGGCAATCCGTTGGCGTTGGTAAGCGCTTTGAAGAAGTTAGAGCAAGTCGCCCATCAGATTCCGATGAACGGCAATCCGGCTTTCTCCCCGCTGCTAATCATCAATCCCCTGTCGCGGGAAGGCTTGCAAGCGCTGTTTTTAACCCATCCGCCTACTGAAGAACGCATCCGGCGGTTGTTAGAACTCTCGCAGCAGCCCCAGCCGACTCCTGCCGCAGCAGTCTAGCTGTTAATCTCGGTGCCTAATCTCTCCAGAGCGCAATTCCCCCCAGCAGCCCGGTAATGTTGGGGGCGACTTGAACATTAGGTGGCAGAACAAAATCGATTTTCTTGGTGTTGCCGCCGCCCAAATATAAGCGGTCATAGTTATAAATTCGTTCTAGCAACCCGATTGCTTTACCCAGTCGTTGATTCCAGCGTTTCTTGCCGACGGCATCAAGGGCGGCTCGACCCAACTGCTGTTCATAGGTTTCGCCTTTGCGAAAGGGATGATGCCCAAGTTCTAGATTGGGGACTAACCTGCCGTGGAGAAATAAAGCTGCACCCACGCCTGTTCCTAGCGTAATCACCATCTCGACACCAGAGCCAGACACAGCGCCCAGCCCTTGAATGTCGGCATCATTGGCGACGCGCACCGGCTTTCCAAGCTGTTGGGAAAGAACTTCCCTCAAAGCGAACCCTAGCCAGTCGGAGTGGAGATTTGCTGCCGTTTCAGTAATTCCCTGCCGCACTACACCCGGATAGCCCACCGAAACCCGATCGAACGATTTACCTGCGGCTAGCTCTTTAATGCCTCGCAGAATCGCATCCGGTGTAGAGGGTTGAGGCGTTTCAATGCGCTCACGTTCCGATAGAGGGTTGCCTTGCTCATCTAAAATCATAATCTTGACACCGCTACCGCCAATATCGACTGCCAAAGTCTGTAACGGTAATAGTTCTCCCATCTCAGTTGCCCTCTGCTTGACGTGAATAAGGTTTGCTCAAATTTGCTCAAAAATATCTCACTGCCCTATCAACGGAACCAAATTTACGGAACCAAACTTGAGGAAACGCATCTGATCATATCGGATGAGCTTCTCCTGTCTGTAAAATTTAGGGGTTACTCAATGTTTAGCTGTTTGCGTTCCTGCGTGCTCTAGATTCGGATGAGTAACCTCAATTTTTTGTCTCGAATTTTGGAGGTTAAGCCTCCCTAACCCTTTTTGAATAAGAGGGAACCGAGCGAGAGTCTGAAGTCCGCCTCCTAGACGCAAAACCGTTTCTCGTCGAATCGGGCAAATCTAGGGGGATCGCAGCTTTACTTTCAGCCTATGCCGTTCGATATAGATTCAGTTGAACCTACCATGCCCGTCAACCAGACCTTAAATCGCTTTGCCCAGCGCAAATTAGCTGTTACTGTGCATTATTACTATCGCCTCTCTATTCTAACCAGCCGCTTCAGCCGCTTATCTGTGCCCCTTTGCAAATGCGCTGTTTTGCTGACGGTCATTGCAGTAAGTGGAATAGCGAGCGATGTAGCAGTGGCTCAAACCGAAACCGAAGCAGCCACCGATGCGGCAGGAGACAGAGCCTTTGCAGCATTGTGTAACCAACGGGATGACCTGCCCCGTAGCGCCAGAAATACCATTGATGCGCTGCTGGAGAAAGTTAAAACAGAAGACTGCACTGAAGCTCAGAAAATGTTGACTAGCCGCAGCATTTTGGATATGAGCAGCAGTGACTTATCGGATTTGACGCCGCTGCAAACCTTACCCCATTTGAGGCAGCTTAATTTAACAGACAACAAAATCAGCGATTTGACGCCGCTGCAAGCCTTACCAAATCTGACAATTTTGAGTCTGACAGGCAACCAAGTTAGTGACCTGACGCCGCTGTCGGGATTGACCCAACTTACAAGCCTCAACCTCGACTTCAACGAAATTACGGATCTAAGTCCGCTGCAATCACTCACCAACTTAACTGCTCTCGACCTCAGCGGCAACGAAATTACTGACTTAACCCCGCTTAGCCCTTTAACAAAGCTCGACTTGCTCGGTCTGAACCAAAACCAGATTAGCGACATTGCCCCCCTCCAACCACTGACCAACCTCTCCTTACTGGGTTTGAGTGACAATCAGATCACTAATTTGGCTCCGCTGCAAGGCATCACCAATCTGGCAGCCCTGAGTTTGAACAACAATCAGGTGACAGATCTGAGTCCGCTGCAAGCTTTGAGCCGCCTGACGATTTTGGGACTGGATGGCAACCAAATCACGAATCTCAGCGGCATTCAAACTTTAAGCGAAATTGACACGCTGGCTTTGAGTGGCAATCAAATCACCGATCTCAGCCCCCTACAAACGTTGACCAACTTAACTGCCCTTGACCTCAGCGACAACGAAATCAACGACACAACTCCGCTCAAACAGTTAACGAACCTGCAACTGCTGAACTTAAGAGACAACTCCATCGACGATAAAACCTGTCCCGTCAGCCCAGAAGTTTGTGAGTTCTAGGGGCTGTAATCCAGTCCAGCTAAAACTCTGACCATGGCAAGACGACAGCCCCTAGCAAGTTTTGGGAGACGGGCGCGATCCGGCTGATGCGGCAAGCGGTTGACTATTATTTGATGACGCGCCCTAGTCTGCATCCTATTTCGTAACGCAATCCTATTTTTGCTGTGCCCCTATTTTTGCCGCGACAGTGGATTAATCAATTCATTCAACCCCTCACCAATCAGAGATAATCCAACGACCAATAGCGTCAGGGCTAATCCGGGAAACAGGGCTGTCCACCAAATGCCTGTCGGCAGCGCGTCTAAGGCTTGCTGCAAATCGCGTCCCCATTCAGGCGTTTCTTCAGGTAATCCGAGTCCCAAAAAGCCTAAGCCGCCTAACACCAGCACAGCATCGGCAGCATTAAGAGTGAACAAAACTGGAACACTTTGAATGACGTTGAAGAACAAATAGCGGGTTAAAACTCGCCACGTTGAAGCTCCCATTGAACGAGCCGCTTCGATGAATAACTCTGTTTTGACGCTAACGGTGTGATTGCGAACGACGCGGTAATATTGCGGAATATAGGCAATACTCAGGGCAATGGCGGCATTCCAGATCCCTCGACCTACCACAAACGCCAGCGTCACCGAAAGCAGCAAGCCTGGCAGCGTGTAGATCGTGTCCATCAGAAACAGCAAGATCCGATCAATTCGTCCGCCCAAATAGCCGCTTACCATTCCCAACGGAACCCCAATTAGCAAGCTTAACAGCGTCGCTGCTACCACCACCTGCAATGCTGCCTGACTGCCAAACAAAGTCCGCGAAAAGACATCGTACCCCTGCCGAGCCGTCCCAAACCAGTGGGCAGCCGAGGGCGGTTCGTGAATCGGATTCGCCAAACTTTCCAGCGGATCTTGTAGCCACCCCCACGCTTGAAACATCGGTGCAAATAGGGCTGCCAGCACAAACAGCAGCGTAATCGCAATGCCGACTGCCATCATTGAAGTCGACAAG
>JAAUQT010000294.1 GCA_012033495.1 Cyanobacteria bacterium RM1_2_2 | reverse complement strand
CAGGAATTTCTTCAACAGTTGCGCCAGCTAACCCAGACTGCGGGCATTGCCCTAATTTCGATGAGATGGTGACAGGATTTCGTATCCATCCGGGTGGCGCTCAAGCTTGGTTTAATGTGCAGGCGGATATTGTCACCTACAGCAAAATTGTGGGGGGCGGGTTGCCTCTGTCGGTGATTGCAGGCAAAGCAGCCTATTTGGATTGCATCGATGGCGGCAGTTGGAACTATGGCGACACTTCGGTGCCGCAAACCAAGACCACTTTTTTCGCAGGTACATTTTGCAAACACCCCCTCTCGTTAGCTGCTGCCAAAGCCATGCTGCTCCATCTCAAAACTGCTGGAGCCGAGTTGCAAAGCTGCCTCAATCAACGCACTGCTGAACTCGTGAATCGCCTAAATGCTAACATGCAAACTGACGATATTCCTATGCAGTTCACTCACTTCGGCTCCTTCTTTGCCGTCGATGGTTCTGCTAGTCGCGTAACTGAAGTCGCAACTGCTCTAATGTCTTATCACCTGCTCTGGCGAGGGGTGCATCTGCGTCAGGGCGACAAAGGCGGATTTCTGTCAACGGCTCACTCCAATGCAGATATAGACTGTATCCAGCAGGCATTCCGAGACAGCGCCAACGAACTGCGCGAAGCAGGTTTCTTTTCATAGAGTGTATTTTACGTGTAACAGGAGATAGAGAAATGGCAACAATGGGTAGATATTGTAAGGCTTATTTAGTGAAGGAACTGCGTCAGTTTGAGCAATGGACTGAAAACAGGTGGCTTGAATACATCGAGAATGTGGAAAACTTCCAAGATGAGAGTGAAAAGGTGAAGAAAATGCTTGATGATGAAGATGTGCTGTATCTACAGGAAAATTATGTCGTGACAAATGGCATCTTCAAAGATGAACAAATCGTTGTTGATGCCGTTACACCCGAATGGCAACATTTTTGCCAAACCGTTCTACAGTTTGAAGTTCCTGTTTCTGAAACTGTTTCTGAAACTGTGTAGTAATTTTGACCAGGAGATGATGATGAACGAACTTGTACAGCGACTCTCTCAAGGCAATCACCCCGTTGAAGCCAGCCTGCGCCCAGAGCGGACGGCAACCGCCCTGAAGGAAAGCATCGATCGTGGCTATGTCCACATCAAATTTACCAGCACTCAAGGCGGAACCGATTTGGGAATGCAGCTTGACCGCGATGCCTCCAACCTCACCAATGCCAACTTTGAACAGCAAACGGGCAGTGCTCATCTAGTCGGAAACTTGACGCTCAACTACGTCAAAGTGAAATGTATTGCAGATATTGATCTGAATACACTAGCAGGGACAGGTCATCTTGAACCCGTTGAAGTGTAAATACACCCCCATCAGAAATTTATGAACAGGAGAAAATCATGAGTTTGGAACAAGCTGAAAACAATACTATCTATTTTGTTGTGATCAATGAAGAAGAACAATACTCCATCTGGCCCGACTACCGAGAGATTCCGTTTGGCTGGCGTGCTGTTGGAAAAAGTGGACTTAAACAGGAATGCTTGGAATACATTAAAGAAGTATGGACAGACATGCGTCCGTTGAGCCTACGGCGACAAATGGAGCAACAAATGAATCGACCCTCAAATCAGCCTGCAACTCCGTCTGGGTCAGCATAAGAGCCATGTCCGCAGCGTCTGTTCCTCGGCTGGAATTGCTTGTGCCGTGGGACTTACCTACTGAGCAGGAGTTGAGTGCAGCCGATCAAGCTAAGATTGGACGGGCGCTACAAGCGTTGCTGCAAGCTTTACGGGAACCCGATGCTGTTGCGCTGACGTTAGTGGATCAGGCAATCGCTGAGCTAGGTGAAATCAAGTCGGTTCTGGCTCCGGGCAGTTCTACGAAAACTTCACTGCAACAGCCGCAGGTAGAAGATTTCGATCACTACTTTGAGGCAGTTCATGTCCAAACTTCGGATCCGGCAGGCTGTCTCGTTCGTAGTCTGCTGCTCACCTACCAGCGATCGCTTCAGCTTTGGCTAGGCAGTGATGATTTTGATCCGGCGCAAGTTGCCTACCAGAAGCAGGGTTTTGTCAGCTACGGGCGGTTGCTGCTGAGAGTTTTTCACCTGACTGATCTAGAAAATGTACCATGACGTGAACTTACCAGAGATGACATAAACATGAGGCAGATTGCGAGACAGGCTATGCCACAAACCATACCTCAGATTGATTCAGCGCAAATTTGGAAAGGATTTCACTGGGCGTTTATCGTCCAGATTCAGGGCTTGATCATCTGCCTTCAGCGATTTGAAAGCAGCTTAGTTTCCGGCAATTTGGCAGCGGCACAAACTGAGCTAGAAACTGCTACTGATCTAATGGTGGCATCAGGAGCCGCAATGGAACTAGCTGGCAGCTTTAGTCCGCAAACCTACACCGAACAGATTCGCCCGTCGATGATGCCGCCCCAGGTTCAGTCTGATAACTTTAGCGGGTTAATGTCTTGGGAACATGCGGCATTGATGCAGCTTTGGAAGCGGCTGAGTCCGGCTTTCCGGGCATTACCAGTTGAGTTGCACCCTCAGCACCAGCGGTTTGTTTCTGCTTACCTACGCTAGCTAATTCCCATCGGGCAGTCTGCGAGAAGTTTGGCGGTAGCGAAGCAGGCAGCTTGCGGTTTGAGGCAGGCAATGCGGTAGAGACTCTAGATAAATTCGCCCAACTGCGTCTACAAATTCTTGATCCTGGGCATCACGTAACTGGGCGCTGTCCGTTCTCTGCCCATGTTTAAACCCTTTCGCCAACGCTTACCCCGCAATGTTTGGATTTTAGGCTTCGTTAGCTTATTTGCCGACATTAACTCTAAAATGGTGCAATCCATACTGCCGCTATTCCTAGTTTCGGTACTCGGCGCAAACCTGATGACCGTCGGACTGATTGAAGGGATTGCCGAATCAACGGCTTCTGTGGTCAAAATTGGTTCTGGAGCCTTGAGCGACTACTGGCAACGCCGCAAAGCATTAGCAGTGGTTGGATATGGTTTATCGACGCTGGTTACGGCTTTATTTGCAGTGGCAAGTAGTCCCAGTTGGGTGCTAGTGGCGCGGTTTGCCGATCGGTTGGGCAAGGGAATTCGGGTTGCGCCTCGCAATGCCCTTGTTGCTGACACTGCCACGCCTGAAACGCGCGGAGCCGCCTACGGACTGCGCCAAACCTTAGATACCATTGGCTCTTTTTTGGGGCCGTTATTTGCTGCTGCGCTTTTGTCGGGTTCTGGGCAAAACTTTCGGCTAGTCTTTTGGCTAGCTTTCCTTCCCGGTGTGGTGGCTGTGCTGCTGTTGGTCATTGGAATTCGAGAGCCGTCTAAGCCGAGCACTGCCCGCCAAAATCCGCTGAAGTGGAGAATGCTGAAAAATTTAGATCGTCGCTACTGGCTGCTGTTGGCAGTGGCACTGTTGTTTAATATGGGAAATTCTAGTGACGCTTTTCTGCTGCTGCGGGCGCAGCAAATTGGAGTTGCCACAGCCCTCATTCCTCTATCGTTAGTGGTGATCAACTTGATCTACGGATGCAGCGCTTATCCGGTAGGTGTTTTATCCGATCGTATCGGCAGAGTCGGTTTACTGCTGGGCGGTTTTGTGGTGTTTGCCTGTGTTTACCTAGGATTTGCCTTTGCTCAGTCACCCTGGCAGGTTTGGCTGCTGTTTGCCTGCTATGGACTGTACTTAGGGCTGAGTCAGGGCGTTTTGCTCGCGCTCGTGGCGGATCAGGTGCCTGCAACCCTGAGAGGCACGGCATTTGGATTGATCAATCTAGTCACAGGAGTAGCACTGTTGCCCGCAAGTCTATTGGCAGGATGGCTGTGGCAGCAGGTTAGCCCTCAAGCCACTTTCCTTTTAGGAGGCGGTTGTGCAGTGGCGGCGGCACTGTTGCTGGGGTTGGGCTATCGACAGGGAAATGCACAGAATCATTCACGCTAGATTGAGTATGCGATTATTTAAACCACTAAAGCGGCAAACAACTCGGAATTTCTTACTCCTGATCTGTGTAACCTTAGGAGTTATTTTTCTCGCTGCTAGACTATGGCTCGATCCTTCTGTCTATCATTTACCTTCAATCGATGCATCTGTTCCACTTTCTGTCTATCCTGACTCTATCACAACTACAAATCTAAAAATTCGCAAGAATGTAGTAGCTCTTACCTCAGCAGAAAAAACTAAATTTCTCAAGGCACTCAAAACGCTGAAGCAAACTGTTCCTAAAAATCACACTCTTAGCATTTATGATCAGTTCGTTCTGCGTCATGTATTAACGATGGGATTTCGCCGTAGTCTGGGCGCAACCGGAGCAGCACAAGGCAATCCAGCCCACAGCTATCCGGCTTTTTTGCCCTGGCATCGCCAGTTTTTGCGCGAGTTTGAAGCCGAACTTCAAAAAATTGATCCTACCGTGACGATTCCCTATTGGGATTGGACAGATCCAAACGCGCTAGATGTCATTCTGCAAGACGACTTTTTAGGGCCGCGCGGCGCAGGAGAAACTATCGAAATTTTAGGCAAACAATATACAGGTGGCAACGTTGACTCAGGTTTTTTTGCCGACTGGGAACTCAACGAAAATATTCACTTTGATCCGATTACCATGACCTCTCTCGGTGCAACACTGCGGCGATTTGTGGCGTTGCCGCCTTGCCCTTACCCAATTCCGGCTACCGATGTTGATCAGCTCATGCAGTTC
>JAAUQT010000051.1 GCA_012033495.1 Cyanobacteria bacterium RM1_2_2 | reverse complement strand
ATTACTGGTGATGGCAATAATAATGGGGCATTGTTCTTGAGCCAGTGCTCTAATTTGTTGGGTTGCTCTATACCCGTCCATTACCGGCATTCGGATATCCATGAAGATCAACTGAGGCTGCCAATTTCGCCAAGCCTCAATTCCCTCTTCTCCATTGGTGGCAATTTGCACTTCAAAGCCAACGGGGTGTAATAATTCGACTAATAGCTGCCGGCTTTCCCAATGATCTTCCACAATCAGAATGCGGTACGTGGGCTGCTCTGGTTCCAAACTAATCGCTCGTTGAGCAGGAGAAACCGTCTCAAACTCTTGCATTTGTGCAGGATTTACAATAATCCTAAACCGGAAGCAACTCCCCTGATTAGGAACACTATCGACCGTGATTGTTCCACCCATTAGTTGAACAAATTTTTGGCTAATCGCTAACCCCAACCCCGTCCCTTCAGAGGATTGCTGTCCGGCATAAGTTTGAACAAAGGGTGTAAATAAATCGGCAATTTCTTCTGGCGCAATCCCTAGGCCGCTATCTTCCACCTCGAAGTGTAAAAAGAGCGCAGTAGGAAATGTGGTTTCTGCTGCTTTTTGCCTTCTGCTTTTTGCCTTCTGCCTTTTGCCTGTCGCCTTTTGCCCTCTGCCCTCCACCTTGACTCGTAAAACAACTTGCCCAGACGACGTAAATTTGATTGCATTTCCCAGCAGATTGAGGAGAACCTGACGTAATTTACCTTCATCGGTTTTGAGGTATTGAGGTACGTCTGATGCAATATCAAAGGTGAGCGTCAGATGTTTTATCTGAGCTTTAAGCAATAACATTTCATACAAACTATCTAACAAATGATAGAAGTCGAATTCGGAAGGATTTAAGCGATGTCTACCTGCTTCGATCTTGGACATCTCTAAGACATCATTGATTAATTTTAATAGATGCTGACCACTGCGATTGATGATGTTAATGTACTCCTGATGTTTGGGATTGGAAACATCATGACTCATCACTTGAGTAAAGCCTAGGATGGCATTCAAAGGAGTGCGTAACTCATGGCTGATGTTGGTCAAAAACTCGCTTTTCGCCAGGTTGGCGGCTTCTGCTGCATCTCTGGCTTTTTCCAGATCGGTAGATTGCTTTTGCGTCTGGTTGAATAGTTCTGCTTGTTGTAAAGCAATGCCCAGTTGCGTACTAACGTGCATCACCAAATTCGTTTCGCTGACTTTCCAATTACGAGGATGGGCATTTTGATAACTTGCCAAAATTCCCCATAAGAAGTTGCCTAGGTAAATGGGAACCGTCAGGTAAGCTTTTGCCTGCAACCGTTTTAAGAAGTTGAGATAGGATAAGTTCAGGTTTGCAGTGTCAACATTGCTCACGCAGGTATAGCGGCTTTCTACCTTGGGTTGTGTCTCTAGCTGAGTGTTGGCAGCACCCGGATAGAGAGTTCCCCAGTTTTTTAACTGACAGCGAGCGTTGTTGCAAAGCTCTTTTGGGAAGTGAAATTCCGCTGCATCAAGTTGCGTGAGGGGCAGCCAAGGAGCAACACAGGATTCTGCTACAACCTCACCGCTCCAATCGGCGTGAAATTGGTAGATGACCGTGCGGTCGCACCTCAACAGTTGATTGAGTTCTTCTACCGTTGCGTTGAAAATTTGGTTCAGATCCAGCGTTTGTCGCATCCGTTCAATGACGCGCAGAGTAGCCCGTTCTCGGTTGATACTTTCTCTCAGGGCAATTTCTGCCTGTTGACGTTCCTGATAAAGGGAAATTGCAGAGGCAGCCACACTTAAAAGACTCACTTCTGAGGCTGTCCACTGTCGCCGTTCGGTGCAGTTATCAAAGCCGATGAATCCCCAAAATGTGTGGTTCACCATCAAAGGTAAGATCAGAATGGCTTGAATTCCTTGAGGTTCCAGCACAACCCGTTCAGACTGTGGAAATTCTCTGACAATCCCATTGATGCTTTCGCCTTTCGAGAGCACAGTTGTCCAACGGGGGAAGAAATTATCGTAGGACAGGTTCTGCAAAACAGGATTGTCAATCTCTGGCTGAATTCCTGCTGCACACCACTCTGCCCGCTGGCTCATTAAGAGAGTATTCGTTTCACTCTGATGATTCTCAAACAAATACACCCGGTCTGCACCGCAGGTTTGTCCTAGATGTTGCAGGATTGCAGTGTAACCGGGATGTGCCGAATTGGAAGCTAGAAGATACCGCTGAATTTCAACTAGAATGGCTAAGTATCGCTGTCGTTGTTCGAGTTGCCGCTCCGCTTGCTTGCGTTCACTGATGTCTCGAAAAAACCAGACTCTCCCGTAATATTCGCCTTCAGAAGATTGAACGGGAGCCGAATATCGCTCTAAAGCGCGCCCATTTTTCAGGGAGATCTCTTCATGACTAATCTCGGAAGGATGGGCGTAGAGATATTCCACTCGGTTCAAAAATTCCTGAGGATGTTCTAACTGATCCAAAACTTTTTGCAGCAATTTCGGAGAGTCTGTTTGCACCATCCAATGCATGGGAATTTGCCACAATTCACAGAAGCGACGGTTAAATGAAGTAATTTGACGATGTTCATCCACAACAAGGATGCCATCCAGCGCAGCTTCCTGTTGGGCTTGCAGGGCGGCATTACTGCGGCTTAAGGCAACTTCAACGGGTCTACGGTGTCCGCCGCCCACCGCCGCTTGTTCAACTGATGAGTCAATGGGGGCTTCTCTCTCCGCTTCTCTTTCCAATTGTTTCGCGTGAAATGCTTGTAGCAACTTCTGAGCAAACAGCCATCCGACTGGCATGTCTTGGGCATCGATGATAGGAAGGGCAGATACTTGATACTGTTGAAACATTGCCAGAGTGGAAGTAATGTCTTGCAACTCGGCTTGATGCAATGCAGGCAACGAGCGCATGACTTCGTTCACCTTGACTTGGCTAAGCTTCTGCTGGTTTGCCAGCAATTGCACCACTTCTCGTTCACTCAAGACTCCTGCAAACTGAGGCTGGTTGTCTGCTGTAACTACAATGAGTTGACCGTGAGGCGATTGGTGCAACCGTGCGATTGCCTCTTCGACTGAAGCAGAGCCGACGATCATCAGAAAATGGTGATCAATTACATCGTCAAGGTGCAACATAGTGCTGGTGATAACATCGCGGCTTCGAGAACTGGACTCGTCATCATGTTTGCTTCCAGGTTAGTTTCTACTTGCTACTCAAGATGCAACATGTTGAGTAATTTCAACAATGCGATCAAATTGAAAATTGTGAGTCCACATTTCCAAAGTTTTTGCAAGGGAAGCATGACTAACTGGAATTTTTTGGAGAAGATGCAGAATTTGCTGATCAAAACCTTTGACTGCCGCTTGATGGAGTTGCATAAACCAATCATTTGGCATGACCAGTTTCAATGTTTCTACTGTTAGAGTGCCCTCATCCGGTGTTGATTGCACAACATAAGTTGAAGACTTAGAGTGCAACTGAGAAAATATTGATTGAGTTAACCGAACTAGAACGTGAACATAAATGATGCTTCCTTGTTTAGGGCAGCTTTTAAAGACGATATTGCCGCCCATTAATTGAGCAAACTGACGAATCAGCAGCAAACTTAATCTAAGTTCCTGTGACAATTTTTGATTGGATTTAGGTTGAGAAACCATCTGAAAAGCCCCATCCAATTCATCCAGCACGATCTTTGTTCCTGTATCTCTTACTTCAATAATCAGGTTGCAAGTTTCATCAGGAAAGGAAATCCGCTCTTCAGCATCAATCCTAATGGTTACGGAACCTTTTTCTGTAATTTGGATAGCGTTGTCTAATAAGTTCATTAAAATTTGGCGAAGCTTGCTTTCATCAGAGTAAATATATTGAGGTACTTCAGCCGCTCGTTGAAACTCAAACTGCAACCCTTTTTCTAAGGCTTTCGGCTGCCATAGAGCTACAACAGAATCAAGAAGAAGATGTAAATCAAATTCGTGTTCATCGAGCGATAGCTGACTTGATTCAGCACGAGTGACAGACAAAATATTATTGATGAGTTTGAGCAATCGACGAGCATTTTCATCGATTGTTTCTACATATTGTTGATGCGTTGAAGTAGATGAAATATCCTTTGTCATCAATGTCGTAAAACCTAAAATCGCATTGAGTGGAGTGCGTAATTCATGACTCATTTGAGCTAAGAATTCGCTTTTGACACAGTTGGCAGCTTCCGCCGCGTTTTTGGCATCTTGTAGCGAGGCTTCAATTAAGATGCGGCGCTGAATTTCTTGACACAATTCCTGTTCAAACTTTTTGCGTTCATCAATCTCCTGAAGCAAGTGTTGATTTTGCTCAAATAGTTTTTTTCTAAGTGTTTGAATCGTCAGTTGATTTTGAATCCGGGCCAGCACTTCTTCAGCCTGAAATGGCTTAGTAATGTAATCTACACCGCCAACCTGAAACGCTTTGACGATATCTTTAACATCATCTAATGCACTCAGAAATATAACGGGTGTATCTTGTGTTGCTAGATTTTGTTTCAACTGTCGGCAAACTTCATATCCATCCATTCCTGGCATCCGAATATCTAGCAGAATCAGATCGGGTGGTGCGTTTTGGATGCTAACAAAAGCCATCGAGCTATGGGTTACACAACGAACGTCATAGCCATAAGCGGTTAAGGTTTTTGACAATACACGCAGATTATCGGTTGAGTCATCAATGATGAGAATAGAGCTTTCAGGCAAGATCGCTAGCTCGGAATTCATTGTTCATGCGGTTGGGTAAGGGTTAATAGTTGGTCGAAACAGAAGTTAGTCACTAGATCGGTTAATCGCACGGCGAGAGCAGAATGAGTGTCTGGAATTTGAGCAATTAACTGGAGAAGACGCTGATCAGATCCTAAGTTCGCGGCTTGATAACACTGATCCAACCATTCTGTTGACATGACCTCTCTTAATGCTGCCTGGATAGATTGGTTACTTGGAACTTCCTGAAGTAATAATCTTTCACCCGAAGGCTTCAGTTCAGTATCAGCAAACTGCACTCCTAAATATTCCTGAAGTTTACTCAGTAGCAGGTCTTCTCGAAACGGTTTGCGAACGAAATCATTACACCCTGATGCCAAAACCTTAGCTCGGTCTTCCTCAAAGGCACTGGCCGTTAGGGCGATGATGATAGTAGGATTTCCTCTGACTCCCCCCAATCCCCCAATCCTCTGCTGGCTTTCCCCTGCCCGAATTTGCTGCGTCACTTCGTAACCATCAAGAATGGGCAGATGCATATCCATCCAGATCAAATGAGGCTGCCAGCTTTGCCAAAAATCAAGCGCTGTTCTGCCATTGGCGGCTTCCTGCACCTCAAACCCTAGGGATCTCAGTAATGTCACCAACAAGCGCCGACTTTCTGAGTGGTCTTCAACGACTAGAATTCGGTAGGTGGGCTGACCGGGAAGCAGTTTGGTTGGGGAATATCTGATCTGACGCGAGCGTGGTTTAAGGGCAGGAGCAAGCTGAACTGGAATTTTAATCTGCACGGTTGTTCCGACTTGAGGCTGGCTCAAAATCTCAATTGAGCCTTTCATCAACTGCACAAACTTCTGGCTAATCGGAAGCCCTAGCCCAGTCCCCTCAGTTTCATGAACTCGGCTATGCGACTGCACGAAAGGTTCAAATAATGTAGGTAATTCTCTAGGATCAATTCCTGAGCCGGTATCAAGCACCTCAAAAATCAACACCGTAGGAGCCGATTGGATACCATCTTGCTCTTGTAGTTGCGGATGCTCGGTTGGCTCAACGGACACCCGCAACGCGACCGTGCCAGTCTGGGTAAATTTAATCGCATTTCCTAGGAGATTCACCAAGACCTGACGCAATTTGCCTTCGTCGGTTTGAATATATTGAGGAGTGTCTGGTATGGCTTCAACAACAAGCTGCAAGCCTTTAGACTGCGCTTTCAGATAAAACATTTCCTCTAGGCTAATTAGGAGATCGGGTAAGTCAAAATCGCTAGCGTTGAATGATAGTTTTCCTGCTTCGATCTTAGACATTTCCAAAACATCATTAATCAGGTCGAGGAGATGTTCGCCACTGCGGTTAATAGTTGATAAATAGTCCCGCACCGAATCTGTTAAGGTCGTTTCTCGCGCAATTACTTGAGTAAATCCTAAAATCACATTTAGGGGGGTGCGTAGCTCATGGCTCATGTTTGCTAAAAATTCGCTTTTAGCCCGATTCGCTGCCTCGGCTGCATCTTTCGCCTTTTCCAGTTCAATGGACTGCTGCTGGGTTTGGGTCAGCACTTCTGATAAAGCGTCTTCTGCCTGTTTACGTTCTAGTTCAGCCCCGGCTCTTGCCGCAAAAATTCGGAGGATTTGTTCAGAAAATTGCTTCTGGAGTAAGGGTTTGCTATCTAACACTTTCAAATGGCCAATGATGTTGCCGAGAGCATCATTCAGTGGAATCCCGAAATAACTTTCTACCTCCAGATCAACTAAATGCTCGTGATCAGGAAAATGAGACTGAATTGAGTGGGGGTAATAAATAATTTCGCCTGCTAAAACCCGTTCGCAAGGCGTTCCGCTTAGCTCATACTCAAAATTTTCACCAAATCCATCTCCTTTCCAAAACGCAAGCGTCCGTGCTTTAGTTTTTTCAGGTTTGATCAATTCAGTGACAAAGGCATAGCGAACTTGCAAAACTTCAGCCAAATGGCGCACAAAGGAGTGGAAGAATTCCTGTCCTGTTTTAGCGGCTGTGCCTTCAACAATTAACCGCAGCGATTGCTCCAATTGTTTGCGATCGGTAATGTCGGTTGCCACTCCAAGCACCAGTGTAAATTGACCATCAATGGAAGGAATAGGCTTTTTGATCGTCTGGAAGCAGCGAGTTTCACCCGATACAGCAGACACAGATTCTTCAATTAACTTAGGTTGGCGCGTGCTAATTACTTCTCGATCGTCTTGCAGAAAATGCTCAACTTCGTCTGGGTTAGAATTAAAATCAGCATCAGTTTTGCCAATCAAATCTTCAACGGTTGTGCCATAGGTTTCTGCAACTGCCTGATTTGCAAGCACGAATCTAGCATTCCAATCCTTCGCAAAAATCAGGTTAGGGGCAGTATCAATTACGTTTCGCAGAAATTCTTGTTGTCGCGCCAGGGTTTCTTCAATTCGTTTCCGATCGCTAATATCAGTGTCAACCGTTGTCATAATCCAGCAATTTGTAGCTTCATCCCACTGAGACAAATAGACCTCAGAAATCCAGTGAATTGTGCCATCTCCGTGCTGAAACTGATATTCAATAATGCCAGAACGGGACATGAATACATCCTCACGCAGTCTTGAGAAATAATTCTCTAAGTCATCGGGCAGGACGCGCGACGCCCAGAAATTGGAGTCGGAGATGAATCGTTCCAGGGGAAAGCCAAACACTCTTTCATACCCAACCGAGCGATATTCCACTTCCCAAGTGGAGTCGGCAAATACTCGCACGGAGGCAATCGCGGCATTAGCGCTGTTTAACACATGGCTAAGTTTCGCTTCTGAGTGTTTTAATGCTAGCTCCAACTCTTGACGTTTCGCTTCAGTTTGCTGAAACCTGATAAACTTTCCGATGCTTTGAGCCATGAGTTCAATAATCTCTTTCTCATGGTTTTCAAAGCCCTGCGCTCGTGGCTGAGTTGAGAAGAAGCAGAGCGTCCCAAACAACACGCCATCCACCCAAATCGGAGTTCCCAGGTAAGACTCTAGATGGAAGGACTGATACAGGGGATGGCACCGCATCTGATCTATCTGCTCGACATGATGGAAAGCAACAGTCTGTCGCTGCTCAGCTACCTTGCTACAGTAGGTATCGCTCAAATCAGCCGTTAACCCTGGAACTAAAGGCTGTAAATCTGATTGAACTGCTAAGAACGTGTAAGTTTGTCCTTGAACTCGCCCAACCGCACCCGCTGCAAATCCTAAGATTGCACAGCCGGTTTGAATGTAGTCTTGCAAGAGGGCTTCTAGAGTATCGAAATGGGTAACGCTGAGACGATGCAGTTGTTTCAGGCTGTTACTAAAATCTGCCAGAGCTTGCGTCTTTTTGTACAGTTCGCGTTCGGCTGTTTCACGATCGACTAGGTTTTGATTGACTGCAACAATTTCTTGCCGAATCTGTTGGTTTTGCTCAGCCAGGCGATCGTTCTGAAGCTGTAAGATATGGCTATCATGAGCTTCCTGAAGCTGACGCTTAACTCGTGCTAACACCTCCGCCGCTTGAAACGGTTTATGAATGAAATCGACTGCTCCCAGAGAGAAGGCCTTGACCGTATCATCTGCTCCATTCAGCACACTGATGAAAATGACGGGAATGTGGCGGGTGTGGGGCTGTGCTTTCAAAATTCTACAGACCTCATAGCCATTAACGCCTGGCATCATGATGTCTAGCAAAATTAGGTCGAGTGGTGTAGCCGCAGCAACCTCTAGGGCTGTCGAGCTATCGAATGCAACTCGGACGCCATATCCGGACTTAGTTAAAATCCCGACCAGCAACGCCACACTGTTCTGGTTATCATCTACGACCAGAATGGTCGCTTGAGGTGGCACATCCCATGCATTAGCCATTGTGCAAAACAACTGTTTGAAAAGAGTTATTCTAAATTTCTGCTGGGATTGGTCTAGTTAGTATTCATATAGTACTTTACGTAAGGGAATGTCAGGGATTTAAATAAGATGTTAGCAAAGTCGTCGCTACAGCAGCATCGATTGGCTTTGAAAACAAATAACCTTGCATCTGTTGACATCCCAAAGTTTGTAGCGTGACGAGATCCTCTAGTGTTTCTACTCCTTCAGCAATGACGGTTAACCCCAACTTAGATGCTAACGTGATAATGATTTCGCTAATGTCCCAACGTTTGAAGTGGATAAAGGAGCGATCGATTTTGAGGGCATCAATGGGAAGGTCTTGGAGGCGGGCTAAGGAGGAGTAACCAGTGCCAAAGTCGTCAATGTACACCTGGACACCCATGCTTCTGAGTTGAGAGAGAATATAGGCTGCAAAATCCTGATTTTCGATCAAGGTTGATTCTGTAATCTCAAGCTTCAGGCTGTTGAATGCAATATTTGTGTCAAGCAAAATCTGTTGCACCTGTTGTAACAAGTCAGGTTGAAGCAATTGCACCGCAGAAAGGTTGACACTCATAGAGATAGGAGAACTGCTGGGAAACTGCTGCTGCCAGGCTGCGAGTTGGTGGCACGCTTGTCCTAATACCCACAGCCCCAGTTCGTGAATGACGCTGATTCTTTCTGCCATTGGAATAAATACGCTAGGCGGGATGTTTCCTTTAGTGGGATGTTGCCAGCGTAACAATGCTTCAAAACTAATAATTCGCTTGGAATTGCCTTCATTCACTTCTACGATGGGTTGATAGACCAGCCGAAATTGTTGAAGCTTTAGGGCGCGGTGTAGATCATTTTCTAATTGCAACTGTTCAATTTCGACAGGGGAAAGCAGGGTTGTGGGTGCGATCGCTTCACGTTCTATCGCTTTTGCCAGGCGAGTCAACCGGTCTGCATTACTAATGGCGATGGCGATCAGTCGCTGTCCTTCTTCCGATAGTTCGCCCAACTGCCCCGTGCGAAGCAACCCCAAAACACCCTGAATTGGAGTCAATGGTGTTCTCAACTCATGGCTAATGAATAACGTTGCATCTTCTAGCAAATCGGCTGAAAGACAATCTGTTTTTTGTAAAAGTTGATCGTTGAGAGAAGGATTTTGCGAATAGATCATTGTTGTAAGGCTGGGTTGCAAATCTGATAACACATGTTTTTTAGGGGTGGCTATGCACCAACTCATCCTACAAATCATCAGTGCCTATGCCTATGCCTATGTTCAATTTACTTTAGAAACACGAGAGAGTCAGGAACGCTCAATACAGAGGAGCAATTTGATCGAGTGCGGTTAAATTTCACTAAAACCTATCAGTTGCAAAATTTCCTGCTTAATTCGCATCATTTGTCTAGCCGAATTGGGATAAAACATATATTGCGAATTAAGAATTGTGTAGAAATATGTCAAATTGTCTAGCTGTATCATAACCTGGGACAACTTTGCTTCATCTGCGTATATTTCATGAAGAATTCCATCTAATTGAGCACAGTTGTTCTTTGATAGCATGGCTTTAAACTCCAAGAGTTTTGCTGAGTCAGAACCAGAAGGCTGACGTAGAAGTTTACAAATATGGTAGCGAGCCGTTGGGGAGAGCCGAGGTTTTTGTGGCACGAGTTGATGATGTGAATTCGTTGATTGGGTTGGTTCTTCTGGCATATGCGGAACGATATTTTGGCTTGGTATTATGCAGGTTGGGAGAATCATGAAACGAATTTCGAGACGGACGATGATGGCTGAAAGTTTTAGGCAGCCTTCGGCGAGCGTAGACTTAACCAGACTGAGTAGGTTGTTTTAGATGCAGTGATACAAACCTCAATGCCTCGTGAAGTATATTCGCAAGCAATGTCACAAGCTTTCAGTCGCTCTTCAATCGGGTAGGAACCCAGGAGTGTATAGAGTTCCCTGCCATATCGCATCCCGAATCGAAGGTGCTGATTCCAGTAAGTAAACTTATGAACTAACACTTCGTTGACGATTGGCGGCAGCGCACGCCAACCTGAGTTAGAAACAGAATTCATTATTGGAAGTAAAAGTACCATGTCGGAAACTTGCGGACGCTTAAAGCCAACTTAAGCCAACAGTCTCATCCTAAAAAACAAATGTGACATTCCTGTAGACAAAGTTGTAAGCAAGTTGTCAACGGTTTACTGCCACAAAGTTTCCACATTTGTTGCCTAGGCTGGAGAGAGTGATGTGAAGGCTTTGTTCGCAAATTGGTGCTATGGGAAAAAACAGGCTCTTTGCCCAGTCTCGATTGTCCGACCAACTTTTGACGAGTTTCGGACTCTCGCTGCTGCTGGCAGGAAGTACGACTTTAGGATTGGATTACTATTTGCGTCAGGCTGATTTGGAGCGTGAAACTCAAACGCAGGCAGCGTCAATTACCCGATCACTTCAGATTGCAGCTAAAACTTCATCAGACCCAGATCAGGTCAAACGGCTAAGACAAACTGTTTCAGACTACAGCACCCTACCAGGCGTGATTGAAGTTGTTATTTTAGATGACACTGGCAAGACGCTGGCCTATACCAACCATAGTGAAAATCATGGGGAAACCGGGCATCTCTACCAAGGCATCCATCCCGAACTAGAGGCAACGATCCTAAAAGTCAGCAGCACTAGAACAGAAACCTACTACAAAACAATACTGCACGAGCGCCCTGTGTTGCTGCATCTTTTGCCGCTTAAACTAGATGAATTGGGGCTGGCAGATTCCTCAGGGTTGGCAATTGCTGTCCTAGATCTCAAGCCGATTCAAAAAAAGTCTCGCCAAAGTTTGCTGATTTCTACTGGCAGTATGCTGTCCATTACTTTAGGCGTGTTAGCCATGATGGGTTTACTGCTCAAAAAAACGGTTTTACGCCCGCTAACTCACCTCACCCAACAAGTGGCTAGCAGCAAAGATAGCGGGACATTTGTGATGCCAACTGTGTTACCTAACAACGAAATTCGCCTACTCGCAAAAACCTTCGAGCAAGTGTTTCAAGAGCGTCAGCAGGCAGAACAACTCTTGCAAAATAGGGCAGCGTGGCTCCGCAACCAAGGCGTGATTCTGAGTCGGCTGGCTCGACAGCGAACCATCAGTTCAGGAAATTTACAGGTAGCAGTACAGGAGATTACCGAAGCAACAGCCGAAACATTAAAAATAGAACGGGTCAGCATTTGGTTATATAACGAAAGCAAAACGCAATTAGACTGTGTTGATTTATTTATTCATAACCTGATGCAGCCCGCAGTAAAGCGGCATCACAGTGCGGCGTCGCTGTTTGTTGAGCAATATCCTGCCTATTTTCATGCTATTGAAACCGCAGAAAAGCCGATTGCAGCAGATGATGCCCATACTGACCCCCGAACTTGTGAATTTGCGGAGGCTTACCTGGTTCCTCTGGATATTCAATCCATGCTAGATATGCCGATTCGAGTGGGCGGGCAAACGGTAGGAGTGTTGTGCATCGAGCAGGTGGGTCAAATCCGCTTTTGGACACCGGAAGATGAAAACTTTGCCCGCTCGATTGGTGATTTAGTAGCGCTCTCGGTAGAGGCTTGTGAGCGCAGGCAAGCAGAAATACAGTTGATGCAGAAATCTCAAGACTTGGAACAGACCTTAAATGAGCTTCAGCGCACTCAAGCACAAATTATTCAAAGTGAAAAAATGTCTAGTTTGGGACAAATGGTGGCTGGAGTGGCGCATGAAATCAACAATCCCGTTAACTTTATTTATGGGAATATCAGCCATGCGAATCACAACATTCAGTCTCTGCTCGATCTGTTGAGGCTTTATCAGCGCCACTACCCAGAACCAGTGCCTGAAATTCGCGCCCTGATCGATGATGTTGAGCTAGATTTTATTGCCGAAGATTTGCCCAAAATGGTTTCTTCGATGAAGGTTGGGGCAGAGCGAATTCGAGAAATTGTCTGCTCGCTACGCAGCTTCTCTCGGCTAGATGAAGCAGAGTATAAGCTTGCTAATGTGCACGAAGGAATTGATAGCACTTTGATGATTCTGCAACATCGCCTGAAAGCCAAGCCTACTCAACGCGAAATTCAAGTCGCGAGAGACTATGGAGATATCCCTGAGATTGAATGTTATCCAGGGCAATTGAATCAGGTATTTATGAATATTTTAAGTAACGCAATCGATGCGTTGGAGGAAAAAACTGGAAGCTGTGCGCTGAATGGGAAACGGGCAGAAGACACTAACCGGATTCAGATTCGGACAGCTAGGTTAAACAAAAATTGGGTGCAAATTTGTATTGCCGATAATGGCCCAGGTATGAGCGCAGCAGTTTACTCTAAATTGTTTGATCCGTTCTTCACGACAAAGCCTGTTGGCAAAGGAACGGGGCTGGGTCTTTCCATCAGTTATCAAATCATTGTGGAAAAACACGCTGGAATTTTGAAATGCCATTCTGCTCCAAATCAAGGCACAGAATTTGTGATTGAGTTACCCATTTCGGGAAAGGTGGCATCCTCGCAGAAATCGTAGGCTATGCTTTACTCCAGCTCAGCACTTCTTCAATTTGATTTCCCAAAGAGCCTGGATCAAATGGTTTTAACAAAACTGCCTTTGCCCCCAATTCTGCATATTGTTGTCGTGTGGCGGCTCTGACTGTTGCGGTCAGTAGAAGTACGGGAATATGTTGGGTTGCTGAGTTTGTGTTGAGCGATCTGAGCGTTGCTAGCCCATCTACTCCGGGCATAATCACATCGAGTAAAATGGCATCGGGTTGTTCTGCTGCCGCAATTGCCACTCCCTCAGCACCGGACGCTGCGGTAAATACTTCCCACTGTTTGGTAATTTTCAGGCTCATACTGGCAATCTCACGAATGTCGGCTTCATCATCAATGACTAAAATTCGCTTGATGTTCATGGGTATTGTTAATGGAATAGACATAGCAGACGTAAAGCGGTTGTTGAAGAGGTTTTAGATAGTTGAATGGGCTTGTTGCAATAGACGATTGCGCGCCAATCGATTCAAAATTCGTGTGACGATTTCAGATTCAGTAAAAGGTTTGCTCACATAATCATCTGCACCAGCCTTGTAAAGTTGTGAAATAACTTCCGGTTCTTGTCGCGCTGTTAAAAACAAAATAGGCAAGCTCCCCCAGGTGCGATCGCTCCGAATTACTTGACAAAGCTCAATTCCACTGACCGCGGGCATTTCCACATCTAGGATGACTAAATCAGGCTGGGTTGCCTCCAACCTGTACCAAAAGGCATCCGGTGTATTGACGACGGTGAGATGGATGCCCTGAAGCGGTAAGCACTGGTTGAGTTGCTCCAGAATCACTGGATCATCATCGACTGCCAATACTTTAATCGGTCTTGTAGCATATTGATTCAGTACATCTTGCATCATCGCCAAGATTTCATGCAGCGGAGTCGATTTTGCAATCAGGCGATCGCAACCTAGGCGAATTCCGGCTAGCCGATTGACAAAATTATCTGGATATGAGAGTCCAACAAGGGGAATTCTAGAAAACTGTTCCCTTAACTCTTCTAAAAATGCCGTTCCATCCTCAGAGCTTTGTAAAAACGCCAAGTCTATCAGGATTACTCCTGGCAAATCTGTCACCAGCAATAATTGGGCTTCAGTCAGATCGGAGGTCACTTTGATGGGGTTTCCCAAGTTCCCTTCTGTTTGTAGCTGTTGGGTAAAGACCGTATCATCATCTATGACCAGCAAGTAGGGCTGAGTGATTGGGTCTGATGGCTGCTGCAATCCAAAAAACGTTTCCTGAATCGGAGATTGCAGAATATCCTGCAACTCATCCAGCAGTTTTTTGAAATGGGTTAGAGAAGGATCGGGGAATTGCAACAACTGCTCCAGATCACGTCCGAGTTGGGTTGCGGCCGGAAAGCCAAACATTGCGATGGAGCCTGCTAACTTATGGGCAGCATGGGCAGCATCTTGACGGATCGGATCTGACAAATTTCCTGATTCCAAGGCAACCATCGCCCGATTGAGGAGCGCGATTCGGTCTAGCATCGGTTGTTTAAACTGCTGCCAAAGAGCAATTGCGGTGGCTCGTGCTTCGTTTTCAGCAGAAGGGGAAGCGATGAATTTTGAACCTTGTTCGTCCGTGGCTGAAGGAAAGAGTTTGGGTTGAGCCGACGAGGTAGGCACAGACAGAGGGAAGGCGGACTTCAGTCGATAGCCCATGCCATAGACCGTATCAATCATGTCGTCGTTTCCAGATGCCTTCAGTTTGCGCCGCAGTCGTTTAATGTGTGATCGAATGGTCTCTTCACTAGGAGCATCTTCAAAACTCCACAGGTGTTCCAAAATGCTGCCACTGCTGAAAGTGCGCTGGGGATTCCGCAGAAAGAGTTCCAGCAGGCTATATTCCTTGGGAGATAGGGAGAGGGGTTGTCCATCGCAAGTGACTTCACACATCACCGGGTCAAGACAAAGATTGCCCCAGGTTAAAACGGGAGAGCCTACCAGATTAGGGCGGCGGAGCAAGGCTCGCATTCGGGCGCTAATTTCTTCAACCGTACAGGGTTTTACCACATAATCATCTGCCCCAGCATCTAGCCCCATTACTTTGTCGGAACTCTCTCCTTTGGCGGTCAGTAACAGAATGGGTGCAGTATACCGGCTCTGACGCAACCGTTGACAGAGTTGAATGCCATCGAGTTGAGGTAAATTCACATCTAGGACAATCAAATCATAGGCAACTGCCTGAGCATAGTTGAAGCCAGTAACCCCATCGCCGGCTGTGTCTACGACATAATGTTGAGTAGTTAAGTGGTCGGTAAGGATTTGCGATAGGATGTCATCATCTTCGACCAGCAAAATTCTCATCTTTCTTTATTGCAATCCTCTACTATCCTATAGTGCCCATGCTGCTTACAGAGTTTACGCTTCTATCAGGTGCAGCAAGCGAAAGCGCATAGGTTTGGTGTCATGAAATGAATACTCACTAATAACAATTGAGCATTTTACGCAGCATATAAAACCAAAGGATTATAGCTTAACTAAACTACAGTTTGCATAAGTTAGACATCCTACAAGTGCAGGATACCAATCGGAAAAATTGCGTCAGCCCATCAGAAGTCCCTGACTGAGGAATGGGAATTCAATCAGGTCGATCGTGGGTAGGGGCGGTTTTGCGGTCAAATCCATTGCCGGATGCCCCTTGATTTGCTAAACCGCCCGTCCAGTTTACGGATTGATTCAATCCACGATCCTGAGTGAAATTCAAGGATGAAAATAGGGAGATTTTTGCGCACCAGACGAGGAGTTTGGTTGGCTCAAGTGCATCATTACTTCAAAGTCATAGTTGTGAATCACTTGGTTTAGGCCTTGAATGAGAGCGGTGTGCTGGGCAGGAATTTCAGCAACTAAGTTTTCAACCTCTTGCGAGGAGCACCTCAAAGATGCCATGTAGAGAGCCGCAATCCACTCCGTCGGCATAACTTGGAGATCATCTGGCTGAAGGGGTTGCGGTTTATCAAATCGAGGTTTGTCCACATTTGGCTGGGGATCTGCATACCGATATTGCAGCCCTAGATGAGTTGCTAATTTCTGAAAAATCACAGCTACCTCAAACGGTTTAGTGACGAAATCTGTGAACCCGGCAGCAAGGGCATCGTCGTGATCCTGCTGGGACGCTTGAGCCGTGAGCGCAATGACGGGAACAGGATGCTGCTGATTGCTTTGCTGCTCTCGTTCCCTAATTTGTTGAACGGCTTCATAGCCTGTTAATTCCCTCATGCGAATATCCATCCAGATCAAATCAGGCTGCCAGGCTTGCCATTTTTGAATGGCTTCTATACCGCTGGAGGCTTCTTGCACATCTAGTTCTACTTTCTTCAGGAAATGCATCAACAATTGACGGTTTTCAGGCTGGTCATCCACCACAAGAATCCGGTGCTGGGTTTGCCCCGGCAGCACTCCCACAATGGGGCGATTGGGAATAGCGGGCATTATTTCAGTTGGCTGAACGGAGTGTACCGGAATCCAGAAGCTAAATCGGCTTCCTTGTCCTAATGTGCTCTCGGCGTTTAGCTCACCGCCCATCAACTGCACAAGCCGTTGACTGATGGTTAACCCTAAGCCTGTTCCTTCGGTTGAGAGCTTGCCTGCGGCTCCCTGATAAAATGCCTTAAAAATGCTGTCGCGCTCTTTTGGCGCAATGCCAATGCCAGTATCGATGACTTCAATCTGGAGCGTGGGGCGGGGGAAGCGTTCTACTGGGCTAGTTTCTGGGCTAGTTTCTGGGCTAGTTTCTGGCTCTCTCACCCTAACTCGGAGGGTAATCGTCCCTACTTCAGTGAACTTTGCAGCATTATTCAGAAGATTGATCATCACCTGACGTAACTTGTTCAGGTCGGCAATGATGAACTGAGGTAAGTCGGGAGGCAGATCCAGTTTGAGATCTAGCCCTTTTGTTTCAGTGCGAAATCGAAACATGCTCCATAGGGTTTGCAGCAGTTCGGGCAGATTGAACTGGCTTTCATCCAAGGGCAAATGCCCGGCTTCAATTTTGGATAGATCCAGCACTTCGTTGATCAGCGTTAGGAGATGATGACCGCTGCGGTGAATCGATTGCAGATATTCCTGATGTTCTGAAATCAGGGAGGGGTCGTAGCCGAGGAGTTGAGCGTAGCCTAAAATCACGTTCAGCGGGGTGCGAAGTTCATGGCTCATGTTGGCGAGAAAGGCGCTCTTCGCCTGGTTTGCTGCTTCTGCTGCTGCCTTTGCGTGTTCTAACTCTTGGGCTGCCTGCTTCCGTTCGCTGATGTCAGTGACTCGCACCAAATTCACAGATTGTCCGGCAATGATCACCGGTTTTGCCGCCAGACTGCCCCAGAAACCATTCCCTTGCCGAGTCATGTATTCAATTTCTCGGCTCCAGAAGCCTTTTTGGTGCATTTCGGTGACAATTTCGTCGATTTCCTCTGAAGTGAATGGGTGACGCTGGAGCACGCGACCTTCGATGCCAATCAGTTCGGTTTTGGTGTTGACCTCAAACAACTCTACAGCCCGCTGGTTGCAATCGGTAATCAGCAAGGTGTTGGGATCAACGAGAAAGAGGGCATCGGTAGATTCGTTATAAATGGTTTCCCGCAGGTCTTTCTGCCGCTGTAGCTCTAATTCAGCTTGTTTGCGGTCGCTAATATCAGTAATTTGAGCAATCAGATAAAGGGGGCGATCGTCTGAGTCGCCCATTAAAGCCAGATTGAGCAGTCCCCAGATGTGATGCCCATCCTGATGTAACAACCTTGTTTCCACCTGGTAGCCAGGAATTTCACCTGCCATCATTTTCTCTGCTAGGGGCAATCCAATCTGTTGATCGAGCGGATGCACCACATCTTCTAGGCGCAGGGCAAGCAGTTCTTCTTCAGAGTAGCCGAGCATTTGGCAGAGCGTGGTGTTGACTTCTTGAAAGCCGCCTGCCAGCGATACCAGACACATGCCAGTATTAATAGCGTTAAAAGCCCCTTTAAATTTTTTCTCACTTTGGTGGAGCGCCAGATCAACCTGCCTGCGGTCGGTAATATCTCTAGCAGTGGCATAAATGAGGTTGTCAACTAGCACAGATTGCCATTCAATCCAGCGGTAGGAGCCATCCCGACAACGATAGCGATTCACAAAGTTGAAAAATTGTTTTTGCGTCATCAAGTCGGTGATTGTTTTCAGGGTGCTCTCTACATCGTCTGGATGCACATAATCGAGAAACCTGCTGCCTTCCAGTTCTGCCAAACTGTAGCCGAGTGTTTTTTCCCACACCTGATTGAGGCGATGGAAATAGCCGTCGGTGTCGGCAATGCACATTAAGTCTAGAGCCGTTGAGAAGAAGCGATCCAGTTCATCTGTTTTGGTTTGTAAGGCTAGTTCAATCCGTTTGCGCTCAGTGATATCTATCGACATCCCAACGATGCGAGTGGGTGTGCCTGTGTGGTCAGGCAAAACTCTGGCATTCCCATAGAACCATCGCCATTCCGGCGTTTGACCAGGAGCAACGACCCGATACTCGATCTGGAATGCGCCACATTGAGCAATTGCCTCCTGATGTGCACGGTGTACTTTCTCTTGATCGTCAGCATGGATTAAGGCAATGACCTGCCCATAGGAAATTTTCTGAGGATGGGGTGCTAGGGGGCTGGTTAACAAGATTTCGTCGGTTTGTAGAGTATGCTCCCAAGCGATCGTATTAGACAACTCCATTGCGAGTCGTAACCGAGTTTCGCTAGTTTGCAGTGCTGCTGCTGCTACTTGGTGTTCCGCTTCAAGCCGGGCCCGTTCGCTGACATCCATCAAAATTCCATACCAGGTGATGCTGCCGTTGGCGTGCCGCAGAGGGCGAGAACTTGCTTCCAGCCACTTAAGTTGACCGGAAGGCGTGATGCTGCGGAAGGTGAGAGTAAACGGTTCTAGCGTCGTTGCACTGTGGAGAATTGCTGCATGGTAGGCAGGGCGATCGTCGGGATGTATTTGCTCTAGAACAAGGTGAACATCCGCGATGATTTGGGCTGGCTCTAGCTCTAAAATACTTTGGCTGACTGAACTCACATACTCGAACCCCTGCGAGCCATCGGGATGCTGCGTGTAGGTGTAAATCATGCCGGGAACAGCCGCCGCCAACTGTTGAAAGCGGGCTTCGCTACGGTAGGTTGCTTCTGCTTCTACTTGGTTTTGAAACAACTGCCGGAGTTGCTCTGCCATCTGGTTGAAAGACTGCGCCAATCCTTGCACTTCAGCAATAGAGCTATCGGCTGGCAACTGCTGGGTCAAATCTCCGGCGGCTAGTTTCCGGCTCGCCTGATTGAGCCGAGTCATGCGGGCGGTAAAGCGATGGGCAATGGTTAACCCTGAGAGAATTGCGACCCCTAGCGCCAGCAGGCAAAGTAGCGCTGTGGTATGGAGATTGCTCTGGATTTCTGCCATGAAATCTGACTCTGGGATGACGGTGACAACGAGCCAGTCTAGCCCCAAGCCATCGCTGTAGGGAATGATGGTTAAAAAATAGCTGGCGTCATGCCTCGAAAAGTGAATCGCTTGCGAGGTTTGTAATGTTGCCAAATCATGAACGGTTTGCCTGAGATATTCATAGGAGTGCTGGATGGCAGGGTTAGCCGTGTGATGGGGCGAGCGGCGCTTAAACGACAGGGTTCCAGGTTCAGTCGTGCCGTCTGAGTCGGGTTGACCGGATACAGAATAGGCGGCTTCTGAGGTTGAGTCTGCAATCAACAGCCCATTGCGCTCCATGATGAAAATTTCTCCCGATTGCCCCACTTCTAGCTGTGCCAGAAAGTCACTCAAGTGATTGAGGCTAATATTGACCGCAAAGACTCCTAACAGTTGGTCTGCGTCATAGACTGGAGCGTAAGCATTGAGCGCCAAGAGATTCGTGCTGCCAATTTGAGACGGGCCCGTCCATCCTGCTTTTTTCGTGACCACTGCCCGACGATACCAAGGACGATTCCGAACATCAATCTTTTCGATCGTTTCTAAATAGCGCCCCAAATTTCCGGACTGATCAACGCCGTAGGTATCGTTATCGGCAGGGTTTTCGGGCTGCGATACGGCAGCTTCAAACGGCAACTCGTTCGGCTGTAAACGGGTTGTGACGCCATAATCTCTGGGGCTGACGCGATGGCTCACCCTCAGATCTCCCTGTGGAGTGCCAAACAAAAGGGTGGTCAGGTTTTCAGTGTGTCGATGTTGCAGGATCAGATGGCGATGCAGTTGATCGAGGTTTTGCAGGTTCGTTGCTCCCGATTGGATTGCAGCAATCTGGCGTTGGTTGAACTGATGCGCACTTTGCAAACAATGGTCGAGTTCTTGGGTGACTTGCTGCCCCACATTTTCCATCAGTGATAGGCGATTTTCACTCCCTGCTGCCCGCTGCGGTAGGACAAATAGCCCACCAGCGTCACGGTTCCGACAATTGTGGCCAGATAGGGCACAACCAACACCAGATACAGCGGAATGTTTGAACAGTAGCGACTAAAGCAACGAGGCAAAAGGCAAAACATCATAAGGTTTGCCAGCAAGAGAGTTTTAATGGATTGAACTTCCTAGCTGAGTGTTCACCAGATTTAACAAAAGTCGGCCATTTTGACGGATGACCTGTAGTGCAGCGTATTGTTCTGAGTTGATCGCAGGATTTTGGCAAAGGTGATCGCTGTAATCCAGAATGGTTGCGATTGCTGACAGGGCCTGTTCTTGAGGTTGATGAAAACCAGCTTCATTTATCTCAGCTTCACCCATTTCAGCTTCATTCATACCAACCCGATAACCACCGTTAGCAACAGGAGCGTTGGGCAATGAGGCTGTCGCTTGCTCTAGCTGTTGCTCTTGTCTCGCAACCTGTTTCTTCAACTGTTGAATGGTCATTTGGTTTCTAACCCGCACCAACACCTCCTCCGCCTGAAAGGGCTTGGTGATATAGTCGGCTCCTCCTACTGTAAATGCTTTCACCTTGTCTTCTTTTTCATCTAGGGCGCTGAGAAAATGATAGGAATCTCGCACAGTTGCGGATCGGACTTCAACTGGCGACACACGTCATAGCCATCCATTTCTGGCATCCGAATGTCGAGCAGAATCACATCTGGGGGAGCCGCTTTTGCCCCAAGCAGTGCCAGCGTTCCGTTTTTCACAGCCCGAACTTGATATCCATGATTCAAGAGCGTATTAGACAGAATTCTTAAATTATCTGCCAAATCATCCACAATCAGTAGATTGCCTTGATTCTTGGCATCGGTATTCTGCATGGCTCCTGGAAAATAGGGAAATTAAACGATGAGTTTATTGTATTCATCCTGCACTCTATTTCAAAAATATATGAAAAAAATAAGGATGCTGCTGTGCTCAGGAGATCTCTCTGGGTTGGGGAAGTTGCCAAAGGATGAATCGCAAAGCGATGACTTTATCACTAAGAGGGGGCTACGGTGTACACACAACTCCTCTCAGCCCCCTACATCCCCCACCCGTGAGAGACTTTGAAGACACAATCGGCTTGGAGAAGTCCCCCAGAATGGGGGATTGGGGGGCGAAATCTGCAACGAAGCGAATCTCAACTTGTGTGTACACGGTAGCTAAGAGGGGGAAAGTTTTCTCGTTGGCATCAAAGCGATCTCGATCCCCCAAAAAATCCCTCTTTTTCATTTTCATTTTTTCTTTTTCAAACATCCTCTAAACCTGTCCAGGCAAGGATTTGGCTTGCTAGGGGCTGTGATCCATTTCAGCGAGAACACTGACGATGGCAGCGCCACAGCCCCTAGCCTGTTTTGAGGCGGGCGTGATCAGGCGGATGCCGTCAACGGTTGACCATGAATGGATGACCGCCCTAGAAATCTGGTTTGATTGACCGCACTTCCTGGAGCAAGTCTAGGATTTGTTGTAGGTCAAAGTTGTCTAGCTTGTGTATGAGTAAGGCGGCGAGCGTCGGCTGTTCTGGCTTAATTTGCTCGATTAGGACAAGCATTTGGGTGTTATCTAGCTGAATGGTGGCTTGATGAAGTTGGGTGAGCCAGGAAGCTGGAAGGGATTGAAGGGCTGCGATCACATCGAAGGGTTGGAGGGTTGCCTCTGCATTCATCTCAGAGGGGTCGGCTTCAGCATAAAGATACTCTACGCCTAGATAGTGTGCCATTTTTTGCAGCAACTCTGCTTCTTGAAACGGTTTGCGAACGAAGTCATCACATCCGATGGCTAATGCTCTGTCCTTATCTTCCTCAAAGGCATTCGCGGTTAGCGCAATAATGACCGTTGGCGTGGGGGGTGGTGCTTGCAGTTCTCGATTGCGAATCTGCTGGGTTGCCTCGTAGCCATCGAGGAGGGGCATCCGCATATCCATCCAGATCAACTGAGGCTGCCATGTTTCCCAGAGCGCGATTGCCTCCTGTCCGTTTTGAGCAACCTCCACGTCAAACCCAATCGACAGCAGCAGTTGAACCAGTAAATGTCGATTCGTTTCGCTATCTTCTACGACCAGAATCCGATTGGTTGGTTGGTTAGGGGCTAGACCAATAATGGGGCGTAGCAGCGAAGGAGGTGGCACACTTACGACTTCAGCCAATTTTACTGGAATGGAGAACCGGAAGCTTGAACCAACGGCGGGTGTGCTATCCACGGTTAATTCGCCTCCCATTAACTGGATAAACTGCCGACTAATGGATAGCCCTAGTCCAGTTCCCTCCTGAGACATTTGCCGATTTTTGGATTGAATAAATGGCTCAAATAGGCTCTCGATCTCCTCTGGCGCGATGCCGATTCCGGTATCTTCGACGGCAAAGGAGAGGGTGAGGGGGGATATAAGTAACTGTTCATTTTCTATATGCTTTCCCGCATGCTCTCCTATAGACTCTATCGCTACTCTCAGTGTGACTTTTCCTTTTCGAGTAAATTTGATGGCATTTCCCAATAGGTTGATCAACACCTGACGCAATTTGTTCTCGTCTGTTTCGATGTGCTGAGGGACAGAGCGCGCATAATCAACGGTTAAGTGTAAGCCTTTTTCCATTGCACGAATCTGAAACATTTCCTCTAACGTAGTCAGCAGCGTATAGAGATCAAAGCAATTAGGTGAAAAAATAGTGCGTCCAGCTTCGATTTTTGACATTTCAAGAATGTCATTGATTAAGTTCAGCAAGTGTTTCCCACTGCGGTTGATGATGCTGAGTTGGCTCCGCTTTTCGGGTTCCAAGGTGAAATCACGCGACATTAACTGAGCAAATCCTAGAATGGCATTGAGCGGCGTTCGCAGTTCGTGGCTCATATTGGCGAGAAAGGTGCTTTTTGCTCGGTTTGCAGCTTCAGCAGCCTGCATCGCCTGCTGGAGATTCACGGTTCGTTCTTCTACCCGACGTTCTAACTCGGCGTTGATTTGTCGGAGTTCTTGTTCGAGTTGCTTGCGTTCGGTAATGTCTTGGGCTGCCCCAATGTATTGAGTAACCTTACCCGCAGCATCCCGTTTGAAGACACTATCGCGGCTGTAAAACCACCGCCACTCTCCGTTCGCATGACGCACTCGGTATTCTAGCTCTAGATCTTCGCCATCAGCAGCAGTCGTAAGGGCCTGCTGGTGTTGGGCAATTTTCTCAAGGTCTTCTGGATGGAAGAGCGCTGACAGCAGGTTTTGTTCCATTGCCTGAACTGCGGTTGGTGAATAGCCTAGCAAATCAGTAATAGAGCGATTGCTGTAACGGTTGCAATTGTTGACTAAATCATAGATGTAAAGAGCCGCTGGAGTTTTGTCAGCAATGCTTTGAGAAAACTGCTGGGCTTCGTGTAGCTGAATTTCGGACTGTTTGCGATTGGTGATATCTGAGATAACGCCGATGAGTTGCTGCTCGGTGGGTGCTAAACCGGAGGGAATGATACCCCAAACTGCCACCCAACGAACTTCGCCATCGAATCGGCAAATCCGGTATTCGATGTTGTAGGGAGTTTTAGTCTCAAACGTGTGGGCAATTGCCTGCATCACCCGTTCTGCATCTTCTGGATGTAACTGTGCCAGAAACGCGGCTCTGTGTCTGGGCAAGGTTCCTGGCACAAAGCCAAAGATTTCCTCGGCTCGGTCAGACCAGATGAGGGTGTCTGTTTGCAGGTCGCAACTCCAGGTTCCCATTTGGGCAGCATCCAGAGCGAGTTGTAGCCGAAGCCGCTCTGCTCGCAAATCTTGAGTGCGTTGCTGGACTCGTTGTTCGAGTTCTTCATTCAGTTGCTGGAGGGCAAGTTCGGCTTGTTTGCGGCGAGTATCGTTGCGATAGGCTTCGATTGTGCTAGCGCAAGTTGTGAGGAAGGGTTGCAGTTCGGTAATGACTGCTTCTGTGTAGCCTGCTGGGCGATTGGCAATTCCGACCATGCCCATGAGTTGATCTCCTCGAAAAAAGGGGATGCCCAAAAAGGCATTGAGGGGTGGATGTCCGCTGGGTAGCCCTCCCCGACGCGGATCAGTCTGAGGATGATTAGCAATCACAGGCTGTCCGGTCAGCAGGACTTGCCCAAACAGGGTTTTCAGATTATGAAACTCCATGCCCTGAGCAACATTGGTGTCATAAAGATGACGAGTTTCTTCACTCCAAGCGATGTCGGTAATTGCCTTCGTTTTGAGGTAAGGTTTTCCTCGCATTTTCATATAGGATTCATCAACATAAGCTTGTCCATCTCTGTTGTAAATAATTTCACCGATGAATCCATATTCACTATCTGTAAGTTGCAACAGAGTTTCTAACAAATTATCAAATAGGGTTCCTGTATTTGCATCTGTAATGAACTGAGTTTGAGCCTGACTAATAGCGGTGAGTAGTTGATTGGTGCGTTGCAGAGAGAGTTCAGCCCTTTTACGAGCGCTGATGTCACGCCCTTCACCCAACAGTTGATACATGTTCCCTGCGTCATCAAACAGAGGCTTCAAGGAGCCTGCTAAGTCTAACACCACTCCGTCTTTACCTCTCACTCGAAATTCAAACTGACAAAATTCTCCCCTGGCCGCGATTGCCACTTTTTCCTGAAGGTGGAGCTGGGAGTCGGGTAAGCCCTCGAACCAGGGAGTTTCCCACAATAGTTGACCCACCACGTCTGCTTGGCTCAATCCTGCGAATTGCAAAGCGGTTTCGTTGGCTGCCAAAAAACGCCCGCTTGGGGTAAATAGCCCAATAAATTGAAAGGCAGAGTTGAAGATACTGCGGAAGCGAGCCTCACTTGCTCTTAAGGCTTCTTCAGCCCGTTTGCGATCGCTAATGTTTCGCACCATGCAAAGCACCTGATTCCGCTGGTAAGGAACCATGCGCACTTCCTCATATTGGATGCGTTCGCCAAACTGGAGTTGTTGTTCATACATCTGCATTCTGCCTGTTTTCAGGGTTTCCTGAATGGCGTGAAGATTGGCAGTAGCAGAAGCAGGCGGGAGCATTTCCTTGACATGCCTTCCGACATAGTTCGTGTCTTCTCCTGGCAGTAGCTCACCCACAAAATGATTCAGAGAGAGTCTCTGATAAATACCCTCTGCATTGATCACTGCCATGATGTCTGGAATTGCCGATAGGATAGCCTGATTTTGCTCCTCACTTTGTCGTAGTGCTTCTTCAGTTTGTTTGCGTTCTGTAACTTCAAAGTGGATTGACATATACTGAAAGGGCTGATCACAATCGTTGACAAAGGGGACAATTGCCGTATCAACCCAATACTCTGAGCCATCCTTAGCGCAGTTTTTAATTTCTCCTTTCCACACTTGACCACTAGAAATGGTTTGCCATAAATCCTGAAAAAAAGATTTAGGATGGTAGCCGGAATTAATCAACTGGTGAGTGTTGCCCAGCAGTTCTTCCCGTGAATATTGGGAAATTTCACAAAAGCGGTCATTGACGTGAATGATTCTGCCTTGCGCATCGGTGGTGGCAATGATTGCTGCTTGATCCAGAGCAAACTTCAAATCTGACAGACGCTTAAGAAGCTGCTGCTGTTCTGCCTCAGCCTGTTTACGCTGGGTAATGTTGGCAATAAACCCAATTACCCGACTGGGATTGCCCTCATCATCTAGCAAAATTTCGTTGCTGTCTTGCACCCAGATCTGGCTGCCGTCTTTGCGCTGTAGCCGATATTCCAACGTTTGAAAGGGCTGCTTCTGGATGAGCGCAAGCTCTAAAGCCGCTTGAAACTGCGGGCGATCGTCGGGATGGATCAGGGACAGCCAAAATTCGACACCCTGATTGCCTAACTCTGTGACAGCGTAACCGAGGATCTTGGTAGCATCACCTCTCCAGGCGGTGAGTCCAACTTTTATGTCATATTCGTACAGCACCTGATTGCTGGCACGTCCCGCCGTTTCATAGCAGTTCCGCCATCGAGTGACATCTGCTAGCGTCTCAAAGGCTTGAGTTTGCGTCTGTTTCAGGTTGTTGATGTCAACACAGCTACCGATATAGCCTACAAACTGCTGACCTTCAGCGAATTGTGGACTGCCGTTATCTAAGATCCAGCGATATTCGCCTGTCGCATGGCGCAACCGATATTCCATTGAGAAGGGTTCGCGGGCATGAAACGCCGTCAGAAAAATCTCCATGCAGTGCTGCAAATCATCTGGGTGAACTCCCTCTGCCCAACCATTACCCAGTTCTTGCTCTAGCGATCGCCCTGTGAAGTCTAACCAGGTTTTATTGAAATAGGTACACTGGGCATTCGTGTCTGCTACCCAAATCAAGACAGGTGCATTGTTGACAGCTAATTGAAATTGAGGTGCGGTTTGCTGCTGTGCCGCTTGCTCTGATATATCAATTGCCGCAGATTCCAAAAGCATGTGAACACGTTGGTTTAGCCGGTTTAGTGGGTTCAGAGCAGGCGTGAATCCTCTGATCACAAACCCAAGGATGCTTTTGATCTGATCTTTCATATTCAAATTGAATGGTTTCATGCACGTAAAAGCCGCAAGCCTTGCGTCGCAACAAATAGCAATGTAGGCTAGGTTGAGGTTAATATTACAGACTGTTTTTTGAGAAAAGCACCAATTCAGAAAACCACCTCTCTATCGAGGAGTCAGACTTTAAGCCGAACACCCAGAGAGGGAACATTATAGCTATTGTACAAGCCCAATTTGCTAAACAGGGGCACTGTAGCATACAATCCCTTGCTTATCGCCAAGCCTGACGGGGACAAAGAACAGGATTTGCGATTAAGCCTCATCATTGCGGTTGCCTCATTTGTTTGACAGCCGCTTTTCCTGCTTTTCAAACGCCCTGCTCAGCAGACTCTCCTTTGGCTTAGAAAACTCCTAGCTTTTCACATCTTTGATCAGCAACGCCCAGCAGCATTTTAACTGAAGGGTGCTGGCAGACTTTCTTCTGAATTGCTATCACCAAAAATACGCGAGCCGCCGGGAGGTTCATCAATCGGTGTGTCAACATTATTGATAACGAAGAGTGAACGTTGAAACATGGTTTTCTCCTAAAAAGACACAGTAGAACTGGGGCACAGATGTGCCTCGGCTTGGAATAAACGAATTCAAGTTACAAGAAAGAGAATGTTGGCGAGATGATAATCAGAGTAGAAAACAGAACGAAAAAGAATATTGATTGTTCTGTAATGTTTGACCTGCTCGCCTTTGTTTGTTAATCTCAGAATACTTGACTGACAAAGGCTTCAGCCAATCATTACGGCTTAGCAACTCGCAGTTAAGCGGCATACACTCGCAGTTGTGCCCAGTTAACCGCAACGCAGCGCCTTCCACAAATCTGGCACTCCAGGCTTGTAGACGTGAGCTATCGTGCCGATTGGCGGTTAGTAAACTGTTGTCGAAGTGAGTGTTACCTGCTCTAGAAGATGCTAGATTGAGCTAGATGAGAGCTATTCAGGTCAAGTAAAGGCGGCATAATTTCGCCGTAGTTGAAGAATTGCAGACTCAAGCAAATGCTGCGAGGATGTTTTGAGTCAGCGTGTTAAGTAAATGGACAAAATGAATGGTAAGATGCGTTTCGGCTCCGCTCAACGCGCAACCCTTCAGCATTCGCTCGGTTGAGCGCAGTCGAACGGTGGGTTGAGCGCAGTCGAAACCCGAATTTTAACTCAGTTTCATTGGGTTCTTCTACTTAGAAGATCGTCTTGCCTTTGTCGAGTATTCTATAGAAAGCACTAGAGGACGCGGCAGTTCGCAGGCTGAAACCATAGCTGCGCGAAGCTTCCCAAATCCAAAAGTTGCTAGCGCAATGCTGCGCGAACGCAAATCCAAAATCCAAAATGGTATCAGTTATGTACGCTATGCTGAATCTCTTGTTAGTTGGCTAAGTTATCGGTAGGAACGTGACCGAGAGGTGATCTGTGGGATACAACATTAAATTGTTTTTATGAACAAAGCAGCACAAATTTCTGTTCATGCATGGGAATCAGATGGTATCTTACTAGAGCAATATGCTTACACATCAGGTTCCGTAGAGCCACTGCCCAGACATTCCCACGAAGAGTATCAGTTTGGTCTGAGTTTCAACTGTCAAGGTGAGTATCACTATCGCGGTGCATACTATTCCATCCCTCCTGAAAGTTTGAGCGTGATCCATTCAGACGAGGTACATGCGCCGAGCAATCGCACCTTTCTGACCGCACCTGCTCATTTTGCGATGATGCACATCAGACCAACGTGGTTACACACGATTGCGGCTGAAATGGCTGAGAAGTCTGCCAGTCTCCCC
>JAAUQT010000050.1 GCA_012033495.1 Cyanobacteria bacterium RM1_2_2 | reverse complement strand
TGAAAATTCGGGTTTCGACTGCGCTTCCAACCCACCGTTGACTACTGTTCAACCCACGGTTCGACTATGTTCAACCCACCGTTCGACTGCGCTCAACCCACTGAATGCTGAAGGGTTGCGCGTTGAGCGGAGCCGCGACGCATCTGACCGTTCATTTTGTCTATTTACTTGGAATAAGCGTTGAAGTTAAACCGATTCTGAATTGCGAGTTCCGAATTCCAAATAGGTATTACATCTCTTGTCCTAAACTTTTTGCAGGGTGCTAGAATGCCGCAAATCGCTGAGTTCTATCAGCGTTCTTACGGAACAAAGCGCCCGAAAAATTACCTTCAGTGATGAGACGAATCTTCCCGATCTCGCTGGTTTTTAAGCTGCAAAATGGCACACTGACAGCCTCCCACAATGGCTCCTGCCACAGCGCCAATCACCGGATATTTAGCTGGCAATTCTTGATACCGCTGGCTGACAAATTCGGGAGCCGCAATCTTGGCAACACCGAAACCCAACAGGGCACCAATTCCAGCCGTGACAATGGCAGAACCAATGATCTGTCGAATATTCATTGTTCTCCTCCTAATGTTCTCTTCCGATTAAGCGGGGCTGTCTCCCTCTTGTAACCGCACGACCGGAGAAACGGGTTGCGGGACTTCAGGCAGATCAGCCATTCTGGGTTGCTCTCCTCCTGAACTTCCCGACGGCGGATCGGGACGCTTATCCCCAAACACAAACTCCGTCAGGTTTTTAATTACCACATACAGAACAGGCGTCACCAGATAGTTGACCAACGTCGCTACCAGCAAGCCACCAAAAACGGACGTTCCCAATGACCAGCGGCTGGCGGCTCCGGCTCCACTGGCGGTCAACAGCGGAATGAAGCCGACTTCTGCTGATAAAGCGGTCATCAGAATCGGGCGGAATCGTTCGCGGGCAGCATGAACCGCCGCTTTCGCTAAGGTCATCCCTTGTTCGCGGGCTTGGTTGGCAAACTCGACAATCAGAATCGCGTTTTTGGCTGCCAAACCGATCAGCATCACCAGCGCGATTTGGGCATAGAGGTCGTTGGTTAAACCGCGTGGGTCGAGCTTCAAAAAGAGCATGGCTCCCAATACGGCGAACGGAACCGTTAGCAAAATGATCACCGGATCGACGAAGTTTTCGTATTGCGCTGCCAGCACTAAAAACACCACCACGATGCCGAACAAGAAAATCACGCCCGCCTGACCGCCAGAGTTGACTTCCTCTCGCGTTAGCCCTGTCCATTCGTAGCCCATGCCCGGCGGAGCCACTTCCTCAAACACCGACTGCATTGCGGCAATCGCCTGACCTGAACTATAGCCCGGTGCAGGGTTGCCCTGAATTTTGATCGCGCGGTACAGGTTAAAGTGCGGAATAACCGACGGGCCAGTAATGGGCGTCACCGTGCCCAAATCGCTGAGCCGCACCATATCGCCGCTTCTTGAACGAATGTAGATTTGCCCCAACTGAGGTAACTGATTGCGAAACTGTTGATCTGCCTGCACATACACCCGATAGTTTCGCTGTCCCAGGGTGAAGTCGTTGACATATTGGCTGCCAAAGTAGGCGCTCAGCGTAGACAACGCCTGACCAAAATCGACGTTCTCAGAATTGAGCTTGTTGCGATCGACATCAATGCGATATTGGGGCGTGTTGGCAGTGAACTGAGTGAAGACACCGCTCAACGCCGGATGCTGGTTAGCTCTGGCGATAATTTCTCCTGCCGTAGCCAAAAACTCATCAAACGTGAGTTTGCCTGTCCGATCCTGAAGTTGAAACTCTAAGCCACCCGTCGCGCTGAATCCGGGCACAGCAGGCGGGCTAAAGATTTGAATAAACGCTTGTTCGTTACGGGCAAACGCTTGATTGAGGCGTTGGGCAATGGCTTTAGCGGACTGGTCTGGAGCCGTGCGTTCGCTCCAATCCTTGAGCCGCACAAAGAAAGTGCCTTTATTGGGGCCGCTGCCATCTAAACCAAAGCCAGTGGCGATCACAGCCAGTTTGGCAGCGTCGGGGCTGTTGGTTGCAGCGGTCGCTTCAGCCGTTGCAGGCGTGCCTCCACCCTGTCCTGCTCTCGTTGCGCCTGCCCCAACTGGCTGCACGCTTGGTTCCTGCACCAGCGTTTGGTAAATTTCCTCAGCAACTTGGTTGGAATAATTGAGCGAAACGCCTTCCGGAGCCTGCATAATCCCGATCAGCAGGCCCTGATCTTCTTCAGGGATAAAGCCGCTTGGCACGGAGGTGAACATCAAGTAGGTGGCAGCCAACCCTAAGATGAACAGCCCGATCACGATCATGCGAATCCGGATCAGGAACTCCAGCAGGCTCCGGTAGCGGTTCAGCACCCACTCAAAGCCTTGATTAAACTTGCGGAAGAACCATGCCAGCGGGCCGCGCCCTTCGCCATGATTGGCTTTCAACAAAATCGCCGCCATACTAGGCGAAAAGCTGAGGGCGTTGAAGGTGGAAATGGCGATGGAAAAGATAATAATCAGCGCGAACTGCTTATACATGATTCCGGTTGCGCCCGGAAAGAAGACCACCGGCATAAACACGGCAATCAGCACCAGCGAAGTGGCAATCAGGGCGCCGGTCAGTTCTTTCATCGCTTCGAAAGCCGCCTGCCGCGCTCCCATGCCCTGTTCCATTTTGGCCACGATGCCTTCTACTACCACAATTCCGTCGTCCACCACCAGTCCGGTTGCGAGCACCAGCCCAAACATGGTTAGCGTATTCAGCGAGAAGCCCAGCGCCTTGGCAAAAGCCATCGTTCCGATCAGCGATACCGGAATGGCAACAGCCGGAATCACGGTGGTGCGCCAGTCTTGCAGGAAGATAAAGATCACCAGAATCACCAGCAAGATGGCCTCAATCAGCGTATGCAGCACTTCTTCCTGAGACGATTCGATGAAGTCAGTGATGTCATACACCAAAGAATCTTGTAAGCCGGGCGGAAAATCGCGGCGCAGTTCGGCTAGCGTCTCCCGAATTTTGTTAGCCACATCAATCGCGTTACTGCCGGGCTGCTGATAGATCGCCAGCGCCACGCCCGGCTGCCCATTTGCCAGCACGTTGGTGTCATAGTTTTCAGCGCCCAACTCGACGCGCCCCACATCTTTAACCTTCACCAGGCTGCCGTCTGAGTTGGTTTTGAGCACCAGTTCGCCAAATTCCGCTTCGTTTTGCAGCCGTCCTGAAACCCGCAGCGGAAAACTATAGGACTGATCAGAAGGAGCAGGCTGCCCTCCGACTGAACCTGCTCCAACTTGAATATTTTGCGATCTGAGGGCGGTGGAAACATCCGCTGCTGTCAGTCCACGCGCAGCCGTTGCGTTTGGATCAAGCCAGAGCCGCATGGCATATTTCCGCTCGCCCAGCACCGACAGATCGCCAACCCCTGGAACTCGCTTAATCGCGTCATTAATGTAGAGGTCAAGGTAGTTGCTGATGAAATTTTGGTCGTAAATATTGTCTTTCGAGTTGAAGCCATAGACCAGCAGAATGCTCGTCGAAGCTGTCTTGACTGTAACGCCCGTTTGCTTAACGGCATCCGGCAGGGTTGCTTCATTCTGCGAGACGCGGTTTTGGACGTTGACCTGGTTAATATTCTTGTCGGTATCGGTTGAGAAATAAACCTGAATTGCGCTCGCGCCCGTGTTCGCACTTTGGGAAGTCATGTACTCCATGTCTTCCACCCCGTTGATGCCCCGTTCCAGCGTTGTAGTCACGGTATTCTCGACCGTTTGGGCATCTGCACCGATGTAGGCTGATGTCACCTGCACTTGAATCGGCGCAATGTCTGGCAAGTTCATCACAGGCAGCAGGGGAATGCAAATTCCGCCCAACAGCACGATCAAGATAGTGCAGACCGTTGTCAGCACCGGGCGCTTAATGAAAGTATCTGCAATCGAGAAAATAGCCATGCTGCCTCGCTTATGGGCTTCAGGTTGGGTTATGCTTCAGGCTGAATCGGAGCACCGTCTCTCAGCTTCAAGATGTTGGATGTAGCAATTTGATCGCCCGGCTGTACTCCTTCTAGCACCACATAATTGTTGCCTTGAATACTACCCAATTTCACCGGGCGCTGCGCGACGACCGTTTGTGTTTCGCCGGCCTCGTTTGGCTGTTGCTCCACCGCAAAGACAAAAGCCTGTCCGCCGACGCGAGTAATGGCTGTGGTGGGAACCAGAACCCCTTCGGTTTGATTCCAAACAATACGAGATTCCACATATTGCCCGTCACGCAGGTTGCCGTTGGCGTTGGGGAATCGAGCTTTTGTCAAGATCGACTGGGCGCCCGCCTCAATTCGCGGTGAAATAAAATAGATGCGACCGGAGCCAATGGGCTGTTTGGTGTTGGGGTCAATCAACTGCACAGGTAGCCCAGTGCGCAGCCGATTCGAGTAGTTAGAGGGCACAGCAATCCGCATGTCTAGCTCATCGTTGCGCGTAATGGTAGTGACAGTGGATTGGGGCGTCACATAGTCGCCTGCTCGCACCGGAAAGTCACCCACAACGCCGCTGATGGGGGCTGTAATTTGCTTAAAGCCGAGATTGACGCTCGCAGAAGCAACCCGCGATTGGGCTTCCCTGACGTTTGATTGGGCTTGAGCCACTGAAGCTCTAGCAGCGCTGACCTGCTTTTCAGCCGCATTGAGGTCGGCTCTGGCGGCGTCTAGGTCTGTACGAGCAACATCCAACTGCTGCTGCGACTGAGCGCCTTCAGCTACCAAAGCTTGAGTCCGGCTAAAATCAGCTTGCCTTAATCGAAAGACAGCAGCTGCTTTGGCCTGTTCGGCTTCTGCGGCCTGTAACTGGGCTTGAGCAGTTGCTTGGGCTGCCTGGGCTGAACCTACGGCCGCTTGGGCTGTTGACACATCTGCTTGGGTTTGGTCAACGCTGAGCGAGGCAATCGGGGTTCCCTGCTGAACTCGATCGCCGTTCTGTACGAAAACCTGCTCAATCCGTCCTTGCGTTTGGGGTTGCAGCGTTACTTTTTCAGCCGCTTCCAGCGTACCCACAAATTCTGAAGCTTCCTCAACGGCCTCTGACTGAAGATCCACGACTTTGACGGGCAGAGCTTGAGGCGCACCTGCACCCGGAGGGCCACCCGCTTGTCCTTCCCCCTGACTGCAAGCAGTTGTTAAAAAAGAAACTAAAAGCACCGAACTGAGCAGCTTGCGCGTGAATCCCATAACTTTACCCACAGCCTATTAATAACCTTGAACGATCTCATATGTAATGCAAAATAGTCTAGACAAAAATTGCTTCTGCCTGCTGAGGCTCAGTTTACCGAAAGATTCTTGATCGCGAAAGTACATCGAATGCCTGTGAATGCCTGCCACTAGCTGAGTAATATCAAGTAATGCTCCAGTCACATTTAGTGACTTTCGTCATCATCATACAGGTTGTTTTCAACGAACTTCATTCTTGTAGGTTATTTTAACGACTGTAAATATTATTTCATCCGTTTCGTCAAACTCGATACAATAAGGGCGTAAGAATTCATTCACTTCATTTTTCTTACGTGAGTTCCCAGGTCAGAAATCCAGCCAGCCCCCATTTACCTTCGCTTTCTAGCGAGCATTTTATCTTGAAGCCCATGCGCTTGAAGTCTGCATCTTTGAAGTCTACGTAACAGTCACTAACAAAAGCTGTTACCTACTTTGCTCTGTTCATTAATTTTGAGGTTTTTTAGTGATGAGCCTCGCTAGCTAAAGCGTGACATTCAAGAACCAACTTTCCTACCTTTCCTGATTCACGTCAATGAATGAATGAATATTCTCAGCATCATAAAACGGATGGAGGGTTTATGTTCCAAAAGATTTTAGTTGCAATTGATCGCTCTGATGTGAGTCAACAAACCTTTGCTGCTGCTCTTGAGTTGGCAAAAACACTCAACGCGCAGTTGATGTTGATCAACGTGCTCTCTCCTTTAGAAGCCACTTACCCAGCTCCTTTGTATTCTGCCAGAGCCGCTTATCCCGTTGCACCAGAGAGTATGCAGCTATACGTTCAGCAGTGGCAGGCAGTTGAGCAGGAAGGGTTGGATTTTTTGAGAGCACAAACGGCAACGGCAATGGCCGCAGGCATCACAACTGAATTTACTCAAGCGTTGGGCGATCCAGGTCACGCGATTTGCACTTTAGCTAAATCTTGGAATGCCAATTTGATTATGATTGGACGACGTGGTTACAAAGGTTTAGGCGAACTGTTTATCGGCAGTGTGAGCAACTATGTGATGCACCACGCCCCTTGTTCAGTCCTGACCGTGCAGGGAACTGTGGATTTACCCTCAGTAGAAGCCGCTGCATCTGCCGAGACAACACCTGCCGCTGAGACAGCCACTCAGCCAGAAACCCTGAATGTTTGACGGAGACCTTTACATCATTCTGAACTCCGAATCATGGCAATCACAAGCAGGGTGTGAATAGGGGGTGGCGTTGCACTCTGTCCTAAACCACATTGCTATAGCGATGAAGAGGCAGATGCATCAGTTCTAGGGCGCGTCATCCATGAATGGTCAAACGCTTGCAGCATCAGTCGGATCGCGCCCGTTCCCAAAAATAAGCTAGGGGCTGTAGCCTTGCTATTATCAGGGTTTTAGCTGGAATGGATGACAGCCCCTAGTCAATCAAAAATGGGAAGATAAACCTTATCCCCCCATTGTTCAACTTCATTTCGTTTGTTCTCGACTGTGTTAGCCGCAATCAGCCGGGGGACAATCAGCCGTAGGGATCAGGCAAGGCACAGCTAAAGCTGCACCACCAACAGCGACCGTTAGGATGATTGCCGATAGAGTCGTCAGAGAGAAGCGTCTAATTTGAGCTAGTTTTTGCATGGATTTAGACCAAAATGTTCAGAATGGAAAGTCTCTTCAAGAAACTAAGGATAGCTTAAACCCTTAAGCCAACTTGAGAGTCAATCCACACTCAGCACCAACAGCAAATCGATAAGATTGAGCTAAATTCTATGCTTTGGAGCAGGGAGCACAGTTCTCAGCTTGACTCTAAAGCCAGCTTGAGGTTCTATGCTAGTGAAATCATTATTACTCTGTCAGCCTGTGACTTTGATCAAGCAACCTTGGCAAAACCTGCTCAAAATTGGGGAACTCGCAGAGCAGACCCATGTGGCAGTGGCAACAATCCGCTATTACGAAACGCTAGGGCTGCTTGAACCGGTCAAGAAGGCTGACAATGGCTACCGTTATTATGATGAAAAGGCAATTAAACGGTTGCGGTTCATCAAGCAGGCTCAAGCCCTGCGATTTTCTCTAGCTGAGATTCAGCAAGTGCTCAATATTCGTCATCAGGGTCAACCCACATGCCCCCTCGTTAAAGATCTGCTAGATCGCAAAATCGCTGAGCTAGAACAAAGCATTCAGCAAGCAATCCTGCTCAAAGCTGAACTAGAAACTTATCGCAAGAGTTGGCTTACCCGTCCTCTCGATCATCTCTCTGAAGACAAAATTTGTAGCCTCATTGAGGAAGTGGACTTTGCTTCAATTCCCTTGAAAATCTAGATTGGGTGTGTTCTAGTCCCATTTTCTCTGAAGCTACACAAACGCAACATGACATGATGAAAGATATCTAACAAAGATACGAGGAAGGAGATTCGGGTGTCTCAAATCAGACTGCTGCTAGGAACCTGCCTAAAGAGGGGTTGCTATCGGCTTAGCCTCTCGTTGATCCCCACTACTCCCCTTACAAAAGGCTGAACCGACCCAAACTGGTTGAGTCCTCCTTTTTCTGGACGCACAGCGGCTTCCCGCAGGGTAGAGAAATTTAGGGGAAGAGCCAACACACTAGCATTTCCCAGCATTTAGGTAAACCTGCTTACTTCAGAGAGAAAGAGGTTTGCGTCGCTTTGGATAATGTGCGGCATCAGTTAGGATTTGACTCAAAGAAGGAGAATTAAAAATCATGCGCTTACCTGCCAAGGTGATCACCTAGGTTGGTAAACGTCTAATCATGTCAGGCTTACTCAAGGGAATTTTGTAGGCATAAAGTGAGCAACTAATTCTGAAAGCATGAAGTGAACAAATTGCTCATCTTATGGTTTCAGTCATAGCCAATGATATGAAGACTGGCTGGTAAAAATGCGGATGGCGAGACTCGAACTCGCAAGGCAAAGCCACACGCCCCTCAAACGTGCGCGTATACCAATTCCGCCACATCCGCAAGGTGAATCTGGAGTAGAGTTGAACCTGTTAAGTCGCTCCAGCTTCTAAGCATACTGCGCAATTGCATAATCTGACAAGTCAAAATGACGCTAATCGGCACTCTTTTGGGTTGAGTTTTTTAAACCTTATCAGGACTCTGGGCAGAGTGGGAACGCTGGATGTGAGTCACTTCAGCTAAACCATGAGAGTAGAGGAATGAGAAAAATTGTAGGTTGGCACACTTACCGTTCAAATTGCCCTCGGCAAAAGCAAGCAGGACTGACCTTACCAGAGGTGCTAGTCGTCATTGTGATTGCAGGAATTTTAGTTGCCATCTCCGCCCCAAGCTGGCTAGGACTCCAGACCAATAGCGCCCTCAGTGTTTCCCAAGATGAAGTGTTTCAAGCAATTCGACAAGCGCAGTTGCAGGCAATCAATACGCAGCAAAGCTGGCAGGTCAGATTTCGAGATACCGGCGAGCAACTGGAGTGGTCGGTCGGCACTTCTGCCTCTAGTACATCTCACTGGCAGCCGCTACTCTCAACAGCCCGGATTGCACCCGATGAAACCACGCTCAAACGCAATGCAGACGGAGCCTATTTTGTAGAGTTTAACGACAAAGGCAACGTAACGCCGCCCTTCGGTCGATTGAGCCTCGCTAGCCAACGCGGAGGCAAGCAACGCCGCTGTGTATTTGTTTCAACGCTGTTGGGCGTACTGCGAAAAGCGTCGGATGAGGCATGTTATCGGTGAGGGGAGATGGGAAAGGCGGGGAGGTGGGGAGATGGGAAAGGGTTATGATCTATCTTCGGGCTGACACATCTAAGGAATGGAACTTCAATCAGTTCGATCGTGGGTAGGGGCAGGTGTTGCGGTCAAATCGATTGCCGGATGCCCAGTGATCCGCTCAACCCGCCCGTACAGTTTCCCGTACAGTTTACGGATTGATTCAATCCACGATCCTAAGCTGCTTTGCCTCCTAGCCTCTCTCATCCTCCTCTCATTTCTATAGTTGATCTAAAGTTCAGCCCTATTCTGACAATGCCTCCCTAATATAGAAGGTGCAAGGCAGCCTGCCGCTGGTTTGAGAGTTTTGGATTTGAAGCTCATAGCTTTGAATCAAACTCAGTTCAGTGAAGCAACCGCACCTAACGGGAAGGAAAAACAGGATGACTGATATGGATCAACCGTTAGATTTAGACCACCAATATGCCATTGATCGGGATTGCACAACCCTGTCACGTCACGTTTTGCAGCAACTCCAAAGTTTTTCGGCTGAGGCGCAAGATCTGAGTGCGTTAATGAACCGGATTGCCTTAGCCGCGAAGCTAATTGCCCGACGGCTGACACGAGCGGGGCTGGTGGAAGACGCGCTGGGGTTTACGGGTCGCACCAACGTGCAGGGCGAGTCGGTCAAGAAAATGGATGTGTTTGCCAATCAGGTGTTCATTTCGGTGTTTGAGCAGAGCGGATTAGTCTGCCGCCTTGCCTCTGAAGAAATGGATCAGCCTTACTACATTCCAGAAAACTGCCCGATTGGCCGCTACACCCTGCTCTACGACCCGATCGACGGCTCCTCAAATGTAGACATTAATCTCAACGTCGGCGCGATTTTTGCGATTCGGCGGCAAGAAGGAGAAGATTTAGACCATACGGCTCAAGACTTGCTGCAAGACGGGCATCGGCAAATTGCGGCGGGCTATGTGCTGTATGGGCCGAGCACGATGCTGGTGTATTCCATTGGCAAGGGCGTTCATGCGTTTACGCTCGATCCCAGCTTGGGCGAATTTATTCTTTCTACTGAAAATATTCGGATTCCAGAGCACGGGCCGGTTTATAGCGTCAATGAGGGCAACTTCTGGCAGTGGGAAGAATCGATCCGCAACTATATTCGCTATGTGCATCGGCATGATGGCTACACAGCGCGGTATGGCGGGGCGCTAGTGGGCGACATCCACCGGATTTTGTTTCAAGGTGGCGTGTTCCTCTATCCAGGGACAGTGAAAAAGCCGGAAGGCAAGCTGCGTCTGCTCTATGAGTCGGCTCCGCTGGCGTTTTTGGTGGAGCAGGCAGGCGGCAGAGCCAGTACGGGAATGCAGGAAATTATGGATGTGATTCCCGACAAGCTGCACGCTCGCACGCCGTTGATTATTGGCAGCAAGGAAGATGTCGCCCTGGTTGAATCCTTTATTCAAGAGCACGACCGAGCGCAGCGAGAACAAGAGATATTGACGCCCAAAGGTTGATCCGACAATTAAATCCCGGATCTATGGTTAAAACAAATCTCTAGTCGGAGTAGATTGGCAATGACAGCGAATCACTTACTTGAAATCAAACAATATGGTCAGAGTATCTGGATGGATAACCTGACCCGCGACCTGATCGAGTCGGGCGAACTGAAAAAGCTCACTGAGAACGGCATTTCGGGCATTACTTCCAATCCGGCCATCTTCCAGAAGGCAATTGCCGGAAACGCTACCTACGACAAGGCCATCGAATCTGGCATCCGGGACGGTAAACCTGTGCAGGAAATGTACGAGTTTCTGGTGTTTGAGGACATCCGCAATGCCTGCGATGTTTTCCGTCCTGTGTACGAACAAACCGACGGACTAGATGGCTACGTCAGCATCGAAGTGCCGCCTACCATTGCCCACGATACGGAAATGACGATTCAGGAAGCCAAGCGCTACCGAGATGCGATTGACCGACCCAATGTGATGATCAAAATTCCGGGTACGGCGGCTGGGCTACCCGCTGTTGAAGCCGTCATTGCGGCCGGGATTAGTGTTAACGTAACGCTGTTGTTCTCGGTAGACAGCTATTTAGGCGCGGCAGAAGCTTACCTGAAAGGGCTGGAAACGCGAGTCGCAAACGGCGAAGACATCAGCAAAGTCTCCTCGGTAGCCAGCTTTTTCCTCAGCCGGATTGACAGCAACATCGACGCTCGCATTGACGAAAAGCTGAAAGGCATCGATGATATGACCACTCGAAACAAGCTGGTGGCAATTAAAGGCAAAGTGGCGATTGCCAATGCCAAACTCGCCTATCAGGAATACAAAAAAATCATCAACAGCGATCGTTGGAAAGCCTTGGCTGAGAAAGGCGCAACCGTGCAGCGGTTATTGTGGGCCAGCACCAGCACTAAAAACCCTGAGTATAACGATGTGATGTATGTCGATGAGCTAATTGGCCCAGATACCGTCAACACGCTGCCACCGAACACGATTGAGGCTTGCGCTGACCACTGCGATGTAGCCAGCCGAGTTGAAACCGACGTAGATGAGGCGTACACTCTAATCGAAAGCCTGAACGATCCTGATATCGACATTCACTTGGCTGAAGTGATGGATGAACTCCTGACCGAAGGAATTGAGAAGTTTGTTCAACCGTTTGAATCGCTGCTCGGCTCCTTGCAGGAGAAAATCGATAAACTCGCACCCGTTGCCTAAATTTATCGGCATTCTGCAAATTTGAGTTTGTACACGATGCACAGAACAAATTGCAAAATGCTTTTTCAATAGGGCACAAAGGTCTGTAGGTCTTGTGCCCTCCCTGAACCAAGAACCCCATCATCTGCTTACCTTTAACTCCTACCCCCCCCTAACGGCATACCGCTCATGGTGACATTACTTGAAAACCCTCTCCGTGTTGGCCTTCAGCAAGACCGCATCCCAGAACCGCAAATTCTGGTGATTTTTGGCGCGTCGGGCGATTTAACCCAACGCAAACTCGTGCCAGCCCTTTACCAAATGCGGCTAGAACGCCGACTGCCTCCCGAAATTACCATTGTTGGTGTGGCGCGGCGAGATTGGAGCCACGAATATTTCCGTGAGCAGATGCGAGAAGGGGTAGAAGAGTTTGGCGGTGGACTCCACAAGGAAGCGATTTGGAACGAATTTGCGAAAGGTTTATTTTACTGTTCTGGCGATATTGACAACCCCGAAAGCTACCAAAAACTCAAAACTTTTCTAGAAGAACTCGACACTCAGCGCGGTACACGCGGCAACCGAGTCTTTTACCTATCTGTCGCGCCCCGGTTCTTTGCCGAATCGATCCAGCAGCTTGGAGCCGCTGATATGCTGTCTGATCCCCGCAAGCAGCGGTTGGTGATCGAAAAGCCGTTTGGTAAAGACTTGAGTTCGGCGCAGCTATTGAACCGCGTTGTTTATCAAACCTGCGAAGAAGAGCAAATCTACCGGATTGATCACTACTTAGGCAAAGAAACCGTCCAAAACCTGCTGGTGTTCCGGTTTGCCAACGCCATTTTTGAGCCGCTGTGGAATCGGCAGTTTGTCGATCACGTTCAAATTACGGTGGCCGAAACCGTCGGGCTAGAGGGACGAGCAGGCTATTACGAAACGGCTGGGGCGCTGCGAGATATGGTGCAAAACCACTTGATGCAGTTGTTCTGCCTCACGGCGATGGAAGCCCCCAACTCTCTGGATGCCGACAGCATTCGTAATGAGAAGGTGAAAGTGCTGCAAGCGACCCACCTGTTTGATACGGAACGTCTAGAGCTTTCGGCGGTGCGGGGTCAGTACACCTCTGGTTGGATGGGCGGCAAGCCAGTCCCTGCCTACCGGGAAGAAGAGGGCGCTAGCCCCAATTCCACCACTCCAACCTATGCTGGCTTAAAGCTAGTCGTAGACAACTGGCGCTGGAAAGGCGTGCCGTTTTACCTGCGAACCGGCAAGAGAATGAGCAAAAAAGTCACCGAAATTTCAATCCGGTTTCGAGAGGTGCCGTTCCTGATGTTCCAGTCGGCGGCGCGGCAGGTGAACAGCAACGTGTTGGCGCTCCGCATTCAGCCTAATGAAGGCATTGCCCTCCGTATGGAGGTGAAAACCCCTGGTAGCTCTTTACGGACGCGCTCAGTGGAAATGGATTTCAGCTACGAGAATGCTTTTGGTCAACCGAATACAGAAGCTTATAGCCGTCTGCTCGTAGACTGCATGTTAGGCGACCAAACGTTGTTCACTCGCGGGGATGAAGTCGAAGCCTCTTGGCGGATTCTGGCTCCTGTCCTCGAAGTCTGGGATGCTCCGGCTCCTCCTGAAGTGATACCGCTTTATGAAGCCGGAACTTGGGGCCCAATAGAGGCGGAACTGTTGCTCAACCAAGAAGGGCGGCGCTGGCGAAGACTATAGTAAGCTTGAGAGGTCTAATCCCTGCTCAGTCCCGCTCAATCAGTCTGCAAGCCCAACATTTCTATCTTTTATTCTTTCCTCATTTCGCTCGTTTTCATCCAAACCCCCATCTTAATTTCATTGCCCATGAGCACTCCACTTGTCACACTCCAAAAACCCAAAGACATCTCGATTGATGAAATTGAAGCTGAGTTAGGCAAAATTTGGCAAAGCCAGGTGGGTGATAACGTCACGCCTGTTGCCACTCGCGCTTCCACCTTCAGTATGGTGATCTATGAGCCAGAAGAGTTTCAGCAATTGCTGGCAATCTTAGGCTTCTACAAGGGAGACATTGAGGGCGTCAATGGCCCGATGATGAAAGACGCGATTAAAGAAGCACAGAAAGCTTATGGTCTGCCCATTACAGGGCAAGTTGATCCATCGACGCTGGTGAAATTACGCGAAGAACACGCGAAGTTGCCGCCGGATCAAGCCGTATTAACTAATGCCGACTTCCGAGGGGCGAGTGTGAGCGATGCGATTGCGGCTCAGAACCCTTGCCGGATTATTACCCTTTGCCCGACTTTTGGCGAAGATCGGGGCGTTACGGCTCAGGTGTCTGCCTACTGCCCGGTGCTGAAAAAAGCCAACACCAATTTGGTTTGCTGCGAATACATTACGCTGCGAGGCACAAAAGCTGCCTTGAATCGAGTGGGCGACATGGCGGCTTCGCTGATGATTCCTGAACTGCCGAAGTTTGTTTGGTGGAAGGCGACGCCTAACCCCGAACAGGAATTGTTCAAAAAAATGGTGGAATGCTGCCGCTGTATTATTTTGGACTCTTCTTACTACAGTGATCCAGAAGCCGAATTTCTGAAAATGGTGGATTTGATCGAAGCCGAAACCTACGTTGCCGATTTGAACTGGCACCGCTTCTCGGCTTGGCAAGAACTCACGGCAGCGGCGTTTGATCCTCCTGAACGGCGCGAGTCGATCCAAGATATCGATCAGGTGACGATTGACTACGAGAAGGGCAATCCGGCTCAGGCGCTGATGTTTTTGGGCTGGTTGGCGAGCCGCTTAGAGTGGAAGCCATTTTCCTACAGCGAAACCAATGACCTCTACGATTTGATCCACATCAACCTGGTGGGGCCCAACCAAAAAACGATCAAAGCCGAGTTGGCAGGCGTGCCGATTGGCGATCCGGGCGAAATTATTGGTGATTTAATCGGGATCAGTCTCACCTCTAGCAACCCCAAAGCCGACTGCAACACGATCATTTGCTCAGAAACCACAGGCTGTATGCGGATGGAAGCCAAGGGCGGCGCTCAAATTGCCCGCACTGAGCAGGTGACAGCCACCAGTGACCAAAAAGCCGAATTCTTGATGAGCCAACAGCTTCAGCGCTGGGGACGAGATGTTTTATACGAGGAAAGCATGGCAGTCGTCGCACAAATGTTGCACTTACGGCAAGCCTAAGGTTGCTCCATCTCCAAGCCTCAAAGACAGCAGAGGGCAGCTAGGTTTGTCCTCTCGTTGAACTTTTGATCTCGTTGATCGGGCGTTGCTGCTGCGAGGAATGACCAAATTAATGACCAAATTAATGACCAAATTGATGATGAATGGATGACGCCTTGAAACCGGGGATCTTCCAGAGTATTGGTTCTATCCAGCCGCAAACCTATCCAGTCACAAACCTATTCAGTCGCAAACCTATGCCGCAAACAGTAGCCAGACACCTACCAGCGCTACCCCTGCACCCAAAATTGCCCTGAGGCTCACCCGATCGCCGCCAATCAAGGCAATCGGCAAAATAAACAGGGGGCTAGTGGAAGTGAGGGCTTGGGCAATGCCAGTGGCAGTATATTTGAGGGCCGTTTGTTGCAGCCAGATGCCGAGATAGGTGCCGGTGAAAGCGGCTATGGCAAAAACGAGCAGATTTTTAGCGTGAAGGGGTTGCAGTTGCTGCCAAGTTTTGCGTTTCAAAGCCAGCCAAAGTAACAGCACCGCTACCCCTGCGGATAAGCGAATTAACGTGCCCCATAACGGGCTAACCGATGTATCAGCCAACGCTGAGCGAGATAGCACGGCTCCACTGGCTTGGGCGAAAGCTGCTAACAGTCCGGCAATGATGCCCCTGCCCAGACGCAGATCGGTCTGTTGCTCTGAAGTGCGCTCCAGCATGACCCAAACCACACCCGCAATGGTGAGCACAATGCCGAGCCAATCCCAGATCGCAAGCTGTTCTTGCAAAAACAGTACGGCTAAAAAGGCAGATAGGGGCGGGGCGGTGGCTTCTAGCAGCAAGGTTCGCCGCGCCCCTAAGCAAAGCAGCGTTTCAAAAACATCGAATCGCCGAAGCCAATCCCAATCGCACCGCTGAGGGACAGTAGCCCCAATTCAGTGAGGTGAAGCTGTGGGGAGGCATCTTGACGGATCACCAGCGTCAACAAAATCAAGCCAATGGCGATGCTGCTTTTACTGAGGTTGAGCCAAAGCGGAGAAGTAAATCTGCTCAATCCGGCGAATAGAAAGGAGGCAATTGCCCACATCAGCGCTGCGCCCAGCGCCGCAATTTCTCCACGAAAGGAGAGGAATAAACTTAGCATTTGGGTTCTTGGATGGGGGGTGAAGAATAGTTTCTGAGATCAAAGTATCTTGCTTGGTGGGGCAGGCTGGTGGGGCAGGTTTTGCCCAGGAATGCGTCACAACCGGATGATTGATCTTGCTAAACCTGCCCGTACCGGGAGTGAGTTGCTGTCTAGGAATTCGTCACAACCGGATGATTGATCTTGCTCAACCTGCCTGTGTAAGAATTTTGTGGGCTAGGAATTTTTGAAAAGCGCCGCGGTTTGGTTGGGCTGAACGAGGGTGTTGGCGCAGAGAATCCCAGAGGCAGCAACGGCAGGTACACCAATGCCGGGCAGGGTGCTGTCTCCGACGCGATATAAACCAGTAATTGGCGTGTGGCAACTGGGGAATGTGCCTGCTCCGGCGGCAATGGCGGCTCCGTAAGTGCCTTGATAGCGACGCAGGTAGTGGGCGTGAGTAAGCGGAGTGCCAATTAGCTCCAGCACCATCCGCGATCGTAGATCAGGGATCACTTTTTCGAGCGCACGGTACAGAGATTTTGCCCGCTCCTGCTTACGAGCCGCATAGGTTTCGTTGCGCTGCCAGCCTGCGTAAGGTTCCAGCGTATAAGCGTGAACAACGTGATGTCCTGGTGGCGCTAAACTAGCATCCCAGACGGAAGGGATTGAGATCATGCAGGTGTTGCCTGGAACAGTGATATCTTGAGCGGCATCGTGAACAACAACGTGATGCCCAGTGAGATGCGCTAATCCTTCAGCGCGAATGCCTAGGTGAAGATGCATGAAACTTTCAACAGCCGGCGTTTCTAGACCAGCTTGACGGTAGCTAGAGGGAAGATCTTCCGGCTTTAACAAATGCGTGTAAGTGTCCCAAAGGGTGGCATTGGAGATGATCACAGGCGCTCGCAAAACTTCTCCGCGTCGCAGTTCCACCCCAATCGCTTGATTGTTTTCGACCAAGATGCTCTCGACATGGGCATTCAGACGCAGGATGCCGCCCCATTTTTCCAGTCCGCGCACAAGTGCCTGCACCATTGCGCCACTACCGCCAATCGGATAGTCGATCACGGAGCTTGTCCGTTCGCCTAGCATAAATGCGACTTCTGGCGCAACCGTACCGTGCGCTTTCAAACCGGATAGTAAAAAGCATTCCAGATCAATCAACCGACGCACCCACGGATCACGCACCCACCGATCCATCACTTGCCCCACCGATGCCTGAATGTTGCCAAGCTGCGGTAACAGCTTCAGGAGCGCCCCAGGATAGCGAGTTAGCAAAACCGGAATGAGTTGCCAATCGGCTCTGAGCGTCAGGGTAGGAATCTCTCGCAGCCCTTGGTATAGCTGAAGCAGGTCGCGTTCAAAGTTGGCAAATTCCTGCGCGCCTTGAGGCGTAATGGCGGCAATCGTGTCTCGATAGCGCTGAGCGTTGCCGTAGATCGGAACCGTACCTTCGGGAAAGTGATAGTGCCCTAGCGGATCGTAAGCCACTGCCTCGACCTGTTCCCCGATTGCGTCCAAAACCTGCCGCAGTGGATTCAGCGAATGGGCATCACTTAGCCCACAATAAAACGAGGGGCCCGAATCGAAATGAAACCCCTGCCGCGAAAAACTGTGAGCCGCACCCCCCGGAATCGCATGGCTTTCGCAGACGATTACTTTTTTGCCATAGCGAGCCAGCAACGCCGCCGCTGTCAACCCACCAATGCCGCTGCCAATTACAATTGCATCTGCTTGCATGATTGCTGCCATTCATTCCACTCAACACTCATTACACTAATCAGTATGAGTTAATCGTTGTTGAGTCTGATGCATCATGCCAAAACCCATTCCATCAAGCCCAAATCGCAAACCTAGCTGGCAGCATTGGCTGGTGGTAATCGCCTCACTGTTTTACATTCTTAGCCCCATTGATGCTCTCCCCGATTTTGTGCCGATTGCAGGCTGGCTAGATGACGGAGCCGCCGCTCTCCTGATGGCATCCGAAATCGCCCAAATGCTGCGAGAACGCCGAGAAGACGAAACCAACGAAGACACCAATCACCTCAGTTAACTCCCCCATCCCTCACACCCGTTAAAATAGAGCCTGAACCCCTCGCAACTCGCCTCCACCCATGACCCCGCCTGTAGACTTTCAAGATGAATTTGATGTAATTGTTGTCGGAGCCGGACATTCAGGCTGCGAGGCGGCTTTGGCGGCGGCACGGTTGGGCTGTCGGACGCTGCTGCTAACGCTGAATTTAGACAAAATTGCCTGGCAGCCCTGCAATCCGGCGGTGGGTGGGCCGGCAAAATCGCAGGTAACGCACGAAATTGATGCCCTCGGCGGCGAAATTGGCAAAATGGCAGACCGTACTTATCTGCAAAAGCGGGTGCTGAACATCTCGCGCGGGCCGGCCGTCTGGGCACTGCGGGCGCAAACCGATAAGCGGGAATACGCCGCCGTCATGAAAGGCCTGGTCGAAAATCAGCCTCATCTGTCGGTGCGGGAAAGCATGGTGACGGATCTGGTGTTGGGCAAAAACGAAGAGATCATCGGCGTTCAGACTTACTTTGGCGTTGCCTTTGCCTGCAAAGCGGTGGTGCTAACGACGGGCACTTTTTTAGGTGGACGGATCTGGGTGGGCAACAAATCGATGGCTGCCGGACGCGCCGGAGAATTTGCCGCAGAAGGGCTGACAGATACGCTGAATCGCCTCGGCTTTGAAACTGGACGCCTCAAAACCGGAACCCCAGCCCGGGTGGATAAGCGCTCCGTAGACTACAGCAAAATGGAACCGCAACCCGGCGATGCGCAAGTGGGCTGGTTTAGCTTCGATCCGGAAGTCTGGGTGGAACGCGAGCAACTCTGCTGCCATCTGACGCGCACCACTGCCGAAACCCATCGCCTGATCCGCGAAAACCTGCATCTCTCTCCGGTGTATGGTGGCTGGGTCGATGCCAAAGGGCCGCGCTATTGCCCCAGCATTGAAGATAAAATTGTCCGGTTTGCCGACAAAGAATCGCACCAGATTTTTATCGAGCCGGAAGGCCGTGACATTCCCGAACTCTACATTCAGGGCTTCTCGACTGGGCTGCCAGAAACCCTTCAGCTTCAGATGTTGCGCTCACTGCCAGGGCTGGAAAATTGCGTGATGCTGCGTCCTGCCTATGCCGTCGAGTATGACTACCTGCCCGCGACGCAATGCTACCCAACGATGATGACTAAAAAAATTGAGGGGCTGTTCTGTGCGGGGCAAATCAACGGCACAACTGGCTACGAAGAGGCCGCAGCACAAGGACTGGTGGCAGGCATCAATGCGGCCCGTTTGGTGCGCGGACAGGAGATGATTGTCTTTCCCCGCGAGCAGAGCTACATCGGCACGTTGCTGGATGACCTCTGCACCAAAGATCTGCGCGAACCTTATCGGATGTTGACTTCTCGCTCCGAATATCGGCTGCTGCTGCGCTCTGATAATGCCGACCAGCGGTTAATGCCCCTTGGACGCGAAATTGGCTTAATTGATGATCGCCGTTGGGATCTGTTTCAAAAGAAGCAGGCAAATATCATTGCAGAGAAAGAGCGGCTACACAGCACCCGAATCAAAGAACATGAGCCGATTGGTCAGCAAATCTTTGCCGATACGCAGCAGGCTATCAAAGGCTCTATGACGCTGGCCGATCTGCTGCGCCGTCCGGGCTTTCATTATGTTGATCTCGATCGCTATGGGCTGAGCAACCCTGACCTGAGCCAAGTTGAACGAGAAGGCGCAGAAATTGACATCAAATATGCTGGCTATCTCCAGCGGCAGCAAAACCAGATTGACCAAATTGCGCGTCAAACCAACCGCCCCTTACCTGCGGATTTGGATTATCAAGCGATTGAAACCCTCTCGAAGGAGTCGCGGGAAAAGCTGGCAAAGGTGCGTCCTTTAACAATTGGGCAGGCGGCTCGCATCGGCGGCGTGAATCCGGCAGATGTGAATGCGCTGTTGCTGTACTTGGAAGTTCAGGCTCGGCAAATGGTGGCAAAGTAAAGCCCTACTCGCCTGTCTTGCCTTACAGCATGGAGGTTGAATTAAGACAAGGTATTTCCACTGAACTTCTCAAAACCTCCAGTTTGACGAAGGCAGAAGATAGGTGAATTTTTCGACGTTCTAACAGGGTTGGCAAAGACATAATGAAATCACTTCTGGAGAACGCAATTCGGAAGGGCTAAACAACCAGGGGGCAATTGGGTTGTGGTGCTCTTCCGGCTAGGAAGCGTCCTTACAGGTGAACTGCCTGACCTTGGGGGCTTATGAGGTCAGGCAATTTTTTATTTAAATTGCTGAATGACGAATGGGCAGATTATGAAGGTGTGCGAGCCGACAGCACGGTATCCAGTCGAGTAGCATAACCCGTTAACTCAACGTAGCCTGCACCGTTCAGCGGTTGTTCAGCTTGGCTGCCCTTAAATTGCACTGCTCCTTCCCAGTATGTAGCCGTTGCCACATTCAATTCCTGATTGGGCATGAGCGGTTGCGCCTGTAGGTTAAGATTCAGCTTGGGAATTTCAATGATCCACTTTGCCGGATAGGTTGCGCCACTTTTGGCACTCTTCCAAGTATCCAGTACCTCCACCTGCCAATCTCGCCAGCTTAGCGGCGTTGTTTCTCCAGATGGGGCAATATAGGTTCCGGCTGAAGTAGACTCTAACGTTCCGTCTTCATGACGGAGGAGATACAGCATCAGCGCTGAGCCATTGTCGAACTGCATCGAAAACCAATCCCAGCCAACGGTTCCGGGCGTTAAGGCACTGGTTGAATACTCATGATCTTTCCAAGTTAAACCTGTCACCTGAAAGGGTTTTCCCTGCACGGTGATGGTGCCGCTCGTCGGCTGCTGCACCAGCGAATAATAGTAAGAGGCGTTTCCTGGCTCCAAGCCTTTAATGCTCAAACCCCGATCGCCCTGCAAAATGGGCGGCAAGGTTTGCTCCACGACTAAATTGAGCGATACCTGATCGGTTTTTGCCTGCAAGCGCACTTTGCCAGGTTCAAGCTCGGTCGCTGACCAATCCTCTAGCCAAACTCGGTAGGGCGTGGCTTGCGCTCCGGCTAAACCCACCGTGCCGCGACTAAACCGCTCATAGGGATAAAACTGCTGCTGCTCGACATCGCTGAGGGTGAAATGGGCGGAATAGATTTGGTTGCTGCGCCAGTCTGATCCGGTTGCCATCTCCGCTGTTGGGGCCGCTAACGCCTGCCGGAAAAACGTCAACTGGAAGCCGAAATCCCGCCCCTCTGCGGTTTCTAAGTTGCCTGTGTAATACCACCACTCGGTTTGGTAGGCTTCGTGTGCTCCAAAATCCTGCGGAAACTGCCACGCTTGAGGGACGAGCGCTTGCTTAAACTCAGACGCATTAACCGACGGAACTTCTAGCCAAGTGAGTTGGGTGGCTGCGTCTACAGGCTGCACAAACAGACCCAAACTCATGAGCCAAACAAATAGATTGAGCAACAGGCGTTTCATAAAAAATCTAAATCGAATCAGCGATGCCTCTTGCACTATAGATTTTGCACTAAGCGCCGTCAACGCCAAACACCATGATTACAGCTTATGATTACAGCTTCGCTGCCACCAGTGCCGCCCCTAACAGCCCGACTTTTTGATTCTGAATCACATAAACGGGAATTCTCTCCATCAATGGGCGCATTCTGCCCTTATCAATCATGGCATCCACGAAAACGCCTGACTTCATCAACGCTAGATTTTTTGCCGCCACGCCGCCTGCGATGTAGAGACCGCCATAGGGTAATAGCTTGAGGGCGAGATTGCCCGCTTCTGCCCCATAGAGTTCTACGAATAGCTCCATCGTTTTTCGAGACAGCGGATCGTTTTGCTCCACTGCCGCCAACGCAATCACCGCTGCCGGATCGACTGACTTTTCGCTGAGTCCTGCCTGTCGTTCCCAAGAGCGGATTGCACTTGCCACTTCAGGCGCTTCGCCCATTGCCTGCCGATCGCGCAAAAACTGATAGATAGCGACAATACCCATGCCTGACACAACCCGTTCCACCGAAATGCGGGGCAGGCTCAACTTATCGCGCAGATACTTTAATAGCTGAAACTCTAGCTCAGAGCGCGGCGCAAAATCGGTGTGTCCGCCTTCAGTTCCAAACACGCGGTACTCGTTGCCCTGCCGAATCAAGAATCCTTCACCTAATCCGGTTCCGGCTCCAATAATGGCAACGGGCGCGTCTGGTTGGGGTTGTCCGGGTTGAATCACTTCCAGATCAGTGTCTTCCAGTCCGGCAATTCCGTGACCCACTGCCACAAAATCATTGATCAACTGCACATGAGCCAGCGCCAAATCCTGCTCTAACCGTTCGCCATCCAGCAGCCAGGATAAGTTCGTAAGGGTGCAGGTATTATTCACCACCGGCCCAGCAATCGAAAAACAGGCCTTTTCAGGATTCGGGACATACCCCAAGGCGGACGCAGCCATTTCCAAAAACTGGCGCACCATCGGCACGAGGTCTGGAAACTCAGCGCTGACAAAGCGTTCTTCATACAAAGGGTTCAGTTTTGTGAACCCGGTTTCCGTCTCAAAAGGCTCTGCCAGTAGCAAAATGGTTTTTGTGCCGCCCGTATCGCCTGCCAATAGCTGTGTCATAGCGCTGTCTGCAAATGTTAGGGTTTAGTACAGTCTCCAGTCTAGGTTCCCAGAAGTGACGTGAAAAAGGATTCGATCATTTATTTTAAATTCGTCAAGATTTGTGATTGATAGCCATGATTTTCCCGATCTCGGCAGTCTGCCCAAAATAGATTGCCCAGCCTTAAAAAGCCACCCCATCGCAAAATCCGAATCCTGTTAAAATTCAAAATCCAAAATCCAAAATCCAAAAATCTCTATGTCCTCCCTCTCCGACTTACTGCAATCCCTACACCAGGGGCTGATCGTCTCCTGTCAGGCTCCCGTAGATTCTCCGCTGCACCATCCGGCTGTGATTGCAGCAATAGCAGAAGCTGCGGTGAATCAAACTGCTGTTGGAGTGCGGATTGATACACCGGCTCATATTCAAGCGGTTCGTCAGCGGGTAGATGTGCCAATTATTGGACTCTGGAAACGACAAATTCCTGGCTCTGAGGTTTACATCACGCCTCAGTTTGAGCACGCCCGCGCCGTGGCTGAAGCCGGAGCAGACATAATTGCCATTGATGCCACCTTGCGCGATCGCCCGAACCAAGAAACCGTCGCTGAACTGATTCAACAGATTCACCAAACCCTTCATAAGCCTGTGATGGCCGACGTAGATACGCTAGAGGCTGCCGTTGCTGCCGCCGCCTTCGGAGCCGATTGGGTGGGCACAACGCTCTATGGCTATACTCCAGCTACCCAACACCTAAAACCACCAGGATTTGAGTTATTGACTGAAATGGTGCGAAAGATCGAAGTTCCAGTGATTTGCGAAGGCGGAATTGCTGCTCCGCAGATGGCCAAACAGGCGCTCGATCTGGGCGCTTATGCAGTCGTCGTTGGAACTGCCATTACAGGAATCGATGCCCTCGTTAAAGCCTACTGTGCAGCCATTGCCAAAGGCGCACCCCCTGCCCGCTAAGCCTTGAGCGAGAGATCAGATTCCGGGGAACCATAAAAATACTTCCTGGATTCCTCCCCTACATTCTCGCCACCGCGACCTCTCGAATGATCTATGGCTAATTCTCCAATTCACGTCCTTTTTGCCGCAGACCATCGGGAAGACGCTGCTTTCGTTGTCGGTTTGCTTGCTGAAGTTCAAGTCACACAATATAAGCTAGAACAGGTTGAAACTTACGATGCGGTTCTAGAATGCTTGGCTTGCCAGCAGTACGATGTGTATTTGATCGCTTCCTGTTTAGGCGGGCAAAGCGGGTTAGATTTAATTCAAGCAGGTGCGTTAATTGGCTGCAACGCGGCAATCCTTTTCCTCGGCTCTAGTCAAGCAGAAGCTGCCATTGCGCATTCTCACAAGCTGAATTACCTTTATAAACCTGACCTGACCGCTGCTTTGTTAAATTACGCAATTCAACACGCGATCGATTGCTTTAACTTAGTTGAAACGTTACACCAAACGCTACAGGCTAAGCATGATCTAATGTCCACATTAGAACCAATTCAAAGCAGCGAAGAACGTTACAGTCTTGCCTTTAAAGCCACCAATGATGGCATCTGGGATTGGAATTTGGCAACCAACGAAATTTACTTCTCACCTGAATGGCAAGCCCTGATCAGAGATCCAAGCCAAGCAGGGATTGACCTAAATACCTGGCTTGAGCGAATTCATCCAGAAGATTTGCCTTGGGTTGAACGAGATCTAACCGCCCATCTGAATGGTCTGAGTTTTCGCTTTGAAAGCGAATATCGATACTTGTATCAAGAAGGACAATATCGTTGGATACTAAACCGAGGACAGGCGATTCGGAATGCGACAGGACAGGCTGTGAGAATGGTTGGCGTTCAAACTGATATAACTGAGAAGAAACACGCCGAGAAAAAGCTGGTTCACGATGCACTATACGATATTTTGACAGGTCTACCCAATCGCGTCTCGCTGATGGAACGCCTGCGTCGTATAGGGGAACTGACCAACCAGGAACAGCAATATTTGTTTGCCGTTTTATTCATCGATCTCGATCGCTTCAAGATGATCAATGACAGCCTCGGACACGCGGTTGGAGATTTACTACTTTGTGAAATTGCCCATCGGCTGATCAACTGCCTCCGTCCAGAGGATACCATTGCTCGTATTGGTGGAGACGAATTTGTCATTCTGCTAGAAGATGTCAAAAACCACGACAACGCTATTGCAGTGGCAGAACGAATTTTACAAGAGCTATCAACGCCTTTTAATTTGGAAGGCCGCGAAATTTTCACCACTGCCAGTATTGGAATTACCTTTAGTAGTACGACGTTCAAGCATCCTGAAGATCTGTTGCGGGACGCCGACCTCGCCATGTATCGGGCAAAAACCCAAGGGAGAGGGCGCTACGAAATTTTCCATCCGAGAATGCATACTTCGGCTGTTGCTCTGCTAGAAATAGAAACTGATTTGCGGCGATCTCTTGAACGGCAGGAATTAAGGCTTCACTATCAGCCTATTGTTTCGCTGAGAACCAATCGATTAGTTGGCTTTGAGGCATTGATTCGCTGGCAGCATCCTCAGCAAGGGCTGATTCCACCTGCTAAGTTTGTGCCCATTGCTGAAGAAACAGGGTTAATTGCTCCCATCGGCAACTGGATTTTGCGAGAAGCCTGTACGCAAATGTGCCAGTGGCAAACCCAATTTCCAGAGTGGCCAGCTTTGACAATTAACGTTAACTTATCTAGTAAGCAGTTCACGCCTCATTTGGTTGAACAGGTGCATCAGATTTTGCAAGAAACTGGATTGGAGGCGCAATACCTCAAGCTCGAAATTACTGAAAGCGCCTTGATGGGCAATGCTGATTCTGCGATTATCACCCTAACCCAACTCAAACAGCTTGGCATTCAACTTGCTATTGATGATTTTGGAACAGGCTATTCTTCTCTGAGTTATTTGCATCGTTTTCCAATTGATACACTTAAGGTAGATCGTTCTTTTATTAAAAAAGTAGATGTAGATGGCGAACAGTTGGCAATCGTCCGAACGATCATCACCCTCGCGTGGAACCTAGGCATGGAAGTGGTTGCCGAAGGTGTCGAAACTGCTAAACAGTTGGCTCAATTACGCTCACTGCGCTGTGAATATGCTCAAGGCTACCTTTTCTCTAAACCCGCCGATGCCGAAGCGATAGAAACACTGCTCATTCCCAACCTGGAAGCCGGACAGTTCAAATTTCCGAGTACACGCAAACCATAAGTAGCTCTCAGAGGATTTAAGTAGCTTTACAAGTTGTACAAGATGTTACTCAACATGGGGTAAACATTAGGCACAAGAGCGGGTGAAAACTCGGAACACAGACAGTAATACGCTCAGGTTCTGTAAAGTTTTGCAGATTATTGCATCATTCTCCGGCTCATTCTCGCTACTATCGGCTAGTAACTTCTGCTCGGCATTGCTAGCAGCCTTTTAACTATGCGTCCTTCGACAATTCCTACGGAAGCAGAAACCCAAACTCGCATCCTGAAAGCCGCCAGAAAGCTGTTTGCCCGTCGAGGCTATGACGGCACGACCACCCGTGACTTAGCTCAGGCAGCAGGCGTAGCCGAAGGTACAATTTTTCGGCATTTTGAGAACAAAAAAGCAATTTTGGTCGAAGTTGCTACGCAAGGCTGGGTTGAAATTCTAACTGACTTGCTCACCGAGTTAAGCGAAATGGCTAGCTACAAAGCGATTGCCCAAGTGATGCGGAAACGGATGCTCAATCTGCACCAAAACGCCGACCTGCTGCGAGTTTGCTTCATGGAAGCGCAATTTCACCCAGAGCTTAGAGAGCAAATTCAGTTGGATGTGATTGCTAAGATGACCAGCGTGGCTGAGGCTTTCTTTGAAACTGCGATGGATCAAGGCGTCTATCGTCGGATGAACCCGCGCATCGTTGCTCAAATTTTCTTAGGCATGTTCACAATTGCTGGATTCAGTCAAGACACCATTACGCCAGGCGATGCCTCACCGCAAGCGATGCTAGAGATGGCTGAGGGCATGGCAGACATTTTCCTCAATGGTGTGCTGTCTCCGAGTTCAACTGCCTCCTAGTTGAACAACCCAGATGATCAACTCTCGCTTGGCGATTGCGGTTTGCACAGTGCTGACCGCTGCCCTAACTCAACCCTGCCTGTCCCAAACCGCTGGTGTGCCTGCTCCCGATCGGAATGGTGACTTTACCACCGCTCTTCAGCCTGGAAACCGTGGTAATGTTTATCCAACCCGAAAATGGCTGGTGGTTGATCCTGATCCGACTTATCTGAACTGTCGAGCCACACCCGATGGAGAAATTCGCGCTCGGATTGCCCCCGGCGCTATTCTGAGTGCTGTTTTTTGGGAAGCCGGATCAGCCGCCGGAGATGCAATCATTTTGCACAATGGCACTTATTGGCTGCGAGTCAGCGGCACAGATCCCCTCACTGTCGGTACGCCAGGAATTTGCTATGTCCGCGCTAATCGTCGATACATTGCGCCAATTAGTGAGGATGCGATTCAAGGTGAACTGTTTAGACAATGAGTTTAGACAACAGAGTGCGACTATCGCGGCAAGCAGTTCAGCATTCAGTCTAAGCTTGCTGGTTGGCCAGAATCCCTCTCAAGAATTACTCTATTGACACAGAACCCTGCTAACAGTTAGAGTCAATCTTGAAATGAAGGGGAGTAGCTGCTGCTCCAACAGGGTTCCTAAACGAGGTTTCCTGATCGGACAGCCCATCTAAGTCAACATGCTGGTGATGAGCCTGGCTTAGGTGACAAGTGTGATAGTTTGTGTATCTAGCTTTGAGTGGTGAGTTTTATAACTCGTTCTGAACGCTCAAGGTCTGAAACCCAAACTTATAGAATTCGACACTCTTTGTAAGCGAGACCTTCACTAAGTTCACTCCTGATGTGAGCTTGGTGAGGTCTTAAGGAGTTCATCAAGCTCGCTCAGGTTAATCGATCCTTTGAGACCTGGAGCTTGATCATGTTGACCGCTTTTACCGCTGGGCTTCTGCTAATTACCGTTTCTGAGCTAGGCGATAAGACCTTTTTCATCGCTGCTATTTTGGCGATGCGCCACTCTCGCCGATTGGTCTTCATTGGCGCAGTTGCAGCTTTGGCTCTGATGACGGTGTTATCAGTCCTGTTTGGGCAAATCGCAACGTTGTTGCCCCCAATCTACGTGCGGTGGGCGGAAGCGACCTTGTTTCTAGGGTTTGGGCTGAAGCTACTTTTTGATGCTCGTCAAATGTCTGATCAGCCTTGCGTCGAAGAACAAGCAGAGGCTATGGCAGTCGTTAAGCAGGCAGAAGAAAAACTACCTAAACGGCATACGGGATTAGCGGTAGTTTTAGAGTCCTTTGGGTTAACCTTTTTTGCCGAATGGGGCGACCGAACCCAATTTGCCACCATTGCCCTTGCTGCGGCGAACAACCCTATCGGCGTTACAATCGGCGCAATATTGGGTCATGCCATCTGTGCTGCTATTGCGGTTGCCTGCGGTCGATTGATTTGTGGACGCATCTCCGAGCGCACGATTACAGTTCTAGGTGGCGCACTGTTTTTAGTTTTCGCGATGGTTAGCTTATTTGAATTGCTCCGACTCGCTGTTTAACTTTCTGTAGCTTTAATTTTTGTAACAATATTGGGGCGATTCTAGGTTGGTGGACATTGTTGGTTGAAATAAATGTTGGATGTATGGGTCATTGTTCCTTGTAAGTTGTTCTGCTTCAGTAAACAGACAAATCAATCCCCCACTCCGATAGCTAGATTGTGTCCATTTACACTAAAAAACAAATATGGTGTTGCGCCCGTTCCCTGCTCCAATGCCTTGCTTGCCTCAGAAAGAAAAAGATTCGTCTAAAAAAGAGAAACGTAAAAACGAGAAACGCCAAAAGCAACTAGAACGCAACCGCAGAGCCTATCAGTATGATCATGCTTTCTGGGAGCCTTTGCCCTTGCTGAATACGGCTCATCAGGGTTTGCCCTTTGCCGAATGGATGACGATTTCCTATTTAGTAACGCGCATTTTGAGAACTGGAAAACTGCCCCTTAACCAAACATTGGCTCGCATTCGCGCGCTTTGGGAGCAGGCAGACACACTGGAAGATTACGCAGATTTTTTTACAGTGCTGCCCAAACCAAAGGTGATCAAATCCATGCAAGCAATACCAGATGAGATGTTTGCTGAGCAGCGTCTTGCTGGGGTGAATCCAATGGTGATTAAACGACTGACTGAAATTCCAGTTGAGTGGGGATTCACAATTCAAGAATTAAAGACAGCGCTAGAACAGCAAACCGCTTATTTCATGAATTCCGCTGTGGATGTTGCAGTGGAACTTGCTAATCAAAATTTATATGTTGCTGACTATGCAATGCTTGCTTTTGTTAAAGGCGGCATTTACCTCAAAAATCGACAGTATTTGCCTGCGCCTCGCGCTTTCTTCCATTACCAAACTCAGCCGGGTGGAGCGCTGAAATTCATGCCAATCGTGATTCAAATGAATCCAGAGCGTGGCAAAGACAGTCCGTTGATTACGTCCTCTCATCAGCAATGGA
>JAAUQT010000293.1 GCA_012033495.1 Cyanobacteria bacterium RM1_2_2 | reverse complement strand
GGGGGGTTAGGGGGGGATCGCTCGACTTGTGTGTACACGGTAGCTTACAAAAAGGGGGGCACCAACCCACAACTGGCTTGAAGTCCCCCTTTTGTTGGCGTAGCCTGTCCAAAGGACATAGGGGAATTTAGGGGGATCAAGCAACACCTGACTTCCAATGCAAGATCTGTGTACACAGTAGGCATAAAAGAGAGAGGTGTAGGGGCAGTTCCCCACCGGGAGCAACGTCCTTGCACCCGGCTCATTCTATACCGTGACGCGCTTGCGAGTTGCTGTGTCACCCACTTTCTGAAACACACCAAATTCGACTTGATCTTCGTCCAAATCTGGATCAATCCCAGCAAACACATCCCGGAATATCGTGCGGCTCCCATGCCAGAGATGCCCAAAAAACCACAGCAGCGCCCAGCAGGTATGAGCAAAAGCAAACCACCCGCGTGGACTCGTCCGAAAAATGCCGTCTGAGTGGAATGTTTCCTGATCGAACTCAAAGGGTTCGCCCAACTGCGCCAGACGCGCATATTTTTTGACGATAACAGGATCGGAGAAAGTCTGTCCGTCTAAACTGCCGCCATAGAAGCTGACCGTCACGCCCGTTTGCTCGATGCTGTACTTCGCGACTGCTCGACGAAATGGAATGTCGGCTCGCACAATATTATCTTGATCAAACAACACAACTGGAAAGTTCTCGAAGAAATTGGGCATTCGACGCACCGTTAGTTCTCGTCCTTCTCGATCCTGAAATACTGGATGTCCGAGCCAGTTGCGAGCAATTCCATCCCCTTTGGTCATCGGGCCGACGCGAAATAAACCGCCCTTAGCAGGACTATTGCCGATGTAGTCGTAAAAGGCTAACTTGTCTGGGATATTTGACCAAGCTTCAGAGCGATCATTGCCCGCAGAGAGGCTAGCCTGGACACGTCGCCCAATTTCATGCTGAAAGTAGCCACTATCCCATTGGTAGCGCGTAGGCCCAAACAATTCGATTGGAGTGGTGGCGCTGCCATACCACATCGTACCCGCTACAACAAAACCTGCAAAGAAGAAAGTTGCTAATCCGCTCGCCAGAACGGTTTCAATGTTGCCCATCCGCAGCGCTCGATACAGATTTTCTGAAGGGCGAACATTGATGTGAAATAAACCGCCAATAATTCCGACAATACCAGCAGCAATGTGATGAGCAACGACACCACCTGGATTGAAAGGATTAAATCCATTGGCGCTCCAGTCAGGCTTAACAGGCTGGATTTGTCCGGTGAGTCCGTAGGGATCGGAAACCCACATGCCGGGGCCAAAGATGCCGGTTAGGTGAAAAGCCCCAAACCCGAAACAGAGAATGCCCGCCAGCAGCAGGTGAATTCCAAAAATTCGAGGTAAATCTAGGAAGGGTAATCCAGATTCGTCTTTGAATAAATCCAAATCCCAGTAAACCCAGTGCCAGCAGGCGGCTAGAAATAACAGTCCGGCTAGAATAATGTGGGTGATTGCAACGGTTTCAAATGTCCAGAATCCGGGCTGGTTCACAATGTCTCCCATCACATTCCAACCGCCCCAGGAGTTAACAACTCCCAACCGTGCCATAAAGGGCAGCACAAACATTCCCTGCCGCCACATGGGGTTCAAAATCGCGTCGCTAGGGTCATAGATCGAAAGTTCGTAAATCGCCATTGAACCTGCCCATCCAGCGGTGAGGGCAGTATGCATTAGATGAACTGCAATTAACCGTCCAGGGTCGTTGAGCACGACAGTATGAACTCGATACCAGGGCAGTCCCATGCGCTAAAGCTCCTATAAATCAGATGTGTGAACCAGGTAAATTAGTTCTTTTGTTTATTCGTGAATCAGATGCGTGAATAGCGTAAATGAGTTTTCTATCTATTCATGAATCAAAGTACGAACGTAGGGATCAGAATTTTGATAATCTGGACAGCCAATTGCCGCTTCAGTCAAAGCGATACTAGGATGAACGGTGCATTTAAGGCATGAGTTTCCCGTTAGAAATTGACAATCTGAACAGGGAATTGTATGCATTCGTATTAACTGAGATGCGATAGATCGAACTGCCCTAAAGCTACTCCAGACCGCTAGAATAACCAAAAGCCAAGCCGCTACAAAACAAACTGGTACAGGCACAGGTTGTACTGCTTGAAGAATCGGAGGAACGACAAACATCAGTCTACCTCGCAACAATAAATCGGTTGGGTTGAGTTAGGGAGAATTCAACGTGCTGGGGCAAAATCATCAGTGGGCAGGGTGCATGATCAAGAACGTAGCGGCTAATACTGTTTAAACCAATGACCTCCGGGCAGTTACGATGTCCCATCAGAATCAGGTCAGCGCCCCACCGTTGGGCAAGCTCACAGATTTCCTCACCAGGATGACCACAGGGGAGACGGAAATCGGCAAGAACGCCCGCTGCCATCACCTTGCCCCAATAATCGCGCATCACGTCTAATTGTCCCTGCCCTAAAGAATGGGATGGAGAATGGGATGAGGTGAGGATTGTATGGGACTCGCAGGACTGATCGCTAGGAGGCAACACATGCACCAACATCAACCGCGACTGCGATATTCGAGCCAGGGAAATGGCATGAGCCAGCACTCGTTCTCCAATTTCTGTACCATCAATCGCTACTAATACTCTGCTATACATTTTATCTTCCTCCCAGCTTATATCAATCGATATCTCTCATTGATAAAACAGGTTCATTCAAACGGTTAATACCGCGTTCAAATCCAGCCGCAGCAGCACGAGCGCGTCCTGCGTGCCAGAGATGACCCACGAGGAACAAAAACGCAAAGATGAAGTGAGAGGCGGCTAACCAGGTGCGAGGAGATAGGAAGTTGACGGTATTGATTTCGGTCGAAACACCGCCGACTGAATTGAGGGAACCGAGCGGAGCGTGAGTCATGTATTCTGCCGCTCGGCGAATCTGCCAGGGCTGTACGTCACTTTGAATTTTGTTGAGATCGAGTCCGTTGGGACCACGTAAAGGTTCTAGCCAAGGAGCACGCATATCCCAAAACCGCATCGTTTCACCCCCAAAAATAATTTCTCCTGTGGGTGAACGCATTAGGTATTTGCCGAGTCCGGTTGGGCCTTGTGCCGATGCCACATTTGCCCCCAATCGCTGATCACGGACGATGAAGGTGAGCGCTTGTGCCTGGGAAGCTTCGGGAGCAGTCGGGCCATAAAATTCACTAGGATATGCGGTGTTGTTAAACCAGATGAATGCAGTGGCAATAAATGCCTGACCACAAATGTTGCCCAGGCTCTGAGCCAAATATGCTTCTCCTGACCAGGTGAAGATGCCGTGCGTCCACTTAAAGGGTTTGGTGACAATATGCCAGATGCCGCCTGCAATTAATACACCTCCCATCCAAATATGCCCACCGATAATATCCTCCAGATTATTCACGCCAATAATCCATCCGGCTTCACCGTAAGGTGAACGAAATAGATAACCAAAGATTGTGAATGGATTCAAAGTTGGATGGGTAATCAATCGCACTGCACCGCCGCCCGGTGCCCAGGTATCGTAAACGCCGCCCCACCACATCGCTTTACCGACTAGAAGCCAGGCTCCCAGCCCCAGAGCAATCAGGTGATAGCCAAGAATTGTTGTGACTTTATCTTTGTCTGCCCAGTTAAAATCGAAAAAGCCTGCCAGCTTCTCAGGGCCGCGAAGTGAATGGTATAGACCACCCAATCCCAGCACGGCAGAACCAATTAAGTGAATGACAGCGATTGCAAAAAAAGGAAAGGTGTCGACAATTTCACCACCCGCCCCGACTCCAAACCCTAGCGTAGCAACGTGAGGCATCAAAATCAAACCCTGCTCATACATTGGTTTTTCGGGAACATAGTGCGACACCTCAAACAGCAGCATCGCGCCTGCCCAGAAAGCAACCAATCCGGCATGGGCAACATGTGCACCCAAAAAACGACCGGATGAGTTGATAAAGCGAGCATTTCCAGCCCACCAAGCATAGCCCGTCGATGCCTCATCTCGTCCTTCTTTAGTCGTTGTAATCGTGACACCTTTTGCATTCTGAGTTGCGGTGACAATGGATCGATCAAAGGGGGTTTCCACAGCTTCAAACCTCTTTCACAGCGAGTTAATTCTTACAATTACTGAAACATTCATAGGTTAATCAAACAGCATTTCACAGTGCATTACCACGCGGCAGCACTTCGTCTGGAAATACAAAGGATTCGTGGGGCTGATCGCTTTCTGACATCCAGGCTCGCAGTCCTTCATTCAGCAAAACATTCTTGGTGTAGAACGTCTCAAATTCTGGATCTTCGGCTGCCCGAATTTCTTGAGAAACAAAGTCGTAAGCGCGTAAGTTAAACGCCAGTCCTGCCATTCCAATTGCGCTCATCCAGAGTCCGGTGACAGGCACAAACAGCATGAAGAAATGAAGCCAGCGTTTATTGGAAAAGGCAATTCCAAAAATTTGTGACCAGAAGCGATTGGCAGTTACGAAGGAGTAGGTTTCTTCGCCCTGCGACGAGCTAAATCCTCGAAACGTATTGAAAGTGCGCGTATCTTCAAACAGCGTATTTTCGACCGTTGCGCCGTGAATTGCACACAAGAGTGCCCCACCTAATACGCCTGCTACACCCATCATGTGAAAAGGATTAAGTGTGTAGTTGTGAAAGCCTTGGACAAACAAAATGAATCGAAAAATTGCAGCAACGCCAAAAGCTAGGGGCAAAAAACCAGCCAGATTGACCTAACGGATAGATGAGGAAAGTTGCAAC
>JAAUQT010000049.1 GCA_012033495.1 Cyanobacteria bacterium RM1_2_2 | reverse complement strand
AAGGTATTGCGACTGATGTTGAACAGTCGGCACACAGCGATTTTTGCGTTCACCGGCGTTTGACTGCTTCGATTGCTTTAGTGCGGAGGTCGTAGCTGTGAGGGGGCGGACATGGGCATTTCTCAACTCTCTTCTATCCTCTATATTACTGTCCTATCCTTATTACGTAGGGCTATATCTACGGCAAGAGTCGCAGACTACCCCGCCGCCGTCCGGTTGGTTATGTACGGTTTCGTCATGCCGATTTACACATTCATGGCATTGATAAACCCATCACTTTAGTTGATGCAACCTTGATTCGTTCCAACCCGCTGGTGAGAGCGTGAACATCTGCTCTTTAGGCAGACAGGCAAGCTTGAACCCTGATTCTGTCGTTGCTGTTGTGCCAGTTGTGCAACGACGGGAGTAGGGTTCTAGACGATAACCAAAGGGTGATTTAATCCAAACTTAGTCCCGTGCGTTGCATTGTGCCAGTTGCACCAGTTCAACTTTAACGATGTAGAACCGCCGATCGGTGCCCATCGACATTGCAACTACACCATTGCGTTGATATCGAGAGCACAAATCAAACAACTCAGTTAGGAACTGATGTTGGAGCGCTGACAGGGAAAAACTCATAGGAATGAAGGGAGAGAATCTCTAAATTCTCTCCGATTTCCCTATCTTCTGTCTCGTTCGAGATCGAAAATCACCTTTTCAAAGTACCATTCTGTTTTCATACCTGGATTTTCTCTTTGGCATTGTTGCAGCAATCTATCTGCTGTTCCTAAATTACCGCCTACCATTGCCAGTAGTTTGATACGGAGTGGATGCAATTCAGGCAGCGTTTTCTTGCTGGCGGGTGAAATAGAATTGTGATGCTTTGGAGTGGGTTGAAGCTTTTTAGGATGAACAATCGGAACTCTCTGATGTTGTTGGCGCTGCTTTGGCGACTGTGCTCGACTTGAGTTTGATAGCCTCCATAGTGCAAATGAGAAGGGAGTGATAATGAATGGAGGAATTATATAGTAAACGATACAGTAAACGATTGTTGCTGAAACAAATATAATGATTAACCGTTCAAAATAGATTCAACTGAATAGTTCCCTCTCATTCGCTTCTGTGTTGTCATCTTGCTCTGTTGCGTCTGAACTTCAAGCAGCAACACAACTATAAACACAGCAATCAATGCAAGCACCACAAAAGGCAGTAGAGGCACGAAGGTTTCTAGCAGCATGGGAATAATAGACCTATACAAATGACAAGCCACTCCCTAACGAGATAGGGAGTGGCTTTTTTAATAGTTCCCTGATTGTCAGGACTTACAGCGACTTGCCGCCATCACCACAGTGACTAATCGGTTTGCCATTGAACCTGACTGTGATTTTATCGTGAGGATATCGCTTAGTCAGATGCCTTACAATTTTTGCTACCTGACTGTGGCTGACAGCATTAACGATCTGATTCTTGTTACGATAGATTAGCCATGGCTTCAATTCTTCAGACATTCTTTCACCTCCGTTTCAATTTGACGGCGTTGTGATTTATGTCTGCCATTGATGTCATTTACACGTATACGTTGGTCTTCAAAGATGACCGCGTGTAATTCACCTCTTGTATCATTCGTCGCATACCAGAGCGATGAACTATTGACCGAACTTCGCACGATGTACCCCATTGCGATCAGTTTAAGCCTGATCGTTTCCATCAATTCTTGTGAGGTCGAATTGTCTTGATTAGACATAATCTAATTAGCTCCTGAGTAGGTCAGTTACTTGGGAGTGAAGGGGCAGGAGCGAGAACTCCTGCCTTCTGCCACTAATTCAATCGTTATGCTCTGCATTGAGGTTGTTGTTACCAGCCTCAGCGCTTTGTTCTGTCGCAAAGTCATCTGGGAGATCATCCAGAGAGCATTGCAACTTTTGGCAGAGAGCCTTTACTTGCCAAATGAACAGTCGTGGTTGCTCTCTACCCTTTTCCCAGTTCCGAACTGTGTGATCAGTCACGCCTAGAGTAGTTGCCAACTCTTTTTGCGTAACTCCAGCCCTTTTTCTGAGATCCACGAACTTAATCCCTTCATTTGAGTTTTCCATCCTATCGTAAATGGGCTTACACGTAAGCAAACTTACGGTAGGATGTTATAAGTCTACCGTAAGTCCGCTTACGTTGGACAAAATGAGCAGGGTGTATCTACGTGCTATGAAGTGCACCCTGTTCTGTTCCAACATCATGCACCCACGGGTTCACCCGTGCGAGATGCAAATGTCTTAATCGAGGTAAGTCAATGTCGATAGAACAACAGACGAAGTTTGATGCAGCGCCGTGTCCTTTTCAGTGCGAACTTTTTTGCAGCGAAGTTCAACTGTATCCCCTAATTGAACAACTGAAAGGGGTCTGACACCGAATTCAGCCGTACTAAACGTTTTCAGTAATTTTTTTTATGGAACAAACAAAAGACCGACAGATCGCCGCGAAGTGGGCGTTTAACCTGCTGAAAGGAAACTTCTGCATCCTCGACACCGAAACTACGGGCATCGATGCAAAAGCTCAGGTTTGCCAAATTGCTGTGATCAATTCTTTGGGTGAACTCCTGTTTGAAAGTTTGGTGCAGCCGACTCACCCCATCCCTGAATCGGCAACCGCCATCCACGGCATCACTAACGCAATGGTTAAAGATGCTCCTAGCTTTGACCAAGCTTTAGTGCCCCTGCTCCGCGCCACTGGCAACCGCGACGTGGTGATTTACAACGCTGAGTTTGACTTGAGAGCAATTCGGCAATCGTTTTACCCACACAAAATTTGGCTTGCCTTCCCCACTAGCGATCGCCGCCAAACGTGAGTCTGGCTAAACGGTGGCTCGATTCATTGCGCCATGAAGTGGTATTCGCAATGGGTGGGTGAGTGGAACGAGTTACACGGTGACTATCGGTGGCAAAAACTCCCCAGCGGCGATCATTCTGCATTGGGAGATTGTCGGGCCACCCTCACCATCATTCAAGAAATGGCAGCCAGCTACAGCCCTATCGACCCGGCGCAGACTTTTGAACCCACCAACCTCTAAAGACAAAGCCCAGAGCAACATCACCTGCTCTGGGCTTCGAGGTCTTCGGTATGACCGCCACTCATTGTTCCCACTTATGACGGTTTAGCTTATGACGACCCCATCTTTATTGTGTCCGGTTCGTAGTCAGTTTGAGTTTATCCCAGAGTTCGATGACTTTCTAGATTTATTTCCGCATCGTGGCTCATTTCTCTGGGCAGAGCACCCCGCCGCCGGCGATCGTCCCAACTGGAACACCGAAACCCGTCACCTGCTCACCGATCGGCTGATTAAGCAAGGTTCTCACCTTTACGGGGTTCGGTTTGGTTCCAGCACCCACTACTTGATGCTCGACATCGATCGCAAGTCTCAATACCACCCCTACCGCGATCCATTCGCCATCGGTCGCATTCTCGCTGTTCTGGAGCCGTTGGGACTGGTGCGCTATGTCGCAGTCAGTTCAAGCTACTCCGGCGGCATCCATCTCTATTTCCCCTTTATGCAAGCGCCGCCCTCATGGGCAATTGCCCGCGCCGCCACCATCCTGCTAGAAAATGCAGGCTTTAAACCCCATCGAGGTCAGTTAGAGACCTTTCCCAACAACCGCCTTTCGTTTGGTGCAGACTACAACGGGCATCGCTTGCCGCTGCAAGCTGGAAGCTATCTACTCGATAGCGACTGGAACCCAGTGCACACGACTCACGCTGATTTTGTTCATCGCTGGAACCTGGCCCAGAATGCCAACCCGGTGCACCTGGATGAAATCGAGCAAGTCATCAAACAGCACGGCCGCCGCTCCTACCGCCGCATCAAAGGCAAAGCTCAGAAGTTTCTCAACGACCTGAATGCCGAAATCAACCCCGGCTGGACAGGGTTCGGGCAAACCAATCACCTGCTTGGCAAGATTGCCCAACGCACCTACATCTTTCACCATGCCATCCACGGCGGCCAACCCCTCACTGGTGAGCGGCTTGCCGCTGAGATTTGCATGACGGCTGAATCCTTACCCGGCTTTGAGCAATGGTGCAGGCATCAGCATGATCTCGGCTATCTGTGCCTCTACTGGGCGCGCTGTGTGGAAATGAGCAACTACTACCCCTATGGAGGTCAAGAGGACGTGACTGCTTCCGAGCCGATCAAGCTATCCCCTAACCAACAGAGAGCAGCCGCTGCAAGGGAACGAATTCGCCTAGCGGTTGAGCAAATGATAGCAGCCGGAGAGATGCCCACAGGCATCCGCGCCCGGCATCTAGCAATTAAGAAGTTTTGTAAAGCTTCAAGTGACACCTTATACAAGAATAAAGACTTCTGGCACGGAGAAATTAACCTCAAACCCATACAGGACGGGGCGATCCTTGCCGATCAGGCAGAACAGGCAGATCTGCGATCGCTGGAACCCGCGCCAGATGAGACGATCCGAGCAAGCGGTACAAATAAGCTTAGTCACGCCTCCGTTCCATCGCCCCCAGCGATGGATACGGACGGGACAATACCTCTAGACCAGGGGGAGCGCGAGGGGGAGATCCACCCTACCGAGCAACCGCCGCTGGAAGGGGTAGCCCTGCTCCGCTCGATCCTTGCCGACATTGAGAAGCGGCAGCGGCAGGACAAAGCCCGCCGCGTGATCACTGATCCTGGAACCCCACCCGATGAGCATTGGTTCCAGCCGCTCTTAACCAACTTGCACAGCGAGTAAGCCGATGGTGCTGCGAGGGGAGCATCTCCCCCTGGTCAACGGCATCCAGCCGGTGACAATCGAGAACCCGCCGCCCAAGCGTTGTGATCATCGTCATGCCCTGCCCGGTCTGGATGCCCACTACTGCCCAGAGTGCAAAAAATCGATCCTGGCTGGAACGCCCAGCTATCAACACATCCTGAAAAATCAAACGGGTTGAGTCAGCCGAAAGGGAATGGTGGCAGATTGCTCTGAGGGATTCTAGATACCCAGAGATAGGGCTGATGAACCCAACGCCTATTCCACCCGTTGAAAAGCCCATCTTACTGAGTCAGTTCGATGCTTCCATCTTGACTAGAAAAACCTGTCGCTACTGGATCGAACGGTTTCAGAAGGATTTCTACCAGCGCGGTCGCTCTCGTGGCACTTGGGAGACCGACTACTGGAAGATCCTCAAGCTGTTGCCCCCAGACCAGCCACTTACCGCCAAGCGGCTGCATCAACTCGTTACATCCACCGAACCCAACACTAAAACCCGCAGACGCGCCTGTATGGTCGTTCAGCAGGTGGCAAGGTTCGCTCAGGTAGATTATGACCCGAAGCCCTATCAAGGCAGGTACACGCCCAGAAAACCCCAACCGAGGGACATTCCTAGCAATGCTCAGATTGTGGCGTTCTGGCAGTCCCTCGATCATCGCGGCTGGAAGTTCATTCTAGGGCTGATTGCTACTTACGGACTGCGACCGCACGAAGCCTTTCTCGTAGACTATGACCAGCTTCGGAAAGGCGATCGGGCGCTGTGGGTGCTAGATGGTAAAACCGGGCGGCGGCGAGTTTGGGCGTTTCATCCAGAATGGTTTGAGCAATTCGAGTTATCCAATCCCGTTTTGCCTGCCATCAACCTGAACCGACGCAATGACCAGATCGGGCACTCTGCTACCCGCCATTTCTGGGAGCTAAAAGCTCCGTTCCGTCTCTATGATTTGCGTCATGCTTGGGCCATTCGCACGCTCGAATATGGCTTAGAAGATGCGTTGTCTGCAAGGCAGATGGGGCATTCAGTTGAAGTGCATTGTGAAATCTATCAGCACTGGATTGACGAGCGGGTTCATCAACGTGCCTACGAACGCCTGATGAATCGAGATGACCGTCCCAAACCATCTGATTTAGACCTATAAAAGCTGTGGCAAGGATTCTAGAATCCTTGCCACACAAAATTTCAGCGATACCCCCAGGGGAATTCGAATCCCCGTCGCCTCCGTGAAAGGGAGGTGTCCTAGGCCTCTAGACGATGGGGGCGTGTCGCTCGCCTTATTTAAGATAAGCAATATTTCTTGCTCTGTCAAGATTTGAACCCAATTGATTTGCTCAATTAGTTTGACTGAGACTGTTGCTGCACAGGTTCTTCAAAAAAGCGACGGATGTTGTCGTTATGAATCACGATCCAAATCAGATAGCCCGCAACCGCCAAACCTGCTGCCGCTAGCAGCAGAGAAATCAAATCAGGCAACCAATCGGGTGTTGAAACTGAGCGCAGCCGTCCCGATTTAGCGTTTGCCGAACGGGCTGTAACCCGACTGGGTGACGTTTGCTGATAGGTTTGGCTCAAGGTAGTTCCGCTGGGCTGCATTCCATTAGCCGCCCGAAATTGCTGAAGCTTTTGGCTCACCGGAATGGGGCGCTGTCCTGTACGGCTCCATTGCAGGAGGTTGTCTACCGTGATGCCGCAGAGATTGACCACCGGAATTTCGTAAAGGCGTTGTAGTAAGGAGCGGTCTTTTGTGACCAGCACCACCAGGCTACCAGGCAAATTTTCGGATAGCCCATAGGCACAGCGCCCTACTGCTAGAGAAACACGGCTGCGACGAGTCAATGCCTGACCTGAGCCAACCTTCAAAGCTGCATGATGTCCGGTGATGTCCGTAATCCGCCAGCCGCTCGCGGCATAAAAGCGGTTGAATGCTTTGGCAATGCGCTCCAAATCGGGGTCAGGCGAACGGTCAAATTTGAGCTTCATTTCTTCATAGATGACCTGCGGCACATAACAGCCACCGACCCTAGAAAATTCTCGCCATTCACTTGGCGTTGACGAGGACAAAGCGCTGATATCGAAAACCAAGACGACGGGAGGAACCGCTACCATTGTTCATCTCCAAAAAAGTTGCTCTCTTAAACCTAAGTGCTTGTTGCTCAGCCTCAACTCCATCAGCATCTTATGAGCTACCAATCCCCAAGCGACCAGCCAGACTTGGCGTTAAGGGTAGCAAAGTTGCTGCCATTAGGAACAGAATCAGTAAGCCCAGAGCAGCACGAGTATCGTCTGGTTCAGTCAGTTCGTTGAGGGCGGGGCGTTCCAAATCGCGTTGCAAAAACAGGATAATAATTGCCCAGTATAGCGACAGCGGGTTCACCAGCGATGCTAGACCGAGAACAATTAGGGTAGCAACCGTGGTTCGTCCGGCAGTCTTGCGTCCGTAAATGGCTTGGACAATTCTGCCGCCATCCAACTGTCCCGCAGGCATCACGTTGATTGCCGTGATCACTAGCCCCAGCCAACCCAAAATCACCAGCGGATGAACCGCCACCAATTCCGTTTGGATTGCCTCTCCTAAGACCACGCGCCCCAGCGTACCAACCAAAATAGAACCCTGAAAGAATTCGATAGGCACTTGAAAAAAGCTGCCTGGGGTAGACAGCAGCAACCCCAGAATCAACATCCCAAAAGAGAACAACCCGCCCGCAGCGGGGCCGGCAAAGGCAATATCAAACAGCACCGACCGATTGGGCAACAGCGATTCAAATCGCATCAGCGCTCCAAAAGAACCCAGTTGCCAGGTGGGAATCAAAAACGGAGGACTGAGCCGGATTTGGTAACGACGGGCAAGCAGTCGATGTCCCAGCTCGTGGATGCCTAAAATCGCCAAAATGCCTGTGCCAATAGGCAGCACCTCAGCAATGCGATTGGGGGCATTGGAAAAGTCAAAGCCTTGCATCAGTCCTGCGACTTCCAAACTGGTGGCGACGGTGACAAAGGCGAGAATCAACGCCAGAATTTTTTGAGCCACGGTGGATGGCTTCGGATCATTTGCGCTTGGCAGCACCACCACGACGGGTTTTTCCTCAACGCCTTCCACTAAAAACAGGCGATAGCGGTCGCCCATTTGCTGAGTCAAACTGTCGGTCAACCGTTGGTGGCTGTAATCTGGCTCGCCGCGTAGATTGCCCTTGAAGATAGCGCCGTTTTGGTATGGAATAGTTTCTGTGGCGAAAAAGGTGTCAATCCCAAAAATGCCTTTCACGGTCTGCACATCTTCAGCAGGCATGGTTGGCAGGTCTGATGCTGGCGCTGTCTGGGGTGATGCCGGCAGGTTGGGCTGGGTTGAAGTGCTATGAGCTGCCGGACTAGCCGTTGGATGGGTCGCTGGATGACTCGCCGACGCTGCTTCCCCTGGTTCAGAACTGAGATGGGGTAGAGGGTCTGTAGTGTTTTTTTCGGCAGCGAGTGCCCGTAGCTGCTTGCCCAGAAAAATGTATAGCCCAATTGACGCCAGCAGCAAGAACAAAAGCCCTGCCAAATTTAGGTAAACGCCAACCGCAAACAGTCCAAAAAACGTTAGCCAGGGAGCCATCAGCGCCACTGACTGAAGCCACGCCAGCAGCCCCAGCTTACCGAGGGGGCGGGCCCGATAGAAGCCCCACCCCAATATCAAAACAGCGAAAAACAGAATTAGAGCCGTAATCATCTTGCGATCCCTCCGTCAGACAGCGTTCGCACCGTTACAACAGCCCCTCCAGCTTGCGGCGAATTTGCTCTAGTTCAGTATTAGAGAACTCGATCGGCTCCTCCGATGCAGCCGCCTTACCAGCCTTACTATCGGCGGGCTGCCAGTCAGTTTGATCAACATTACTCTCTGGCGGAACGGCTAGCGCCCCCTCTGGGACAAGCTTATACTCATAGCCTGTGCCTTGACAGAACTCTTCAATTTCTTCTAGTTCAAAACTTTCAACGGTAGGGCTGGCAAAGTCTTGAGCTTCCAGCATCAAACCATAGCGAGTCGCGTCATCTTCCGACTCAAACATCAAAACTACATTGCGATGATCCACCTTAAGCGTATGGATTCCTTCATTTTCGGTACGAGCATTAAACAATAGAACAAACACGCGCATTGGCAACTTCCCTGGTAGTAACGTCAATCGGCAGAGCCAGTCAACATCGCCATCGTTCCAGCATTGTAAGCTATCCCCTTGTGAATTGAGCGAAGAGTTAATTGAGCAAAGACGCCTGCATATCTTTCCCGCAACTTTTGCCTCTTGCTTCCCCTTACGACCGAGTTTATTCTTCTAGGGTGCCATGCCAATTGCAACGCTGCCAAAACTCCGCAGAAATGGCTCGATGGGCAGATTGACGCTGTTGCCCGCTTGCATTTTGGTAGATAGAAGTGCGTAAGTCGGGTGAGAGAGAGATAGACATGACTCAACCTAATTCAAGTCCAGAACCTGAACGCAACCGATCCCGACGGTTTGCTCGTGTTGCGTGGGTCATCGGTGGCACAGTGCTAGTGGGGACGGCCGCCGCCGGATGGTGGGCATGGCGGTTTATTAACACTCAGCTTGCGCCACTGGTTTCAGAAAACTTAAGCGAACTCTTTGATCGTCCCGTAGAAGTGGGGCCCGTGCAGGGGGTGGGGTTAACCCAGCTAACCTTTGGAGAATCGACGATTCCGCCTACTGCGACCGATCCAGATCGCGCCACGATCGAAACAGTGGAGGTGCGGTTTAACCTGCTGGAGTTGCTCTGGGATCGGGCCTTGAGCCTGGATGTTACGTTGGTGCGTCCAGATATCTACATTGCTCAAGATGCCGACGGTTTGTGGGTTACAACTGAAATTCAAGCTGACGACGATGAAACAGAGAACCTGATCACAATCGAGCTAGACACCTTACGCATTCAAGAGGGGGCTGCCCAGCTTGCCGCCTACGGAGAAGTCGAAACCTCACAGCCCGTTGAGCCAGATGTTGAGCCGGGAGAGGAGCCTCGCGCAGCGCCACAGCCGGAAGATGCGCCAGCCACCTTGCCGCGAGAACAGGTCGTTAGTTCTGTGGTGGGACTCAGCAACTTGAACGGCGAAGTGACATTCCGCAACGAAAACAGGCTGATTGCTTATGATGTCGCGGCTACTCCAGATACCGGCGGAGAACTGCGCGTGCAGGGAACGACCGATCTTGATGCGGAGCAAACCACCCTGCAAGTCAACAGCCGCGATTTGCTAGCCGCTGATGTGAACCTGCTGGTTCCTCTACCGCTGAGGCTACAAATGGGCAGGCTGGCTAGCGATTTGGAAGTGGTGTTTTTACCCAATGATCAACCCTTGCAGTTTAACGGCACGGTGCGGCTGCGAGATGTGGTTGGGCTGTTAGAGGGTGCGCCGAAACCCTTCCAGCAAGTGAACGGTGGGCTGAGATTTCAAGGACAAAGGATTACGTTCCAGGATTTTCAAGGTCGCTATGGCCTCATTCCAGCCAGGGTGAGCGGCAGTTTGGATACGCAAGCAGGCTATGACCTCCGGGTGCAGGTGCCGAGCGCGAGTGTCGATCAGATTTTGCAAACGGTAGACATTGAGGCAGCCGATTTGCCGATTGAGCTAGCGGGTGTTTTGCAGGCAGAAGTGCGGCTGGGTGGGGCAATCGATCAGCCGTTAATTACCGGAACGGCTCGCAACATTGAACCTGTTTTAGTCGATCGGGTTGCGTTTGCCAGCACTGAGAGCGAATTTACGGTCACGCCGCAAGCAGTGCTAATCGAGAATTTTCGGGCGATTCCGGTGGAGGGCGGCACAATTACTGCCAACGGGACAGTTAAGCTTGGCGAACGGGGCGGCGTGGTGGTAGACATTGAGGCGAACAACCTGCCTGGCGATGCGATTGCCCGCGCTTATGGCGCAAATACGGCGAATTTCACGATCGGGCAAGTAGACGCCACGGCTCAGGTGTTGGGGCGGCTCAACAATGTGCAAACACTGATCGACTGGCAGGCTCCGGCAGCGACCTATCCCGGACAGGGGCGGGTGGTGATTGCTGGCGACACTCTTCGCTTTGAAGACACTTCGCTGCTGGTGGCAGATGGGATTGTGCGCGGTCGGGGTGAAATCAACAACGGGCGCTGGCAGGCGTTTGTAGATACGTCCGGCATTCGGCTTAACCAGTTCAATGAAGACCTGCGGGGACTATTGAGCGGCAGCTTTGAGTTGGCAGGCAGCCTGGATAACTTTGATCCGGCGGCAATTCAGGCAGAAGGGCAGGTACGCTTCTCGGAAGGCTTGGCGCTGATTGAAGAACCGCTGGAGGCTTCGGTGCGCTGGTTGGGCGATCGGCTGCAAGTTTCACAGGCAACTGCACCTGGGTTTCGCGGCGATGGGTTTATTTTGACGCGGCTTCAGGGCGAAGGTGCGCCTGCGATCGAAAATCTCGATTTGAATGTGGAGCTATCCGGCTATCGACTGGCAGATTTGCCATTTACCCTACCTGAACAAATTCGCGTCGCCGGAACCACTGACTTCTCAGGACGGGTAACGGGGCCGCTAGATGCAATCACGGTGGCGGGAAGGCTGGGGCTAAATGATTTGGTGGTCAATACGTTCAACTTTGAACAGCGGCTAGCCGGAGATCTGCGCTATGCCCTGAATCGCGGTTTAACTGTCGATGTCGCCGGGCAGCAAGATCGGATTTTTGTGGAGCTAGATGAGCGCAATTTACCGCGCCAGTTTGAGATTCGGCAGGCGGGGGCGATTGCCTCTGGGAGACGCCGAGGCGACATCCTCACGGCAGATTTAACTAACTTCCAGCTTGCCGCCCTGAACCTAACGCCTGCTGCGGATGCCGGGCTGGGTCAAGTCAGTGGCTTGGTCAGCGGTACGGTGGAGGTGAATCTGGCGGATTTGAGTAATCCGGCAATTATTGGCAGCGTCACGATCAGCGATCCGGCGATTGGCTACTTGGGGGCCAATCCGTATCCGGGGCAAAACTACCTGCAAGCCGATCTGTTTAGCGGCAGATTTCGCTATATCAACGGCGTGGCAGTGCTGGAAAGAGGGGCTGAACTGCGCTGGGGCGACAGCAGCTATTTGCTCAGCGGCAGCTTTGCACCAGGAGCCGATCCGCAGTTTCAGGCAGAAATCCTGACCGCTGATGGTTGCATCACAGCCCCAGATCGCTGCGAAGGCGTTGATCCTTACGTCGCTTATGACGGACGCATCGAGAACATTCTGGCGGTGTTGCGCTGGTATGAGCTATCGGATTTAGGCGAGGTTCCGCCGCTCTACGGCACAGCAGCCGATGTCGAAACGGTAGACGTGGGGCAACTCACCGCCGAGCAGCCGTCCCTGATCAACCAACTGCGGCGCTACTCGGAAATCAGCGCGCTGTATCGCCAGCAGGTGATCGCCCGCGCTAGCGAATCTCCCTTACCTGATTTATTGAGCTTAGAAGGGGCGTTTACTGGAGGCGTCAGGCTTTCCTTCTCGCAGAGCACCGGAGCCGCAGTCGAATTTAATGTGTATGGTCGAGACTGGCAGTGGGGAAGCTGCCAGAAATTTAGCCCTTATGCAACTTTCGAGCCGCAAACCCTGCCAGAAGAAGCGTTGGTTCAATGCCAAAAATATCAGGTGAATCAAGTGATTGCCGAAGGTGGGTTCCGCGATCAGATCCTCACCTTGCGTCCCGTGCGGCTCCAGTCGGGCGATTCGTTGCTCAGCTTCACAGGTACTTACAGCTTTGCCGAGGAAGCCGATCCCAATACCGCTAACACCATCCAGGTGCTCGCCAATGACATTCCCGTGGCGGCCCTGCGAGATTTGTTTCAGCGCCAGTTTGGCGGCAACCCCATCGCGTTGTCAGGCAACCTAGACGCCAACGCAATTTTGGGCGGCAACCTAGAGAATCCGCAGTTTACCGGCGAGCTTGCCTTTCGGGAGGGCAGCGTCAATCAAACCGAAGCGCCGCCTGTGACGCTGTTTTTTGGCTACACCAATGCTCGGCTGGATTTCTTCACGCGGATCACCGACCCAGAGCCGGAAGCGCCTATCCCAACGGTTGCCGAAGCGCCACCTGCCCCCATCCCAGAGCCAACCCTAACAGAACCTGTCCCTGAACCCAGCCCCGCACCGAATCCAGAGGATCAGTTTCGGTTTGTGGGCAGCATTCCCTATCAACTGCCGTTTGCTACGGTTGAACCAGATGATGATGCCTTTTCGGTTAATTTGGCGGTCAGCGGCGATCGGTTGGGTCTGATCAGTTTATTCACCGATCAAGTGGAATGGAAAGGCGGTGAGCGGGGTGAAGTGTCACTCGCGGTAAGCGGCAATCTCCCAGACGGGCGCATCAATCCGCAGACGCTAGTCACTGAAGGCACGGCAGAGTTTGTGAATGCTCGGATTGGCGCAAAAGCGCTGCCGCAGGGTGAGGATCTGGTGATTGAGGCAGCAAATATTTTGTTTGACATTGACCGGATTCAAGTCCAAACCCTAACTGGACGCTTTGGAACAGGAACAGTGAGAGCAGCAGGCGTTTTACCCTTGCAGGTGGCACTTGATCCCAATGATCAAACCGTTAGACCCTTGCGAATTGCCCTCCAGAATCTCGACATTGAGCTAGCAGACCTTTATAACGGTCAGGTTCCAACCGCCAACATCGAAATTGGCGGCACGGCTTTCACTCCGGCGATTGGTGGCAATATTGTGCTGAGTGACGGTCGCGTTTTGATTCCAACGGGCGCAGAGGAAACCGTTGCTGCGGCTCCGGCTCCCACCCCAGACAATCCTTTTACGATCCGGTTTGATGCACTGCGACTTGAGCTAGGCGACCGGCTGCGGGTGGTTTACGATCCGGTGCTGAGTTTCTTGGCGGAAGGCAGCTTGATTGCGACAGGCACCCAGACCGATCCGCTGCTCGATGGAACCGTGCGGCTCCGCAGCGGGCAGGTAAACTTATTCACAACCCAGTTCAACTTAGCGAGAGGCTATCCCAATACGGCGCAATTCCGCTCTGAGCGCGGGCTTGATCCGTTACTCGATGTGCGTCTCGTTACTTCTGTACCGGAAGTTTCCCGGTTTCCGAATCAAACCAACACAGCTTTTCCGGTTTCCGAAATTGCCGATACGCCTTCTGCGGGCGATTTTGGGGCTTTGCAAACCGTGCGAATCCAGGCAACGGCAACGGGGCCCGCCAGTCAGGTGTTCAATAATTTAGAGTTGACCAGTAGCCCCAGTCGATCGGAAACTGAAATCTTGGCACTTTTGGGCGGCGGCTTCATTGGCAATGTTCAAGGCAATGCCACTGCTGCTATCGCCAGTATCGCCGGCTCACCGATCTTGACAGGGCTGCAAAACTTGATCAACGACACGCTTGGAATTAGCGATTTTCGCCTCTTCCCCACCACCGTGCTCTCAGAAGATGCCCGTACCACCAGCTTGGCATTGGCGGCAGAACTGGGGGTTGACCTGACGGCAAACGGTGATCTCTCCGCTTCGGTGCTTCAGTTGCTCACCGTGCCTGCCTCGCCGTTATTCAGCCTGCGCTATCGAATTAATGACGAACTTCTGATTCGAGGCTCCGCTAACCTGGAGGGTGAAAGTCGGGCGGTGCTTGAATTTGAAACAAGGTTCTAACCTCAATGAATCGAAATCGCTATTGGCTGCTGCTCCCTTACCTGCGCCCGCACTGGCGACCCATTGCAGTTGCGCTGTTCTGGACGCTGGTATTCACCGCCGCCTGGCCGATCATGGCTCAGCTTGCCGGACAACTGCTCAACTTGCTGGTGCAAGGAGATTTGCCAGCCTTGGTGCGGCTGTCTAGCGTTCTAACAGGTGTGTTTCTGATCCACAAAATCGCCCAATACGGTCAGGATTCCCAGATGGCACAGGCAGCCCTGTCGATTGCAATGGATCTGCGGAATCGGGTCTATGCCCATCTGCAAAGCCTCAGCCTGAACTACTTTGAGCAGGCGCAGACTGGAGATTTGAGCTATCGGCTCACTGAAGACATTGATCGGATTGGAGAAGTCATCTACAAGCTGTTTCACGACGCAACGCCCTGCGTTTTGCAACTCATTGTGGTGTTTGGCTACATGATTTACCTCAACTGGCAGCTTACTCTGGCGAGTTTGGTGGTCGCACCGCTGATGGGCGTTTTGATTACCTGGTTTGGCGATCAGCTGCTGATTTTTTCGCGGCGTAGCCAAAATTTGGTTTCCGATTTGTCCTCCCTGCTGACAGAGGTCTTCAGCGGCATTCGATTGGTGCAAGCCTTCGCCGCCGAAGACTATGAAATCGAGCGGTTTCGCCAAGAATCTGAGCGCAATCGGCAGGCAAAATATGCGACGGCATGGCTCAAAGCCGTTCAGTTTCCGGTCGTTGGCTTTCTGCAACTGCTGAGTGTGCTGCTGCTGCTGCTGCTGGGTGGCTGGCAAATTGCTTCTGGCAACCTGACGGGCGAAAAGTTTGGCAGCTATGTGGTGGCGGCCTTGATGCTGATCGATCCAATTGCCCATCTCACCGACAACTACAACGAATTTAAGCAAGGACAAGCCTCCGTCGATCGAATTTTTGAACTGCTTCAGATCCAGCCTATTGTGGTTGAACAGCCCGATGCTGTGCCGATGCCGTCCGTTACGGGAAAAGTGGAGTATCAAAACGTCAGCTTCAGCTATCATGCTGACCAACCTGTGTTGCGGCAGCTAAATCTATTGGCGCATCCGGGCGAGGCCATTGCATTAGTGGGCGCATCAGGAGCCGGAAAAACCACGCTGGTAAACCTATTGCCGCGCTTTTATGATCCTCAGTCAGGACAAATTCTCATCGACGGCATTAATGTCCGAACGGTGACGTTGTCGAGTTTGCGTCGTCAAATTGGCATTGTGCCCCAAGAGACGGTGCTGTTTTCAGGAACGATCGCCCAAAATATTGCGTTCGGACAAAAAGAGTTTGATCTCAAAGCAGTACAGGCAGCCGCAGAAATTGCCAACGCTCACCAGTTCATCAGCCAGTTTTCGCAAGGCTACCAAACTTGGGTGGGAGAACGAGGCGCCAACCTTTCCGGCGGGCAACGACAGCGAATCGCCATCGCCCGTGCGGTGCTGCTCGATCCGCGCATTCTCATCCTGGATGAAGCCACCTCTGCTCTCGATTCTGAGTCTGAAGCGCTGGTTCAAGAAGCCTTGGAACGCTTGATGCACAACCGCACAGTGTTTATCATTGCTCACCGACTCGCAACCGTGCGCCGCGCCGATCGAATTCTCGTGATTGAACAGGGTCAGGTGGTGGAAGCCGGAACTCATCCCGAATTGCTCGCCAAAGGTGATCGATACGCTCGCTTTTATGCTCAGCAGTTTGCCCAGTAAGTTTACTCAGTAAGTTTACCCAGTAAGTTTGCCTCCGGACAGAACGGTGAGTTTGGTGGAATGCGGCTCAATGTTACACAATGACAAAGGACAGTTCAAACAGTGAAAAAAGAGTTCAATGAATCTGCCTTTATCGTGGCTTTCTTCAGCCTTTGGTTTAATTCCTCGTTTAATCTACCGATTTCAACAAAGCCCGCTTCAGCGAGTCTTCCTGAGCTTGGGTTTGGCATTCGTGCTGTTCATCGGACTAGGAATCTCGCCCGCTGCTGCGAGCCTCACCGATGATCACTACGACGGCAACATTTTTCCGCTGTATGCAGGCAACGGCTCCCTTGTGCCGCCCAAAGTCACCTTGACCGAATCCTTCAGACGCAAGCGCCCTTCGCTGCTCGTGTTCTACATTGATGACAGCAGTGATTGCAAGTCCTACGTTTCGGTAGTTTCACGGCTAGATGGTGCTTACGGTTGGGCCGCTGACTTCATTCCGGTTAGCGTAGACACCATTCTGCCGAAGGCATCCTATGAGCCAACCGAACCGGGCTATTACTATGAAGGATATGCTCCCCACACGGTTCTACTCGACCAAGAAGGGAAAGTTCGGCTCGCTGCTACAGGAAATTTACCTTACGAACAGGTCGATGATGTGTTTCGAGAAGTTTTTGATCTCTTACCGCGCACTGAATCAGTTGAGCTAAGACGGCGGCAGTTAAACGAAGTGTCTACCGAACTCGTGCCCGAACCTAAGTGACGCCAATCTGCCTAGAGTGACAGCGAGCCGTTGTGAACTAAACAGCCGTGAACTAAACAGCCGTGAACTGAACTCCGCGTTAACCCATACTCACTTGTTCTCATTAATTCTGATGAATCAAAAAAGAGGGCAAGTGAGCATCATTTGCAGGCGCTACAGGAGTAATTGGAGGCTGCCCAGACAATTTCAGCAGTCCAATCAAAATGACTAGAATGCCGATCATGCTTCCCGACCAATACCATTTCATTCGTTGTGTTGCGTTCATGGTGTAACTCTCTTCGTACCTCGTACTACTTATGTTGTCTACCAATGCCGCAATTCTGACAATGAGCAAGAGCTCGTGCAATCCGAAGAAACCCTAATTTTTTGAGCTGCTTCTTTGAAATAAATTGCTATTAAATTACCGGACTTACCTCAAAAAGCTACCGTGTCCACTCTCTTGCAGCGTAGTCAAAACCCTGTCCCATAAATTCCCACCCTGCGGGAAGCCGTTTCGCGTCTAGAAGAAGGGAGACTGCGATCCAGAGTTGGTCTGGGCTTTGCCCACGCTCTACGAACGGTTCCCCCTTTTTTTCAGGCTAGGGGGAATCTTCAACTTGTGCGGACACGGTAGCCTCAAAGAGAAGGTAGACAGCGCTATCGGCCGCGCTTTTCCCGATCTTGTTGCCGCCGATCGCGCCATTCTATTGCAGTCAGGTAGGCAACACCGCCAGTCACCAGGACGAGAAGCCCAAGCGCTAGCGTTGCTAAAACGGTGAGAAAAGTAGATTCAGTCATACGCGCTCAAGCGTTTCTTAAAAACCGTTACGTCCCCAAATAACCAAGGCAATCGAGAAGGTAAATACTGACAGCAGCGAAACCCAACCCAGCGTCAAGATATCCATAATGATGCGCTCAAACAGTCTTGCTCAAATTGTTACAGACTTAATCATAATCTAAAGCGGGAGGGGTTTCAGCGAGCAAAAGACTGATTCATGACATCTATCACACCAGCAATTGCCCCATTTTAGGGCGCGTCATCCATAAATGGTCAAACATGAATGGTCAACCGTTAACGGCATCTGCCTGATCGCGTCCGCCCTCAAAATAGTCTAGGAACTGTCACGCTGCCATCATCATGGGTTCTCGCTGAAAGGGATGATAGCCTCTAGACTTAGGCTTTAATCTCAAGAGCTTTCTCAAAAACAGAATCTCTGTCCGAGCAGGGTTAGTGATGAAATCATCGCCTTCAAATACTTCGGTTAAAACCTGCTCTAACCTAGTAGGAATCTTTGCTCAGAAATCTCGTAAGCTGTTTATCTGAGGTATTCACTCCGAACTATGAGTCTTCAGCACTACCGATCGCAACTTGCTGCCAGACAAAATCGTCGGCTGATGCTCTACCTCTCGTTGGCTGTCGGTGTCCATGCTGCTGGTTTAGGGTTAGCGCACTCAGAACAGTGGTTTAGCCAAAAAACGCCGCAAACCCCAACCCCAATTGAATTTGTCAATGTTGAGCCAAGCCAAACAGATGCACAGCAGCCACCCCAGTCAACCAAGCGTCGGGCCCAAACGAATGCTGTAGCAGGTCGCAATCCCAACACCGAACAACCGCCGCAAACAGGTCAAACGAGCCTAGGTGAAGCTAATTTAGGTGAGACTAATTTAAGTGAAACCAGCAGCCAATCTGCCACTTCCCCGGCTCTACCCACTACACCTGCCATTCCTTCTTTTCCTCTGCCTTCTTTTTCCCCGCCCTCGCCTCTCCCGTCTCCGTCTCTCGCCGCTCCGCAACCCTCACTACGCGAGATCTGGAGAACCGAAGCTACCAATCAAGAAGCAATTGATCAGATTAATCCAATTAACCCAACTGAAGCTGCACCTTCACCCATTCGCCCGGTTCCTTCTCCTCACTCCAACCTACCCGTTGCCTCAAGCCCTCAAGCCAGCGTTCCAGAGCGCAATCCTGCCTCGCAAGCTGGCTTACCTTCCGCCTCGCAACTAGGCAATCCGCTCACAGCTTCAGCCGTCCTTGAAAGGCAAGGTTTAACCGGACAGCCCAACCCCAACCGAGCCGGAGATGGCGCGAGTGTAGATGCCGTTCAAGATGAGGTGTGGGGAACTTATTTATCCATGCTAAATCAGGTGGTGAATCAAAACTGGCAGCGAGTTGCGGTAGCAGCTACTCGACGAACTCGGATTCGCTTTCGCGTCGATCGCCAAGGAAATTTGACCGAGTTGCGTCTACTCCAACCCTCAGGCGACACCGCAGCAGATGAGGCTGCCATTCAAGCAGTTCGGGCCTCTGCACCTTTCGCACCCCTGCCGCAAACTGCCTCCGAAGAAGTCTTAATTGTCAACTTCACTTTTACACAGTGGTAATGAGCAACTGGGTTGTAGTGATCAACGCTGTTATTTTCTGCAATTTTTCGCAATCTACCGCAATCTTATTTCAGCCTGACGCTGCAATGATACTTTACGCTCAGCTTGGAGTGATTCCGTTAAGCTTAAGATAGAAGAACGCATTCAACTGCAAAGCCATGACAGCATTTACAAATTCGGAATTCTCTCGCCCAAGGTGGCGCACCATCTTGCTGGCAACCTTAGCATTTTGGCTGAGCGGCAGTCTGATTCTAGATGCAGTAATTATGCCCAGCATGTATGCGGCTGGTATGATGACGCAGCCTGGGTTTGCGAGCGCTGGTTATTCCATCTTTTGGGTTTTCAACCATTTAGAGGTACTGTGTGCAGCCCTAGCCTTGACGGGTGTACTCGTTTTGCGGAACACCATTAGTTCCACCATCACCCGCTGGGCAATTCCAATGGCGCTGGGTTTGTTAATCATTGCTCTGATCTACACCTACGCCCTCACCCCTGAAATGAGCGCTTTAGGGATGCAGCTTAACTGGTTTGATACGTCAGAAGTGCCTACAGTCATGAACCAAATGCATGGTGGCTATTGGTTGCTAGAAGTTGTGAAATTTGTAGTAGGCAGTGCGTTGCTGAGCGCCAGCTACCAAGCGCAAAGTTAGAAAAACGTTATCTGTGCAGTGAAGGGGGACGCAGAGCTTTACAGCTTTACAAGTGATGTAACTCTCGCCCCTGTTTAGTTGCTATCTCTTGCTATCTAAAGTAATGTTGCTGCTGGCGCATTGCTTTAATCTATTCCTCAAGCATTGCTGGGTCACTAACGGTGAGTTTGCTACTCAGGCTCAGATCTGAGTTAGTCAGAGAAATAGCAGAGTCTGAGCTTGAAGGGCGACCAAGAGTTTGCCCCGTAAAGCTTTTAACCTTCTGAGATAGCTCTTGGCGAGTAGAGTGCTTGAGCAAGTATCGGTTGATAAACCATACTGTATAGCCCACCCCAACTAGCTGAAATAGAGGCGCAAGTAAAGGAATACCATTCACTGCGTTTACAATAGCAGCAAGGATTCTGAGGGCAACCAGCGTACCCAACACCCAAGCCAAACTGACTAAAAACGGCTGACTCAACTGCGAAAATTCTTGCCAAAAATTGACCAAACGCGCCGAGAAGTCAGAGTAGCGTCCAATTGTTGGTTCAATGGGTTTGATGGGTTCGATGGTGGATGGGGTTGAGTCATCTTGCAAGGAAGCCTGAATAGAATCAGCAATTGCTTGATCCGTTGAAGGCTCAAGATTAGATCCAGTCTTGGCATCAGTTTCCGCAATATTTTCTACAGTTTCTTCCGCAGGGATAGAAACCCCGTCATTGTATTCAGCGAGTTGCGTTTGAGAATCCATAGTCTCACGATCTCCCTTAAATTAAGACAATCATCGAGATGCGCCTAGTCTTCCTAGAAATCTGGTTGTGCCATCTCGAAACTCTCTAGGTTTTGTCTTTCAAGGTACTGGACGCCTAGCAGAAGCTCCTCTCACTTAAGAGTCAATCAACCTCATCAAAAGGAAGATACATCAACAAACGCATACACACTTCAATGAACTGAAGCTAAACACCGTCAGCCAGATTGTTATGATTTATTACTGTGCTTATGTTAAGTTCTTGATTCAGTCAGCATTCCATTTCGTTCCACAGGTGACGTACTCTACTGCATTCTATCAATCGTGCGATACTGAATTGCTTCAGCCACATGATGCGTTTGTAGTCCCTCTTCTCCGGCTAAATCAGCAATAGTCCGGGCAACTTTCAGAATCCGGTCGGTTGCTCGTGCCGAAAGTCCCAATTTGCGAATCGCGTTTTCTAGTAACATGCGGATGGAGTCATCTAAGCGACACCATTGGCGAATATGGCGGCTTTGCATCTCGGCGTTGCAATGTAGCGAAGCGTCTTGAAACCGCTGATGGGCCAACTGTCGCGCCACCTCAACCCGCTGCCGCACCGCTGCTGAAGCCTCTCCTGACCCTTGCTGCGTGATTTCTTCCGGCTTCAATCGGTTCACAGCAACCTGTAGGTCAATCCGATCCATCAGCGGCCCTGAAAGCTTCGCCCAATATTGCTCTCGTTGGCGAGGTGAACAGGTGCAAGGTTGAATCGTATCGCCAAAATAACCGCAGGGACAAGGATTCGTGCTAGCAACCAGGGTGAATTTTGCTGGAAAGGAAACCGACTGGCGAGTACGTGAGATGGTGACTTGTCCATCTTCTAGCGGCTGACGCAAAAACTCTAGAACGTCTCGTTTAAATTCAGTTAATTCGTCCAAGAATAAAATCCCGCGGTGAGCTAAGGAGATTTCGCCCGGACGCGGAAAGCTGCCACCACCAACCAAAGACGGCCCAGACGCAGAGTGATGGGGGCTGCGAAACGGTCGATCGCCGATTAACGAACCGCGATCTTTGAGTAATCCGGCAACCGAGTGAATTTGCGTAACTTCCAGAGCTTCCTCAAAGTCTAGATGCGGCAAGATTCCTGGTAAACGGCGAGCTAGCATGGTTTTGCCACTTCCAGGCGGGCCAACAAAAATAAGGTTATGCCCTCCGGCAGCGGCAATTTCCAACGCCCGGCGTGCATGAGATTGTCCTTTCACATCTTTGAGGTCTAACTCATGGAAGCGGACTCGTACCAGTTCTTCAGCGCTATCCAATTGGAAGGGCGAGTAGCGATCAGGCTGATTTAAAAAATCTGTGACTTCTGTAATGGTTTGAAACCCGTAAACTTGTAAGCCTTTAACCACAGCCGCTTCTCGTACATTGTCCTTGGGAATCACTAATTTTTGCATCCCAAGGCGCTGCGCTGCGGCGGCAATGGCCAAAACCCCGGCAACCGGACGTAACGCGCCATCCAGGGAGACTTCACCTAAAAACAGGGTTTGCTCAAATAGCTCAACATTCACTTGCTCTGAGGCAGCCAAAATGCCGATGCCGATGGGTAAATCAAAGCAGGGGCCCTCTTTTCGGAGGTCGGCAGGGGTGAGATTGATCACTATCTTGCGCATTGGCACAGCATAGCCCGCGTTCTTCAGTGCCGCTTTTACCCGCTCTCGGCTCTCCTGCACCGCAGCATCCGGTAGACCCACCACCACGATGCCCGGCAACCCTCCGGCCACATCAACTTCCACCCCGACCTTAACGGCATCAATCCCGACTAACGCCGCACTCCAAACCCGTGCCAGCATGACTGCACCCTATCTTAAATTGCAAAACTGAGAGTACTCTCTCTAACTTGCAGAGTGCCCAAAGTGTAGCAGGTTGAAACAAAAGCGTAGAGGGGATGGGGCAGATGGGGAGAAACGGTTTTTGGGATTCTCCTGCTTGCTGCGCTCTGGAGCTTTTAGTCCATCCAGCCTACGTCTGCATCCGAGAGTTTGACTTCCTTCTCGACGCTTTTGGTCTCGGAGGGCATGGGCGGCAGCGATCCGGGTTGGGTCGGATGATCGAGCACTTTACGCAATGCCATTTGATGAAGTTTGGATCGCTCAGCGGCTGCGGTTTTAGCTGGGATAATCATTTCAGCAGGCTTTGAATCTAATTCGGGTTCTGCGGCTCGCACACTGGGCAAAACTGACGGAGTTGATCTAGCGGCTCTACTGGCTGTTGCCGGGCTGACTCTGGCTGGGCTGGCTGTTGCTGGGCTAGCTGTTGCTGAGTTGGCTGTTGCTGAGTTGGCTGGGGCTGCTGCGGGCTGGGGCTGGGGCTGGGAAAGTCTCAAGATCATTTGCTTCGCTGCCTCTAACTCGGTTCTCACCTGTTCAGACTGCGCGACCTCTGCCTGCAATCGCTGAATTTGACTTTGTTGGGCTGTTGTTTCAGCTTGCAGTCGAGCGACTTGGGTTTGAAGGGTGGCTTCTTGAGTCTGAGCCGTCTGAACTCTTTGCTGAAGCGACTGCAACTCTTCCTTTAGCTGCTGGATTGTGGTTTCCAACGCGACGCGCTCAGCCTGAGTTTGGGCTGGGCTATTCTGCGCTTGAGTTAGCGGTGTCGGCTCCAGGGCGGCGGCATCTCGGAGTTCTAGACCACGGATTTGAGATGGCTCAGTTTCGGGTGCCACCACTTCGCCTGTGACTTCAACAACGGGTTCGGCTGGCTCTAGTTTGGCTGGTTCTGGTTTGGCTGGCTCTGGTGAAGCGTTGGTGTGCTCTGTCTCTAGGGCTGAAGTAGATTTTTCTTCACCTTTTTGCTCCTCTTCCCGCAATAAATCGGACAACCGCTTCCTGGCCATAACATCCTCCAATCCCGCTACTTTCTATCATCGCGGATTTTGGGAGATTAACGCGATGGGCTGCTAAATCTATGTCATTTGTCTTAATTGCTCTAATTTAATTAAGGCTATTTAGGAGATTTCTAGAAAAGATGATCCCCGGACTGGAGGGGCGTTCGCGTAGCGAGTGCAAAGCCCTCAGCATTCGGCAGATAGGCTGTGCAACGGATTGCAACGGATTGCAACGGATGGAGGAATGATCGCCCCAATGCTTCGTCCTTGCAGGGGGATATTGTTTCTTGGAAATTTCCTTAGACCTCAAGCGGCGAGGCTACAGCGCGCTCCAACTGGCGGTTAGAGAACCAGGGTGATCAGAGCATCAGAGCATCAGAGCATCAGAGCATCAGAGCATCAGAGCATCAGAGCATCAGTAAGTTGCAGCAAAACGAGATTGCAGATAGTCCTGATATCGGATTGGCGGGTCAAGCGGCGGTGCATCAGCGGTTTGGCAGGTGGGCAGACAGGCAATTTCAACGTCAGGGTTGGGGTCGCAAAACAGCGCCATTGAGTAGCGAGAGCGGCGAGAATTGACGCCTTCTGGGAAAACAACCCGATGCGGCGTAGAGCAGAATCGATGATTTGTCCAGCGCTGGAGGGCATCGCCAATGTTGACGAGGATGGTGTCCCGAATCACTGGAGCAGGCATCCAGTGCCCTTGGGCATCAATTTCGAGTCCGCCGACCGCATCTGGCTCTTGAAACAGCAGCGTGACTGTGCCGTAGTCAGTGTGCTCTCCGGCTCGAAGCTGATTGGCAGCAGCCTGTTCAACCGCTGGATAATGCAGCAGACGCAGAAAAAAGTTTTTGCCGTGACGGTCGATAAAAAACGTGTCGGGTAGCTGTAGGGCAAGGGCGAGGGCTTGTAACAGCGGCAGTGCCACCTGCTGAATGCAAGTTTGATAAAACAATTCCACAACCGGACGAAACTGGCTCGGTTCGGTCGGCCAAAGCGTATGATCACCGATGTTAAAGGCTTCTTTCAGGTCGCCTAACCGAGCAGGATTCAGCCGTTCTGAGGCGAGCGGCAAATAGCCACAGTTGGTTTCAGGCGAGCGGCTGACCTGGGTTTTAAGCGCCAGGGGCAGGTCAAAAAAAGCTTTGGTTTGGGCAAAAGTTTGATCAATTTGGATTGCCGATACGCCCGTTTGATGCAGATAGAAAAAGCCAAACGTTTGGCAGGCTTGGTTAATTTGCGCGGCTACCTTGAGTTGAGTCGCTCGATCGGCGGTGCTAAAGGCTGAGAAGTCGATGATTGGAATTTCTGCCCTTGAAATTTCTGCCATCATTTCTGATATTATCTTGAACTTTGGATTTGCGTTCGCGCAGCATGGCGCTAGCAACTTTTGGATGGTGGAAGCTTTGCGCAGCCATGGTTTCAGTTTGCGAAGTGCCGCATCCTCTGTGTTAAATCGGTATGGGTTGCTGATGTTTTCGGTGTTTCCAAAATGGTTGGCTCTGGGGCTGCTGGATTTGTAGATTTTACCCAATGCAGCTTTTTCGATCTAAACTGGCTCTGAATCCAAGCTCTTGCTCAGTTTGCTGTTTGGGCTTTGTGAAATTACTCAAGTTTTGTTAAGTTGTGGTTCAACAGATCCTCCTCACTTCTTTCGCAACCTGGAAAGCCCATCAGATGGGCAATTCGTCTGACCAACTTTTAGCAGAATTAGCCGATTCTGGCTTGGCTGAGTCGCTGGCTTTTTTGAGATATTTGCCGGTCAATTTGCCTGTGGCGCGTAGCCTCACCGTGGGTAAAGTTCAGCAATTGCAGCCTGATTTGGTGGTGTGTTGCGGCATGGCAGAATCGCGCTGGCAGTTGAGCGTAGAGGCTCAGGCGACGGTTGGCAACAGCACTTTGCAGCCTCGCATCAATTTGGCAAAATTAACGGCAGGGTTAGAGAATACGGTGATTAGCCAGGATGCTGGCCGATTTGTTTGTAATAGCTTGTACCATGCAATGCTAAATTATTTCCAAAGTGTCTCCCTCAATCAAGACTGTCTGTTTGTCCATGTGCCCCTGTTAACCTTAGAAAATCGGGAGCTAATTTGCTCGGATTTTCGTCAACTCATCGAAAGGTTGCTAGTCATTGAGTCTCCAGAGTTAGGATAAGCTCCAGAGTTAGGATAAGCTCCAGAGTTAAATTCAGTCTCCAGATCATTGAGTCTCTAGTCCCTGCATCATGTGTGTTGCCCTATGCTCATCTCCGCGCCCTGACGCAACACATTGCCAGAATTTTCAGAAACTCCCAAAGTCAAGCCGTAGCTGGCATTTGATGAAGCTCTACCGCCTAACTTCCTTAGTGCTTCAACATCTTTACCGATTTGCATCGACCAACCTGCTAGACTCAACGCTGGATTTAGATCACGAGAGAGATCACTAGATTCGTTTTGTGTTGTTTTACCTGATTGCCCATGTATAAGCGTTACCGCGGCTGGAAACGCAAGCCTCGTCGCCGCCCTTGGTATTTTTATGCTGCTCTGGTTGTTGGCAGCTTGATTGGATTAGAACTGCTGGCCCGTTTGCTTGCCAGCCTGACTGGGTTAGATCCAGCCTTTAGCAATCAATCTTCTCCTCAGCAAGCCTTGGTAAACTCCTACCAGCTTGGCTTCCTCAGCCCCGAAGGGAAACCCTATGAAGAATTGCCCCATCAGGGAAAATTGCAGGCGGTGCGCAGTCCGCTGATGGGTTACGAGCTGGTGCCGCAGCAGAAAAGTGAGCATTGGGTGATCAACCCGCAGGGCTTTCGAGATGACGAGCCTGTGCTGCCTGCCAAAGCTGCCAATGAAGTGCGAATTTTTGTGTTGGGCGGCTCGATGGCGTTTGGTCAGTTGAGTTCTAGTAATCAAGCCACGGTTGCTAGCCAACTGGAAACGCTGCTCAACGATCAGGTGAAAGACCAGCAGGCGAATCCGAATCGCTTTCAGCCCGCGACGTTGCCCTACACTGCCGATGAGGTGGCAAAGGTGCTTCAGCGTCCGCCCCGAATTCCTGAACGCCAGTATCGGGTGATTAATGCTGCTGTGCCGGGCTATGCCTCTGGGAACGACCTGTCGCGGCTGATTCAAGAAGTCAGCGCCTACAACCCCGATATGGTGCTGCTGCTCAACAGCTACGAAGATTTGCTGCTACCCAGCGCCTACAGCGGGGCAGACATTCCGGGTTTGGATGCGCTGTTGGCGGGCGAACGAGAATCGATGAAATCCCAACTTGGGCAAACGGTGCAAAGCTGGGTTAACCAACTCTATCTGGTGCAAGGCGTACAGCGCTATCTGCTGCAATCGCCTCAGTTGCAAGAGTCGGAAGCAATTCCGCTGAATGTGATGACCAACCCAAATCAGCCGTCTTTAGCGGAAAACTTGGCGGCAGATGAGGCAGAACTGAAAGCGCGGATCGATCGCTATCGCAATCACCTGCTGCAAATGGCGCGCTGGAGTTCCGCCAGCCAAAAACGACTGCTGATTGGGCTGCAACCGGAGATTTCCGCCCGCTCGGCTCAGCAAATTTCACCCGCAGAGCAGGCAATTTTGGCGAAGTTGGGAGACACCTACAGTGAGCGGATCAAAACCAGCTATCCTGCTTTGCTCGATGCCGCCCAACAGGTGACAAAAGCTTCTGCGAATGTGCGGGTGCTCGATCTGCATCAGCTTTATGCCACTGCCGATGAGCAAATGTTTCTCAGCCCCACCAGCCTCACCGATCAGGGTTATGCCGTACTTGCGACGCAGTTCTATCAGTCGATTGTGGATCAGCTTGCCATTGAACCTCGACCCTACGGGGGCTAGGCGAGGATGCTGATTCCTTGGATGCTGCCCTCGCTGCTGCCGGGGCTAATTGCCCAAACGCCGCCCCCACCACCGCAAGAGATCGTGCAACCGCAGCCAGTTCGTCCGCTGCCGGGCGGGTTGGATGCTGTGCCCGTGTTTAACAGCAACAGCCCGGAACTGATTGGCACGGAGGGCATTTTGCTCTCCACGTTTCCGCCAGCCGGTCGCCAGTCACCGGATGCCCACCTCAACTTTGCCTTTGAGGGACGGTTTGATCTGTTCGCCCATCATGTGTTTAAGGCGCTTGCCCCCGATAACCTAACGAGCATGTATTTGGGCGTGATGGTCTACAATCCGGGCGAAAATCCGGTGACGATCGACACGCTGCAAGCCGCCAGCTACCTCAGCCAGCCTGATGCGCCGTTTGTCACTCTGCCTGCGATGGTGGAAAATCCGCTAGGCGATGTGTTTGCGGGGCCAGGCAGTCGGGCGATGAGTGACGTTCTGCGGGGACGACGGCAGGAGATGTTCCCACCGCAGCTAGTAGTGCCGCCGCAAGCATACCGGATGTTAGTGAACTTGCCGATTCCAGTGGCCACGCTCGATCCGCCGCTAAATGGTCGATCTACCCTAATGCGATTACGCAGTGACGGTGAGGTGTATCTGGCTAGCTTGGCGCTGCTGGCTCGTCGGGATGGCAACGGCAACGAAACTGCCCCCAGCCTGGAAGACTGGCAAACCCTGCTGAAAACGGGCAGTTTGGCGACTCCCCGCGATCGACCCCCGACGCTGCTGGATAACACGGCTCCCACAAATCAGATTGTCTACGGTCGGGTAGCGGGTGTGGCGATCGGCTCCCGCTGGCAAGGGCAAGTCACCGATAGCCCAACCGCCGCCAGTTTGACGATTCCAGAACCCGGACAGGCTTTCTCCTACGGACTCAGCACCCTCTATCGGGGCAGGCTGGGCAGCGGTCAGAGCCAAACGGCGCAGATGCGAGTGCGCTATCCCGATACGGCCTACGAAGCCCACGGCAACTATGCCATTCAGTACGACTTGTCCTTACCGCTCTCCAACCCCACAACCGAGCCGCATACCGTCACCGTGGCGCTGCAAACCCCAATCAAAGAAGACACCCTCAGCCGCGATGGACTGCGTTTTTTTGAGCCGCTGCCAACCCAAACTTTCTTTCGAGGCACAGTGCGAGTGCGCTATGCAGACGACGCTGGGCTGCCCCAAACCCGCTACGTGCATCTCGTGCAGCGACGCGGACAGCAGGGCGAACCGTTGGTGCAGCTAAACATACCGGCGGGAAGTCGGCGTTTAGTCCAGTTTAGTTTCCTCTATCCGCCCGATTCAACGCCCCCGCAAGTGCTGACGGTGCAAACTTTACCAGAATGATTTGCCAGAATGATTTGCCAGAATGATTTGCCAGAATAAAAGTATTCGCAGTTCAGCCTTTTTTAATCTGCCATGAACCTGCCCACCTGGATTACTTTTTCGCGGCTGTTGGGAGTCCCATTTTTGCTGTATTTGCTCTATCAGCCGACGGTGAACGCCCACTGGATTGCGCTCGGCATTTTCTTAGTGGCGGCCGGAACCGACTGGCTAGATGGCTACCTGGCGCGGCGGCTCAACCAAGTCACCGATCTGGGTAAGTTTCTTGATCCGTTGGTGGATAAGCTGCTGGTGTTGGCTCCGCTGCTGGTGCTGATTGAACTAGGCAAAATTCCGGCGTGGGCGTGTTTCTGATTCTGGCGCGAGAGTTGGCGATTGCCGGATGGCGGGTCAGTCAGACTACCATTTCTGGCGCGAATATTTGGGGCAAACTGAAAACCGTCAGCCAAATTGCCGCGATTGCTTTGCTGATTGCGCCTGTCCCTGACCTTCAACCCCTGGCTATTGTTGCTTTTTGGATCTCGGTAGCGCTGACCCTGATCTCAGGAGCAATTTACCTGCTGCCCAAACCTGAGATTCAACCAGAATCAGTAGATCGCAAATAGACGATTCGTATTCAAAAAGCTGGTGACTGATCCCCCTCAAT
>JAAUQT010000048.1 GCA_012033495.1 Cyanobacteria bacterium RM1_2_2 | reverse complement strand
CCTATTTTTTCGTATTAATTCAGTAAAGATTTTGCAAACTCCATTCAGTATACTTATTTACTTTTTACACGATGGAGCTATTGTAGACAGTGATAGGGTGAATCTGCCACTCAAGTTTGGGTGACAATTAGCACTGATGTTTAAAGTTAATAGATGCGGATAGTTTGTTAGCGCTTGATCGCTAGCAATATCACATTCCATTTGTGCATGTCAGCTAGAAACAGCTTGGATCAAAACGATGGGAGATCATCGCTTGATCGGATCAGGGAGCAGCTATTCAACCGAGCTTTGTTTTCTGGCTGGAAATTTAAGCGTTTCAGAGGTTACGCCAAATCGTTGTCAATCGCTATCAGGTAATTCGCAGGTTTGAAACGGGTAGAGAGCTAGAAGCTTAGTTGGAGGGATCACCCACTTCCTGTTTTTCAAGCATTCTCCTAAACCAGTTCAACTTATTTTGGTGCTTCTCTGCTTCAGGTTGCTCCTTGTTAAACGAGGTCAGACTGTCTGGTGCAGCTATTTTTCCTTGCAAATTTTAGGGACTTAGTAATGATCAGAATAAAATCATTCACGAAAATTAGCTCCAACCAGAATGGGTTTGTTGGAGATCTCTCTAGCACTGATTTTGGTGAGTATATTGCAAATATCGGTGACTTGAATGGCGATGGTACAAACGATATTGCCGTTGGCACCGTTGGAGATAGGGACGGTGGCCCCAGCCGAGGAGCCATTTGGATATTGTTTCTCAATCCTGATGGAACGGTTAAGGCTCAACAAAAAATCAGCGATACAGCCGGAAACTTTACTGGCGTGCTTGACGATGGCGACCTCTTTGGGCAATCGGTCGGTCGGATTGGCGATCTTGACGGAGACGGCATCACCGATATCGCTGTTGGTACAGGAGACGATGACGATGGCAGCACAAATGCTGGAGCCGTTTGGATTTTATTTCTGAATGCAGATGGAACGGTTAAGGCACACCAAAAAATTAGCGCCCTATCCGGGGGGTTTACCGGCTCCTTACCCAGCAACGGTGAGTTTGGGCATGGTGTAGCAGGCTTAGGCGATTTGGATGGCGATGGAACAGCCGATATTGCCGTCAACCAAAGAAACGTAGATGGCAGCCGAGGCAGAGTTTGGGTACTTTTTCTTAATCCTGATGGAACGGTTAAATCATCGCAGCAAATTGGCAGAGCCACAGGCGGCTTCACTGGCGCGCTTGACAGAAATGATTTCTTTGGTAAGTACCTAGCCAACATTGGTGATGTGAACGGCGATGGAATCACTGATCTTGTTGCGGGTGCAAGGGGAGATGACGATGGTGGCTCAGGCAGAGGAGCCGTTTGGATTCTGTTTTTGAACGCCAATGGAACGGTTAAGGGATCGCAAAAGATTAGTGACACGGAAGGCAATTTTCAAGGTGTTCTGGATGACTTTGACCAGTTTGGCCAATCGGTAGGAGGACTGGGCGACGTTGACGGAGACGGTGTACCCGATATTGTGGTTGGGGCTGATGACGACGACGATGGAGCCAGTGGAGCCGGAGCCGCCTGGATTCTGTTGCTCAATCCGGATGGCACTGTTAAGTCACATCGCAAGATCAGCGCTTTATCCCCTGATTTTCCGGTTGCTCTCCAATCAGCCGATGATTTTGGTCAGGCAGTAACGGGTATCGGAGATCTGAATGGCGATGGCTCGCTTGATCTGGTAGTTACAACAGATGAGGGAGCAGAGGCTGCCTATGTCATTTTTCTCGATACTACCGATGGTGGCGTGACTCCTGCCAATTTCACCATAACGGAGACGGGCGGCAGCACCACCGTTGGCGAAGCAGGCACGACGGATAGTTTCAGTGTGGTGTTGTCGAGTCAACCGACTTCTAATGTTGTCCTCACTGTTAGCAGTAGCGATACAGGCGAAGCGACTGCCGCTCCTACTCTACTCACCTTCACCCCTAGCAACTGGAACGTAGCACAAACAGTAACGGTCACGGGAGTAGATGACGCGATTGTGGATGGGGCTCAGACCAGCACAATTACAGTCAGCGTGGATGCTGCCAACTCGGATGATGGGTTTGATGCGGTTGGCAGCAAGACGGTGAGCGTGACGACGACTGACAACGATGCTGCTGCCAGCACTCGGATTGAAGCCGAATCGATGAGCCGTCAGAACTATCCAATCGAGAATGTCTCCTTTGCGTCTGGTGGGCAAATCATCCGGCTCAAAGACAACACGGGAACGGCAACGCACACCTTTGCGGGCCCCAGCGGTTCCTACAACCTGGTTGTGGGCTACTACGACCAAGACTATCCTTCTGCTGCCAGCCTGGAAGTGCTGCTCAATGGTGCATCGATTGACACTTGGTTGTTGAACCAGACGAGTGGTTTCCAGAATGCGAATCCGGCGAACTTATTCGAGCGCACGGTGGGCACGAATGTCACGCTCAACCCGAATGATGTGATCACGATTCGGGGCACGAAGGGCGATGTGGAACGGGCGCGGATCGACTACCTAGATTTGATTGCAGCAGGCAGCCCGCCGCCGCCCCCACCTGCCAACTTCATAATCAGCGAGACGGAGGGCAGCACCACTGTTGGCGAAGCAGGCACGACGGATAGTTTCAGTGTTGTCCTCACGGCTCAACCAACTTCTAATGTTGTCCTCACTGTTAGCAGTAGTGATGTTGGCGAAGCGACTGCCGCTCCTACTCTACTCACCTTCACCCCTAGCAATTGGAATGTTGCTCAGAGTGTCACTGTTACTGGAGTAGATGACGCAATTGTAGACGGCACTCAGACCAGCACAATTACAGTCAGTGTGGATGCCGCCAACTCGGATGATGGGTTTGATGCGGTTGGCAGCAAGACGGTGAGCGTGACAACGACTGACAATGACCAACCGCTCCCCCCTGCCGACTTCACCATAACGGAGACGAGTGGCAACACCACCGTTGGCGAAGCAGGCACGACGGATAGTTTCAGTGTTGTCCTCACGGCTCAACCAACTTCTGATGTTGTCCTCACTGTCAGCAGCAGTGATGTTGGTGAAGCGACTGCTGCCCCTACCCTACTCACCTTCACGTCTAGCAACTGGAATGTTGCTCAGAGTGTCACCATCACGGGAGTAGATGACGCGATTGTGGATGGGGCTCAGACCAGCACAATTACAGTCAGCGTGGATGCTGCCAACTCGGATGATGGGTTTGATGCGGTCGGCAGCAAGACGGTGAGCGTGACGACGACTGACAACGATGCTGCTGCCAGCACTCGGATTGAAGCCGAATCGATGAGCCGTCAGAGTGCCTCGGCTGAGAGTGTATCCTTTGCGTCTGGTGGGCAAATCATCCGGCTCAACGATAACACGGGAACGGCAACGCACACCTTTGCTGGATCGAGCGGCTTGTATAACATTGTCGTTGGCTACCACGACCTAGACCTTCCTTCCGCTGCAACGCTGTCTTTATCTGTAAATGGAGTGCTGTTGGAAAACTGGGCGCTCGATCAACCGAGTGGGTTTCAAGGTGTCAATCCTGCTAACAAGTTTGAGCGCACGGTTGGCATTAGTGTTGCCCTTAACCCCAACGATGTGATTACCCTGCGAGGAACGGTTGGTGATGTTGAACGTCCTCGCATCGACTATATTGATCTCGTTGCGGTTAGCGAACCTGTTGCCGTTGCCCCAACTGCCCGCGATGATGGTTTCACCTACGCCTACACCACCGAACGCAGCACAACCCTCAGCGTTGCTGCAAATAAAGGCTTGTTGGCAAATGATGGAGATGCCAACGGTAATGTTATTTCAGTGGTCGGTAATCTGAATCCTGTCTCTGCTCAGGGAGGTACAGTAGCAATTGCCCCGGACGGCAGTTTTGTTTACACTGCTCCTAGCAGTTTCAATGGAATAAATGCCACGACCTATACCGATAGCTTCACTTACACAGTGAGCGATGGTAACGGTGGCACGGATACGGCAACAGTGAACCTCAATGTCAATGTATTGAACAATACGCTTACCGGAGATGCTGGCAACAATACTTTGAATGGCCAGGCAGGGAACGACATATTGAATGGGGGAGCAGGAGACGACACGCTAATCGGCGGCTCTGGCAATGATGCGCTCAACGGCGGCGATGGAACTGATACAGCTAGCTACGCCACCGCGACAGGAAGTGTTTTGGTCAACCTGGAAACGGGTGAGGCATCGCGTCGGATCGCCAAAATTATGCCGATCGGAGACTCAATTACCAGAGGTATTAATGGCGATGAACCGAGCGGAGCTTTGAGCCAGGAAGGAGGATATCGCGCAGCGCTGTGGAGCCGGTTTGGATCGAATAATCTTTCTGTCGATTTTGTCGGTTCTCAGTCTCTAGGGTCTGCTGCATTAGGCGACAAAGACCACGAAGGACACGGCGGATGGACGATTCTGAGAATGAATCAAAACATTCAGACTTTTCTGCCCAATGCTCAGCCCGATGTAGCTTTGCTAATGTTGGGCACGAACGATGCCAGAGATAGCCAGCTTACAGGAAACGATCTGCTCGCCCGCATGAGCCAGTTGATCGATGACATGGTTAGCCTCTCTCCAGACTTGACAATTTTGGTGGCGACTCCTCCCCCTGCCCGCGAAGGTGATCGCAATCGTAACATCATCAGTTACAACAATGGGCTTCCCGGTTTGGTTGCCAGCAAGTTCGGTGAAAGCAAAAATGTCTATCTGGTTGACATGACCAGCCTAACGTTGGCGAATGATATCGGTGGCGACGGTTTGCATCCTAATACAACAGGATTTCAGAATATTGCGAACTTCTGGTATGATTCTCTTCTGAGTAATGTTGGAACGGAAAATGGCACGTTCAAAGCTGATCAGGATACGCTTGTCAATGTCGAAAATTTGATTGGTTCTACATTCGCTGATCATCTCATTGGTGATGCGGGCGCGAATTCGATCGAGGGTGGCGGCGGTGATGATTTAATCGACGGTGGAGCAGGCAATGACACCATCACTGGCGGGGCTGGAGCCGATCGGTTTGTCCTTAGAGGGGGAGATGGAACGGATACTATCACTGATTTTGTTGCCGGAAGCGATCAAATTGCGCTGAGCGGACTTACGTTTGGGCAACTGACCTTCTCTGGCAATAGCATTGCTTTCAATGGCGAAACTCTGGCGATTCTGTCCGGAGTCAACACCACGACTTTGACTGAAGCAAGCTTTGTTGGGGTTTAAGCCAGCTAGTTAGCTTAAAAAGGCTCATTTCAAGACTGATTTTGAGTTTCCCATCCTTCGGGAAATCTCACTTAGTCATGTAGTTTACAGACTGGGGGTTGTGGGAACTGTCGCTTCGCAGACAGTTCTCTCGCCCTCTTTTGTTTTGCGTCGGATTGATTATGTGTTAAATCTACTAGGGTTACATTCGAGATCAGGACAGATAGGCGGCAGCTAATTAAAGATCTGATGAAGTCACCCGAACCGATCTGTAGTATTTCAGCAGATCCACGTAGAATCGTTATGCAAATGCGAGAATCAACTGCGAAAGCTCTAGGCTGTACGTAAAAGTACGTTAAATCGGAAAAGTATTAAATGCGGTGATAGATTGACATAGATAGGTTGACATAGATTGGTTGACACATTAGGTATTCCCGAAGTTATTAGAGGTGCGTGAAGGTGAAAACATCTGTTTCAAGTTGGCGAAGCAGTCCTTTGCCTAAGCAGGTTGGAGACGATTCAGCGCTATCAGGTTTTCCTTATTTGTCGGTTATTGTTCCAATCTACAATGAGGTGGAAAATCTGCCTCATTTGATTGATGCAATCGCTGTTTCGCTTCACGATAGTCAAATCGATAGTTATGAAATTGTTTGTGTAGACGACGGTTCGAGTGACGGTTCAACTGAGTTGCTGAAGCAATTGACCCATGCTCGCAACGACATTAGAGCAATTATCCTACGCCGCAACTATGGGCAAACTGCGGCGATGTCGGCAGGGTTTCATCATGCTCAAGGGAAAATCGTGATCACGATGGACGGTGATTTGCAAAATGATCCGGCTGATATTCCCAATCTAATTGCCACATTAAACGAAGGCTATGATTTTGTGAGTGGCTGGCGAAAGCAGCGGCAAGATGCAGCCCTGACTCGCCTGTTGCCCTCTAAGATCGCCAACTGGTTGATCGGTCACGTGACAGGAGTGAAGCTGCATGATTATGGCTGTTCCCTGAAAGCTTACCGAGCCGAACTCGTTGCTGATATCAATCTTTACGGTGAGTTGCATCGATTTCTTCCAGCCCTCGCGTTTATTGAAGGTGCGCGAATCACTGAAGTTCCGGTTCGTCATCATCCTCGTCGATTTGGGCGCAGTAAGTATGGGTTGGATAGAACTTTTCGAGTCATGATGGATTTGATGACGATTGCCTTTTTCAAAACTTTTTTGACTCGTCCAATGCATGTTTTTGGACTGGCAGGTGTGTTCTCGACGTTAGCTGGGCTTGTCATCAGCGCTTATTTGACCTATGTTAGGTTTATCTTACGGACTGGTATTGGCGATCGTCCTTTGTTGATCTTGGCTGTTGTGTTGCTGTTGGCAGGCATTCAACTGTTCTGCTTTGGTCTATTAGCGGAACTATTGATGCGAACCTATCATGAATCTCAAGGTCGCCGGATCTATCGAGTCCGAGAGCACATCAATGGTTCTAAACTAACCGCCTAAACTTTTGAGGTATTCTTAATTCGATCGGTAGCACTTAGTGCAGAACCCAATCGGTGTTACGCTTAATTCTTGGATTAGCTGGTAGATTGAAATCTACGACGCTGTTGAAAGCATGGATTAAAGTATGCCATCACCCATTGGTCACACGATTGCTGGTTTCTGCGGCTTTCTTTTAGCCCCCAAAGGGTTGATTGCTAAATCTCAATTCAACAATACGCTACTGGCGTCTATCGTTCTCGCCAATTTGCCAGACATCGATATCTTGCCTGGACTGGTTTTGGGAAATCCTGCTATTTTCCATCGTCAAGGAACCCACAGCATTACTGCTAGTATCTTGGTTGGAATTTTCGTCTCGATGCTGGGCAGATGGAATCGAGCATCTGTCAAGTTCATTCAGTTAGGGGTTTGGGCAACTGCGCTTTATTTCAGCCATATTTTTCTAGATTTACTAGTTACAGATCCAAGCCCCCCGCGCGGAGTTCAACTCCTTTGGCCCTTCTCAAATGCCTATTTTATTTCTCCTATCACTATCTTCAATGGTTTTAATTACTTTGATCCAGAGATAGGAATGCTCAGAAGTGTGTTGCGTTTGAATAATCTGATGACTGCGCTACGAGAGATAGTGTTGTTGATGCCGATATATGGATGTATTCATTACTTACTATATCTTTCCACGAATGAAAAGGTCGTGAAAGTGATGAAAAGAAGGCGATAAATTGTAACAGGTCTAATTTGTTGCTTTAATATCGCTGATTATGTATTTGAAAGTTCTAGCGTGTGTTCTAGATCTTCATTTACTATAAGCTCTACATTCGTATTCTTGTAGTCGTGGCATTGTCTTAGGTGAAAGCTTAAATAGAAAGTTTCATAATTTTAATTTTGTAATGTTAAGGTGTTGAAAATTTATTTCCTTCTAAGGATAGCTAGGTTGGATTTAACTGTTCTAGGAGTTCCATAAGTCTTTAGAGAGTGAGATGTCATGGCTAGACCATCCGTACTACAACATATTTCAGATGGGGAACTTGCTTCGGGCAGTCGCAAACAGGATTTGCGTGCGTCTGTCAGAGCTAGGCTGAGTCGGGGTAGCTCTATCCGGTACTCACGAACTTTTGCTCTAGTTCTACTGGACAGTACTCTGCTTATCTTGGCTCGGCGTTTGGCGGAGATTTATGGCACTCCGTGGAACCCATTCTGGAATACAAAGGAGAATATATCGCTGATTGTTTTTGTTGTGACGCTCGAACTTGGGCTGATAGCAGCAAGAGGCTTATATAAAGCCGGCAACCATCGTCGGGACTACATCGGAATCATAAAAGCGCTGTCTTTGGGCAATTGTTTAATTCTTCTGACTGCATTTCTCTACTATCCTAGCCAACTGATCTCTCGTTCTACTTTCATTCTGTCTTGGTTGCTGAGCGTTTTGTTTGTTTGTGTTGGGCGAGCCGTGATGGACTATGCGATCAAGCAAGCTCGGCATCGAGGAGTTGTTCGTCACCCAGTTTTTGCATTCTGTCATTCTGAAGATGCAGAGAAAATAGCGGCACTGTTGGAACAAGAAGAATACTACCGGTTTGCAGGCTGGGAAGACATTAGTTCAATCGATCATGGAATCCTTGCGAGTACGCTAAATCAGATTAGCGGGATGGGAATTTCGGAGGTTTTTGTTTGCTCTCGATCACCTATCCAAAGTCCCATGTACCTTTACTGGATGTTGCGAAACGCAGGAATTACGCTGCATTTTCTATCTGTTGGGCTTGATCCGTTGTTCCGAGAGTCAGAATTTTCGACAATTGGTGGAGTTCCTTGCATCAAGTTTTCGCCTCCCGCAATCTCAGGGATTGACTTTAAAGTAAAACGAATTTTTGATTTCTGCTTTGCTATTTTTGTGCTGCTGCTTGGATTTCCAATTTACCTCCTGCTTTCTGTTTTGATCAAACTCGATTCTCCTGGCCCGATCTTTTATCGGCAGACTCGGATCGGACTGCATAGCCAGCCTATCAAAATTTGGAAATTCCGGACTATGGTTCCGAATGCTGACCAGCTTCAGAAACAGCTAGAAACGCAGAACCAAACGAAAGATGGGATTTTATTTAAGATTAAAGATGATCCTCGCATCACTCGCGTGGGTCGCTTTTTGCGCCGCTATAGCTTGGATGAACTGCCTCAAGTATTCAACGTATTGTTTGGAGAGATGAGCTTTGTCGGCCCACGTCCTTTTCCGCTACGAGATGTTGAAAAATTTTCAGAACGGCATTTTATTCGTCATGAGGTGCTGCCCGGAATTACGGGATTGTGGCAAGTGTCTGGTCGCTCCGATATTGATAACTTTGAGGATGTGTTGCGTCTAGACATCCGCTACATTGAAAACTGGTCGCTGTGGCTTGACCTCAAAATTATTCTCAAAACGTTCAAAGTGATTTTGCGTAAAACTGGAGCGTACTGAAAGGCAGCCAAATTTATGTTTGATCAGCAGCAGAGCGACAGCACAGGCAGGACGATCGCCTGTCTAGTTTTTCCAAGATTAGCTGCTCTCGATTTGGTCTGACCTTTAGAAGTTTTGAATTGCTTAACACCGGACTATCAGGCAGCAACGGTAGGTGAGCGGATTGAAGCAATGCTTTGTGAAAGGGGTTTGACTAAAATTTGATGTAGATAATGAGATCTAATATGCTCTGAAGACTGGGTTCTCTTTTCCAGTCTTGTGGAGGGGCAAGGAATGACTGCAACTATTGTCCAAAGTAGAGTTATGTTTATTTGTGGTGTATGACTAAAGGAGAAAAAAGGGCGTATCCTGCTGGATAAGGAAAAAAAAGACCAGACGAGGATACACCATGAATACACCATGAATAACGATAATGTTATTGCATTTCAACCGTCAGAAACAGCCACCCCTTTCAGGGATGCCTTGAGTGAACTGGTTCGTCAGGGCGCTCGCCAAATCATTGCTCAAGCGGTCGAAGCAGAGTTGCAAGAATTTCTTGCTCAGTACCAGTCCCTCAAAGATGACTAGGGACGACAAGCGATCGTTCGCAATGGGTACTTGCCAGAACGAACGATTACGACAGGCGTTGGGGAAGTGGAGATTCAGGTGCCGAAGGTACGCGACCGCAGTGGTAGTGGCATTAAGTTCAACTCATCTTTATTGCCGCCGTATCTCAAGCGTTCCCAGAATGTCGAGGAGGTCCTGCCTTGGCTGTACCTTAAAGGAGTCTCAACGGGGGATTTTGCAGAAGCGTTGGCATCGTTAGTTAGGGGCACAGGCAAGAGGACTGTCCGCCAGTACGATTAGCCGATTGAAGGCTCAATGGATAGAGGAACATCAACAGTGGCAGAAACGCTCGCTGCTCGGTAAACGCTACGTTTACATCTGGGCAGACGGCATCGACTTCAACATCCGCAATGAGGACGACCGCCAGTGCATTCTGGTTGTCATCGGTGTCACCGATACCGGAACCAAGGAACTGCTGGGGTTGGAGGGGGGATTTCGAGAATCCGAATTGAGTTGGAAGCCGTTGTTGTTACGGCTGCAAGACCAGGGGCTGAAAGAAGCTCCAGAACTGGCGATTGGCGATGGGACATTAGGGTTTTGGAAGGCGCTCGCGCAAGTCTTTCCCACCACTCGTGTGCAACGGTGCTGGGTGCATAAAACCGCTAACGTGCTCAACCATTTGCCGAAGAGTCAGCAACCGAAAGCCAAATCTGCCTTACATGAAATTTACATGGCAGAGACGAAAGATGATGCTCTGACGGCGTTTGAGCGATTTATCAAAACCTATGATGCCAAGTATCCCAAGGCAGTTGAGTGTTTGTCTAAGGAGCGTGATGCTCTGTTGGCATTCTATGATTTCCCAGCGGAGCATTGGGTGCATATTCGCACTACCAATCCCATTGAATCGACCTTTGCGACGGTGCGGTTGAGAACGGATAAAACGCGAGGTTGTGTTTCTCAAGACAGTATTCTGTCGCTGGTATTCAAGTTGGTGCAGAGTGCTCAAAAACGTTGGCTTAAGATTCGAGGGTTTAAGCGACTAGGGGAGGTACAGCCTTTCCCTAGAACAGTCAGTACAGTAAGATAGAGAGAAAGACCTGATAGAACAAACAACACAAACTGATGACTTGCTACTCAATAGATTTTCGCAGAAAGATAATAGAAGCCTACGAGCAAGACGGAAACTCTATCCGAAAAGTAGCCAAGCGATTTCTAGTCAGTCCTGACACAGTCAGACGACTATTAAAGCAATATCGGCAGACAGGGGACTTAACGCCTAAAAAGTGTGGCAGCAAGAAGAAAAGTGTTTTATCTGAGCATGAGGCAAAAGTCATTGAGGTGGTAGATGAACACCCTGACTACACCCTATGGCAATATTGTGAACATCTGACAGAAGTGCTTGGAGTCAATGTTAGCACCAGCATGATGGACAGATTTTGTCAGCAGCACAATCTAACCCTCAAAAAAAACAAATCGGAGCGAGAAGGTCATTACACCAGAAGTGCAACAAGAGCGAGTTGATGACTGGGACAGAATTAGAGATATAGCGCCCGAAAAGCTGGTTTTCATCGATGAGACAGGCTTTTGGGTGGGGATGAATCGGAGCGTTGCCAGGGCATTGAAAGGCAAGAAGGCTTATCAGTTACGAGCATTTTATCGAGGTAAGAAATTAACCCTGATTGGGGCAATTAAGCGGGGTGAGATATTAGCGACCAAAACGATAGAGCGGTCGATGAAAAGTGATGACTTTTTAGAATTTATCCAAGTCAACCTAGCACCACAACTCAAAGCAGGAGATGTTGTAGTGATGGACAATCTGAACTCTCACCATCGTGCCGAGGTCAGAGAAATCATCGAGTCTGTTGGCGCAAGCGTGTAAAGTCGTGAAATTAGCATGATCTTGTCCCGTGTATTCATTGGGACACTTCTGATTTAGTCTCAGTTTACAAGAAGTGTTAGATTAAGTCTTGACTATTACACTTGATATGCGTGTTCCAACCGTTAAGCAGCCGTTGAGCATCTATTTGAGAAACAGGGTCGATTCGAGCAATTAACAGAGATTTTTCTAAACTATCTAATCGGGCAAGTCGTACCTCTCAAGCCACTTTGCTGCCAGTTTTGTAAAGCAATATCCGTTGCCGATCGCGACTCGGAAGAATCTGGCAATAGCTATTGAGAAATTGCTCAAACCAAGCCTGAATTCGAGCATTTGGCTTTGCTGATAAACCGTAGAAAATTTCTTCAAGTGTAATAACGCTCAGCAAAATTGAGGAGGTTTTTGCACTCCATGCAACCACACCTGTATTAGGTTGAGGTCGTGCTAATTCACTGATGATGTTTGTGTCACACAGCAGAGTCATGCAGAGTATCGGCAAAGGGGTTGGGGCGATCGACGCGGGTTGGTGTTTCCAGGGTGTAGTTTTCCTCGCCACAAAGGCGGCGTAACTCGGCAAAGGCATTCGCTAACGTTTGTGGATGGTTTTGTTGCCAAGCCAGAAATTCCTGAAACAGATTAGCATCGACGACTACAGCAACGCGCTGTTCTCGATCGTGAATCCATTGTGGCTCTTTCGTCGCAGCGTTTAAGATCTCGGATAGCTTTTGCTGTGCCTCATCAATTGCCCAATCCATCCCAGCTTCCCTCTCATTGCCTGCTTTCTCCTATTCTAGTTCAGAAGCCCGATCGCCTTCCTGGTTTTAAGCTTGCATAGCTGCTTGGGTTTCGGGACGAAAATGGGTTTCTGGTGATTCGATCGCCCAAATCGCTTCACCTGGCGAGGTTCCTCCTGAGCGAACCGCTTGAATTTCAGTTAATTTCCCTTCGCTTTGGGGAGTAAATCCTCAAATTTGAGTGAGGGCATATTGCAGCGGCTCAGTGAAGCTTTGATGGCTTTGTCTGCCTTTTCTGCGTATTCTTGCTCTTTTTGAGCTTTGCGGTGTGCTTCAGCTTCCTGATTGAATAGTTGCTGGTAGCGCTGGAGAAAAGCGACTAATTCTTTATTCAGATTCTTGGCAGATTTCCGACCGGGTTTTCGCTTAGCCAGTTGCTTTAGCTTAGCTTGCATTTGCTGCAAGTCAGGGTCTTGATCGGATAGGGCACGAAGCTGGTTCAGGTTGTCTGGAAACTGTTCAAAAATATCTCCAAAATCAATGTTTTGTGATTTCAGAATTGTGTTGAGAGAACGCATTCGATCGCGAGCTGTATCCAGTTTTTCTTGATCCCCAGATAATGAACTGCTGATCACTTGCTGGAAATCATTTAGAAGTTGGTATAGGCTATTTTTTGCGAGTTCGGGATGTTCCTCTAATTGTTGTGGCGTAACATTTGCTAGAGCCGCTAGTAAATTGATTAACACCTGATCTTGGTCAATAGAAGTTTCAGGTGTTTCTGAGGCTTCGGGTTCAGATGTTTTTAACCAGGTAGAAAGGATGATTTCACCTAGTGCGATTGTTTGTTCTTCTTCGATATTTGAATTCATTTTTGTTTACTTCAATTCTTTCAGCATCAGTCGGTTCAAGAATTAACATTGCTAAAGTTCGCCTTTCACTAACCACATAGGAAGATAATCTGATTGAGCAGTTAACCGAAAAATCTTATTGTGAAAAGCAAGAGCAGCAACAGCTAATAGGGGAAGTGAAAGTAACCCATCGGAGTCAAAAGATTTTTCTGGAGTCTTAGTCCAAAACTCTTTATGCAATTCTAGAGCTTCTACCAACTTTTGATTGAATTCAGCTTCCTTATTAGATAAGAAACAACGATACAGGACAAGTTCTGGCACTCTAATGTATAGGATGAAATCATATCTACGCTCAGGTAATCTCTCTGGATCTGTTGCATCCATTACTTGAATTAAAAGCTCTCCGATGTTAACTTCCTTGTTGAAGAGACCTTTCAAAAAATCAACATATAAATAATCGACTTCATCTTCCTTAACATTTGCCTCTCGTAATGCGTCCGTAGATATTCCAGACAGAAATTTGATAGCATGACCATTACGCAATACGATAGCTAAATGAAATATCTTAGACCAGTCTATTGGGCTAATAAATGCAGTTGAGCGTTCGTGGGAATATGAGTAGGTTTGTCCTCGGAATTGGATCGGAAAAATTTCAGGTAACTCAAGTGCACTAGAAAAGTGTGCCACTCCTAATTGAAGGGATAGGCTAAGGTATTCAATAATTTCTTCTTTTTGCTTCCCTAGAACAAAAGCATAGACAGCTTGTTCTAAAGCTTCCTTATAGGCAATGGCAAGATTCTGAGGACGTTGTTCGAGTGAAAGAAGTAAATTGCTAACTTGAGATTCAAAATCATCTATGATCATTTGAATCATGTTTAGATTTTTCAATTTATGTCTAGAAATTTCCATAGAACCTCAAATTTCAAAACGAATGATTTCAATATGTGGAATTAATTTATCAGTTTTTGTATTAACCCTCTGACTAATCTGTAAATAGTGTAAAACACCCGAATTACCTTCCCTTCGCGCTCTTCGTAATTTGATGTATGTGCTAAACAATTCTTTGTCTCCGGTATTTACAGCAGCTTTTCCCATATTTGAGATAACATCATCAAGATACTCAGGAGTGCCCTGCTCTACATAGAGGCCCTCAGTAGTCTCTCGCCCACCTCGTGTCGCTCCCGCCCCTTTCCCTTCAATAACGTAAACGTTACCGTCATCATCCTGATAGATTCGATCGAATTGCCCTGTTTTTGCTCCTCCAGGCAACTCATAGTGTTCTATAGGTTTTGCTTTAGGATGGATAGCTGCCATTGCAGCATCGATAGCTTGTTCACCTAGTTGTTCACTTGCTCTGCACATGGCATCGTGAGCTTTCTTCCAATCAGGAACATCTTCAAGTCGATCGTAAGTCTTACCATCATATTCGATCTTGAATTCCTTTTCAATTTCTTTTCTCCACTCATTATCATTAGCATCTTTGGCTTGTTGCCATTCGGGAATATCCTCAACAGAATCATATTCTTTCCCCTGATAGATACCTTGACTATTTTGTTTAACTTTTACTTTCTCATCACGAAATTCAGCACGTTCTTCCGCAGTTTTCCTAAGTACCTCCTCTGCTTCAGAGATATCTGAATGTTCAACTGTAATTTCATGATTGCCAGTTCTAGAATTAGGTTGGGATGAAGCTTCACCAAGCGTAAAATCACTGCTAAGCTTGGCTGTTTTATCAAATGGTCGTTTCCCTCCGCCAGAGGGTACAATTTTTGCCTTAGTCAAATCACCTGGGTGTGAAGGATCATACCCAAACCGATAACTAGTGCCATCATCCCCATTTTTTCTAGAAATTGTGAATGTTCCGTTTGGCTGTTTTGAAACATAAAAGTGGTTGAAGAAAGTATCCCAATCCGTTACTTCTTCCGGCAAATCTTTAGATCGTTCAAAAATTTCTTCAGGCACATCTTTTTTAAAGTCCTCTTTATGCCGTGACTCAGCCGCAACAAATCCTACCCCCGGATCAGTATCCATCTCATCCAGGGTTTGTTGATGTCGTGCTAGCTGTTGCTCTAGATTCTCAATATCAGCCTGGAGGGCGGCTTCAGTTGCGGGATCTAAATCACCTCTAGAAAGTTGCTCCAGTCGATCGTCAATAATTCGAGGGAGTTTATCAATTTCTAATTGGGCTTCCCAGGCTCTTGAGCCAACCGGAGGTTCGCCGTTTCTGCTAACCCAGTTTTGAATTCGCTCTTTCAACATGCGAATCCGTCCGCTGAAGCCAGAATAGCGCTGCATCATTCGCGCTGTTTGCACATGTAGCTCAATATCCCTCTGGGTCGCATTCGGTCCCACCCGCATATGAATGTTGGTGATCACTCCATTCTCCCTCGTGTAATGCACCCGAACCGTATTCCCCGTTAGAGTGGGATCGACGTGAATAGGGATTTGATCGCGCAGATCGGGTGGTAAACCGTCGAGTAGGCGAGGATCTTGAGTGGGTTCTGTAAGGGGTCGATCGCCCCCTTCTTCTGGTTGTCTCGGAGTTTGATCAATAGGGCGTTTGTTCGGATCTGAAGTTTGTGATTGTTCCGATGGATCTCTAAGAGGTCGGTTAGTTGTATCAGGAGTCAGTTCAGCAGGTTTCTCAGGCGATCGATCGCGAGTTGGGTCAGGTGTTCGATCGGGTTGATTCCTGGTTCCATCTGGAGTTTGTGTAGGTTCGGAAGTTTCACGGGCAGGTCGAGTCGATGACGAATCGGGCGTTACAGGCTCAGGCGTGTCTTCAGTGCGACGGGCGGCTGGAGTATCCGCAACCTCTGGTGTCGGAGGGGTTAGATCTCCTGGCGGGCGATCGACAGGCACATCTGGAACTTGAGGCGTGTCTACATTAACATCAACATCAGGCTGAGATGGATCTGGAGAAGACGTACCACCCTCTGCATCTCCCCGATCCTGCCCTAATCCACGTAGCTGATCGCCATACAGTCGATCGGCTCCCCTGCCCACAACACTTCCCAGTGCTGCCTCTCCTGCACTTGCTGCCAGCATTCCCGCTGAAAAATCCTCACCCTGAAGCATCTGGTCAGCCACACCAACCCCTGTATCAACTGTTACTTCAGCAACAAATTCGCCGCCTTCTGCAACCGCTCTCTGTCCGGCATTACTTGCTGCTCCCTGTCCGGCATCACTAGCTGTCCTCTGTCCGGCATCATTAACTGCTCTCTGTCCGGCATCACTTCTACCTACACGCTGCCCCAATCTGCCGAAGCTGCCGCTCAGCACCTCTCCCCCGGCACTTCCCAGCAGAGATAATCCCGCCGATGTCGCCAACATCCTCAGGCTGAAGTCTTCACCGTTCGCAACTTGAGTTCCCACATCAATCACTGTGTCAGTTGCCGCTTCAACACCAGCTTGAGCAGCTCTTCGACCAAACTGGTTGGTAATCGCTCCAGCCAACTTATCCCCCCCACGTAGTCCGACTGCTTGTAAAATGCCACTCGCTGCACCAATGCCTGCTTGTTTCGCATACTCCTCCCACGGTGATCCTTGACCATCGATTGCATCGTTCGCCGCCAGTTTCAGCACCTCTCCAGCCGCCCCGATCGCTGCTGCCAACAAAACAACCGCAACCATGCCAACACCCGAAGCTGCCAGAGCCGCGATCGCAACGACTACCGCAACTGTAATCACAATATCAATGACAACTTTCGCAATTTCCTTCCAGGCAGGCTGTACCTGTTCCGCTGCTATTCGTGCCTCTTCCTCGATTGTTGGTCTTATCCCATCCGTTTTCTGTTTTTTCCCTTTTTCTTGCCGTAGCTCTTGATTGTCAGAATCCCCTTCTAAAGAATCGACTAAACCTGTTTTAAGCGCTTCAGCGCTGGTTTCGAGTTCTGCATCAAAATTAGTGAAAAATCCGTCAACTTGGCTCGATAAATCTGTCGCAAGTTTGTCAAGCCCAGACACAGACTGATCTGCTCTGGACTGCATCATTCTGGCGTGTCCTGACTGCATTTGGGTAAAGGCTTGAGTCGCAGCCTGTTCTACCTGTGCAGCACTGGTAGAGAATTCCTGTACGTTGGTTTTTGCCCGTGATTCTGCCTGCTGCCCAATTTGATTAAGGCGATCGACCACCTGTTGTCCTTCTTGGGTCAATCCCTGTTCAGAATTCTTCAAGGACGTATCTAATTCAGATCGAGTGGTAGCGATCGCTTGGTTGAGTTGGACTTGTGCTTCTGCTGTAACCGATTGAATTGTGATTAAATTTGGACTTTCAACCCTTTGGGCTTGAGCAGCAAACTCCTGAAGTGCCTCTTCAACACCAGCCGCTCCCTGGTTAATTCTCTCTTGGAGTGTAGTAATCACACTGTTTGCTTTAATATCAACACCAGCTTGCTGTTGTTTAGCAGAGCGATTGAGTTGACTCAGTTGATCTGTCTTGGCTTGTCTTAATCCGTCTAGAGCAGCATTGAGACTTTGATCCAGGCTGTTCAATTGGCTATTCAGTGCTTGGTCTGCCGTTTGGATAGCTGTTTGCTCTGCCTGGTTAAGTCCTTGTAGTGCACTTGTATATTGAGTCTGTAGATTAGTACGAGTTGTGTTAACTAATTCTTGTAATTGCTGAAGATGTTCATCCTTTGTATCGTTTAATTCCTCTGCCTTTTGATCGGCATTGTCAATTAATCCCTGCCTATACTGCCCTGCTACGGTATCGGTAGCGTCTTTCTTTGCATTTCGCCAATTTTCTGTATAAGTATCGCGATCAAAACTTTCAAGAAATTCAGTAACCCGATTACTGGGTTCAGGTGGAGACTCCCTATTAAACCTGTTCTTAAACTCATTAGCGATCGCATCTACCGCACCAGCCGCTTCTAAACCCTTTGCACGAAATTTGTCGGCACCCCTATTCAAGGAATCATCTAAGCGAGAAGATAGGCTTTGATCAAGCTGATCTAGTTTCTCAATATTAGCTTGATAAGCTGATTCAAGTCGGGTTCTGGCAGTGGCTGTAGAGCTACGGATGGCAGCTATTGCATTACTGTGCCGCGTATTAATTTGTCCTCTTATAGAATTTGCCTTTTCCTGAACTTGTTCACGAGCTTGATCTAGCTTATTGGTAATGGTTTTGCGATTTTGTTCAATAGCTGCCTGAATACTAACTTTTGTTTGTTGGGCCGCTTTTTGAATGCGTGGTCGAACCGTTCGGCTCATGCTTGTAATACTGGCAATTCTGGCTCGACCAGATGCAACAAATCGAGCAATAGCCGCTTCAACTTGCAGACGCTGGGTTTCTCGATATTGATCTGCTTGTTCATCTGGAACCTGTCTAATATCTATACCCTGATCTGCCATAGACAGATATTGCTCTGGATTACTAGTCTGGAACAACACCATGCCATTTCCAGCAGGCCCAAAAATTTCATCAGGCTGAAGTGCATCAATCCCTTCCTGAGTTGTCATCAACATTGACTTCACAGGTGCTCTAGCTAGAGAAACTTCTGTATCCGCAGTTTGCTGAATTGCAACAGATTTCTGAGAACGGTTTAAGCGGTTGTTGCCTTGAGCCTCTTTAACTGCTTTAGCTGCGTCATTATCTCCTGAGTCTTTTGCATCAGGATCGGCTACAGAGTTATTTCTATTTATCCTTCCAGAATTGAGTGGTCTTTCTACTCTGTTAGTCTCAATACTTTCTCGTTGAACTTTGTGTCTCCTGGTATTTGCTTGACCTTGATTTTCACTGTCCCCATCAGTCTTTTTATTGTCTTCCCTTACAACTTCTCTAATTGCTGATCGAGCCTCTGCGATCGCTCGACGTGCTCTAGCTGTATTCGCAACCAAGACCGTTTTATTACTTGCATTGGGATGCTCTTTATTCTCTTTTCGCCCATACCGCCGCCGCTTTGAATTTCTTGATCTAACCGTTAAACTAGGCAGTTGCCTTGGATCTGAATCCAATGATTCTTCTCTACGCTTGCGCCCTGCTGTTTCAGGCTCTGTTGTCTGTTGAGAAGCTGGTATCTCATCACGATTTGGTTGAAGTTGCGGTGAGAGAGCAATTTGACCAAAATCATGACCTGCAAATCCCTGAACTGAGGGAGAAGAGTCAGGCGTTCGGTCTGGCGTCCGCATCACCTGCTCTGCCACGCGGTCGGCTTCCTGTTCGTAGGGGTCATTGGGTTGGCTGACGCTAAGTTTGGCAAAGATTGGGAGGCGGCCAAAATCGTGATTGAAGAAGGACGGCTGCGGCTCTTGAGATAGTTCTGACGTTTGTTCGGTTGCCGATTCTGTTTGGACAGGAGGCTCTGGAGCCAGTTGGGGTGTGGCGGTCGGTGTACTGACTGGAGTAGATGAAATCACAGAAGTCAGCGTATCAGCCGATTGTCCAACGGTTTTGCGCTGAAGCTGCATGTGGTCAGTCATGCCGTGTCTCCAGAGTGGATGCTTTGAGCCTAGCCGGTGAGCGGAGTGAGGAGGGATAGACGAAGGTCGAGTTGTTTATATCCACCCTCCAATCTCCGATTCTGTTAACGTCTTCTCCAACTTGGCATATTCCGTTCGTGCCGCTTGCAGTAGATGATGCATTTGCACAGGCTCTCCAGCATCAGCAGCGAGAAAAGCGGCGTTGAGCGCAACGTTACGGATGTTGCCGCCTGCAATGTTGAGTTGGGCGAGTTTGAGTGGGTCGAGGTTTTGGGTGGGTGTATCAGCAGGAAAAATGCGTCGCCAGATTTCGGCTCGTTGGGCGGCATCGGGAAAGGGAAACTGAACGACAAAGCGAATACGGCGTAGAAAAGCTGTATCTAAGGCGCTTTTGAGGTTTGTAGTGAGAATGGCTAAGCCGGGGTAACATTCCATTCGCTGTAGTAAATAGCTGACTTCAATGTTGGCGTAGCGGTCACGGCTGTCTTTCACTTCGCTGCGTTTGCCAAACAGAGCGTCGGCTTCATCGAAGAGCAAAATCACTCCGCCTTCGGTGGCGGCATCGAACACACGACGCAGATTCTTTTCGGTTTCGCCGATGTATTTGCTCACGACCGAGGAGAGATCAACCCGATAAAGATCGAGGTGTAGCTGATGGGCTAACACTTCGGCAGCAAGGGTTTTGCCTGTCCCGCTGGCTCCGGCAAACAGGGCGCTGATTCCTAATCCGCGATTGCCTTTGGCGGCGAATCCCCATTGTTCATAAACCCGCGATCGTTGACCGACATGAGCAGCGGCAGATCGGAGGATTTGCGTTTGGGCTTCGGGTAAGACTAAATCTTGCCAACTAGCGCTCGGTTCAATCCGCTGAGCCAGTTCGTCTAGACGCGGGCGGGCTTGGATGCGGCAGGCAGTCCACAAGGCGCGGAAATCGGGAGAATGACCAGAAGCTTTAAGCCTAGAAGAAAGGGTGTGAATGGTGGCGGTATTGAGATTGAATTGAGAGACTAAAGTCTGAATTTGGCTGAATGATTCGGCAGATTCAGCGGGGAGGGCGGTTTGCCAAGCCAGAATTTGTTCCGCAGCGGTGGGTTTATGGATTTCTAGATGCACGACGGGGCGTTGCGGTAAGGGCAGACGCTCGCGGCTGGAAATGAATAGTAGGCTAGGCAGGCGTTCGACCAGTTGCGTCAGGCGGGCTAACTGAAGTGGATCGGGATCAAAATGGTCGCAGTCTAGAAGCAGCACGCTGGCATTCAGCAAAGTTTCGCGTGTCCAGAGGCGGCAAAACTGCTCTAATTCAGCAGGCAGCGTGGGTACGGTTTGAGCCGAGATCTGCCATAGCTTGAAGTGCAGTCGTTCGCAAACCTGCATTACTAGGCTACGTTTAGACAACGTTTCAGAGCCGCAAAGTTGAATAACGGGAGGTGGCTCAGCGCTGAGGGCATTGGTCAATGCAGCCTCAATCTGCGCAATTTGCTGCTGCTGCGAAGGAACAAGGTCGGTTCCTTGCTTGACTCGTTCCACCAGCCCAAACAGGCGGATATCAAGATACTGAGTGCCTGTTAGGTAATGTAAAATCCGTTCATTAATGCGTAGTGGACTGAGGGTTAATGTCGTTCCCTGCCCGATTTCAATCAGGTGATAGTGACGTAGAGGAGCCGTTGGCGTGAGGGCATCCCAGTGCGGATTTGCCAAAGCGCTGAGCGCTAAACTAAATGTCGGATAGGCTCGCTGCGGATCGGATTGGGACAGGGCACAAAGCCTGACAAACCGTGCATCTAGCTCCATGCCTGCACAGAGCAACAAAATATCTTCCTCGAATGCGGATAGCCCAAATAAACGGCTCAGTTGCTCCAAGGCAGACAGGGCAGGGAGGGCAGCCTTCGCCGCTTGAAGTGCCTGCCGCAACTGGGTTTCATCTTCTACCCAATCTGATAATCCAACAGATCGTGCAATGGTACTGCGAATGAGTGCAAGCGCAGCCGTGAGATGTTGCTGGTTAGCGGTGAGCCAAGTAGTGTGAACGGTTGTTTGCATCAGAAAATGAAGAGATGAAGGACTGTGATTCTTAACCGCCCACTTCCACTTCTACAGCCTCACTTCGCACGCCATCGACCTGAAGCTGAACCCAATAACGCTTTGCTGCCACTTGAATAGAGATCGTCAAAGTGTCAGTTGGAGTATCGCTAGAAGGGATATTGATCTGAACAGATGAGAAATCGGAAGAGGTAGATTGAAGTAGAAGCAGAGATGGTTGATTGGCAGTGATGAAAGGGTTGACGGTGAGGAGTAGCTCAGCATGACATAAGTTGGATTTTAGCGGCTTGACTGAATTCACCCGAACGCGAAGAGTAGGCTGAACAACGAAGGCAGCGAGATTAGATTGAATTTCCTCAGGACTACCGTGAGAATGATTGAGATGCACAACCTGAATGCTTTGGATTCCGGCAGGTAGGTCGGGTGGCAGCCGTAGGGTAATCTGCTTGTCCTGCACCGTTTCGGGATTGAGTAAGCCAGAGCGGTTAATCCGCAAGTAAGTAAGCGTCCCTTGCAGCCGTTGTCCATGCAGGATGAGCGCATCGCCTGCCCGAATTCCTCCGGTATGTGAAGATTCGATCCGTTCAATTGTGGGCTGCTGAATGTTGGGTGCGGTTGCTGGCAAATCAGTTTTTGCAGAAGTGCGGCTCAGCAACACCATCGAAGCCTGATAGCCTGCTGAAGGGCGGTAATGGGTCTGTAACGATGACCACAACTTCGAGGTTTCTTCCATGCTGAAGAACTCCGGGCAGAGCTTAATTGTCCCAACCTGATCTGCTAGCTCGTCTAATGACAGCGTGGCTAATACCTGAGAAAGTGCGCCAAATGTCGTCATTGCAGCCGCGTGTTTCAAAGCCGTATAGACCATTTCCCGCGTGATCAGCGGTATATCGTGCAAGACTTGCATTGCGTAGCCTAACAATAGTTCTGCCTGAAAATCTTTTGCACCGTAAGCTGTGATCAAGTAATGTAAATCAAGCGCAAGTGATGGTTGTTCGCCCCTATAATCACTATAGAATTTGTGCTCACGATGCTGTTCTTCTAAGTGTTCGTGCTCGATCCAATCAGCATTGCGGTTTTGGCTGACCTGATAGAGAAATACATTTAGCTGCGGGCGTTCATCACTGCCCACCGAAATTCGATCGGGCGGTAGTGCTGTGACTAACAAATCACCGATGCTAATTGCAACCGCATGATTCGCCAGCCGATTCTCTAAAATATCCTTGAGCATTGCCGTGACTGCCGCAATTGCCAGCGTGTTACTCATAACTTCGCTACTAATGCTTCTGATTTGACGCACCCTTCAATCGTAATCTCAACATCCTCTCTTGCAAATTAGACGAATAGCTAAATGTGTTTCAGCAAAAATCAACTAAGGTGAAATTGCTCACACAGTTCCCACTGATTTGCTCATGTCCTCTCCGTCTCCTACTCCCTGGCTCAACCAACGGCTCGGCAATCCTCCTCGCTATCGCCTCGATCAATGCTTGGGCAGCGGTGCGTTTGGCGACGTATTTTTGGCGATGGATCTGCGGCTCGGTCGTAGGGTTGCGGTTAAAATTCTAAAAGGCGCACTGGCAAAACATCGTGATTTACTAATTCGGTTTGAACGGGAAGTGGCGCTCTCAGTCGCGTTAGAAAGTGAGCACATTGTACAAGTCATTGACTACGGTGTAGCACTGGATGAATACCCGTTTTATGTGATGGAATATTTGCAGGGGCAAACGCTCAGTCAACTGCTGGCGCGGCAGGGACGATTATCAGTTGAACAGGCAGTGGCAATTGTCGTTCAACTGTGTGCCGGACTAGAAGTTGCCCATACGGGCGTGACGCTTTGGAAGCACGAAGCGACCGTGGCTGAGCCAATTAAAATCATCCACCGCGACCTGAAACCAGCTAACATCTTTCTGATTCCAACACCGCTCGGTGAACGGGTCAAAATTTTAGACTTTGGTATTGCCAAAAAGCTGCATCTGAGTCAAACAACTGAGCGCACAATGTTAACGCAAGCGTTCCTAGGAACATTTCGTTATGCGGCTCCAGAACAGTTGCGAAGCGCTTGGGAACTCGATGAACGAGCCGACATTTACAGCTTGGGCATGATCTTTTATGAAATGCTGAGCGGCACTGATCCGTTTGGGATTTTGGCTCATGCTGCCTCTCGTCGGTCAGAGCAGTCTTGGGCGATGGCTCATGCTGCAATGGCTCCTAAACCGCTACGACAACAGCCTAACTGCGAGCAAATTTCGGTCGAGCTAGAAGCGGCGGTTATGCGCTGTTTGGGTAAACGTCCAGCAGAGCGTTTTAGTTCGGTTGCAGAGTTGCGTGACTCGCTGTATCCAATAAGCATCAATGCCGCCGTGATTTCGCCCCTGATGCCGAAAACCCCAGAGACAACCGTGTCTCATCCCGTACCGTCTCAGAATTTCCCTGCTCAAGACCCAACCATCCATCGTCCAATTTCGCAGTATGTTAAAGCTCAGGCAAGGGTGGATGAAACGATTTTTCAATCAAAACAGCCAGTTAAGCTATTGCCTGCGGAGAACGAAAATAAAAACATTCAACAGAATCCAAAGCTTGGGTTTTCTGTGAATATTAAACCGCAAGTCAAGCAACAAGCTCCTGATATCATATCAAGTAAGAGTACGAGAACATTACCTGAAATGAATCAGCTTTTATCTGATGCGACAATTGTACAAATTTCATCGCCACAAACTCATTCAACTTCAACGTCAGATGAGACACGCTATCAGTCTATCCAAGGGAATATTCAAAAGAATGCACAAGTAAGCCATGATGCCACAATTTTACAAGCGGCAACTTCACCCAGTCGCCCTCAGCCTCACCCCAAAGAGCGTCAAGCTCAAATTGGTCAAACGTCTAACCCGAACCGCCAAAACCATGTGCCAGACGGGCTGCTAGGGCAAGCCAAGGCATGGGTGCAATCCAGCGCCTCAAATTATGCCGACCGCATTCGTTCTCAAGCTGCTGCTGAAGTGAGGTATGGCATCTATCGACTGTTGGCTCAACTGCTGCCTGTGGGAATCGGCTTCGCGTTTGGGCTAGCCTCGCTGTCGGGCGCTTATTTTTTGTTTCGCGGACAGTTGCCGAACTTACCGAGACAAGTGCCATCACAAATCAAGTTGTTGAAGTGAGTGCATCAGTTGAGATGTACTACGAGCAGCCTACAAAAAATAACGCAACCCGCGTAACATTAATCAGGAGCAACTAGCGGCTTAATGAAAAACACCACTCGTTCCACTTCTCGGAATCCGATGTGGGTGTGAAACTGATAACTCACTGTGTTTTCGATCAATGCATCTGAAGCTAACTCAACGCATCCTTGTTCTAGCGCCCATCGTTCAGCATAGCGTATTAGGGCTGTGCCGATACCTTGGTGGCGGTATTCATCGTCAACATAAATTCCTTCAACATAAGCAACGGGGCTTTGAGTTGCATCCGGAACATACTCATACCGTAATGAAAGATTCATAAAAGCGATCGCTTTCCCACTTTCGTCTCTGACCAGAAACCCTGCCTCACGAGGGGAGTGAAAAATATTCATTAAACTGGCTCGCATCTCTTCGATTGAACCATGTGGCCAGAGCTTCAATGCTAGATCTAACCATTCATTAAAACTCTCTTGAGTTACTTTTATAATATTCACTATAACATTTCTATAGTAGGCGAAAAATATTCTCAATTTAGTCACAAGTTCTATGATATATCTTTATCTGAGCGACCAGACATCAATACACCTGAGACCTCATCCATGCTTGATGATGGGTAACGTGAAATAAAAGCAACTCTCTTCACCCACCCTACTTTCTGCCCAAATTGTTCCGCCATGCTGTTCCACAATGTTGCGACAAATGGCCAGCCCTAAACCTGTGCCTCCCTTCTGACGAGAATCGGAAGCATCAACCTGTTGAAAACGCTCGAAAATAGTCTCTAGCCGATGGACAGGAATACCGCGTCCTTGATCTCGAACACTGATCAGGAGATGGGAAGGTGAATGAGTGGATGAGCGGATAAGTGGATGACTAGATGAGCGAGATAATGAATCTTGCCATTTCCCCATTTCCTCATCTCCCTCATCTCCCTCATCTCTCACTTCCGCTGTGAGCCAAATTGTACTGCCACTAGGCGAAAACTTAATAGCATTGCTGAGAAGATTGGTGAGAACTTGCAGAATCCGATCACCATCCATCTCTAGCAACATCGAGAGCGGCGTGACCGATAGCGTAATATTTGATTGATTGGCAGAAAGCTGCATGAAGTCTACGGCGCGAATCATCAGATCTTCTAAATTACAGCAGTGCACCTCTAAGCGAATTTTGCCAGATTCTAAGCGTTCTAGATCTAAAATGTCGTTCACCAAGCGGGTGAGGCGGTCGGCTTCAGTGTAGGCAATTTGGATAGTTTGCTGCCCGCGATCGGATTGGGGCTGTAACAAACCCGTCGCCAGAAGTTCTAATGCGCCGCTAATCGAGGCTAACGGAGTGCGAAGTTCGTGGCTGACAACAGAAAGAAATTCAGCTTTCATTCGTTCTAGTTTATGGCGATCGGTAACGTCTTCGCCAATGCTAATGGTGCCGATTGCATATCCCTGTAAATCTCGCAATAAGGTATTATTCCAAGCGATTATGCGCTCTTCGCCCGATTTGGTCAAGATAGAATTTTGGTAATGAGCATGAAAATTTTGTTCCAACACTTCTTGAAAGGTGAATCGAACGGTTGGGCGTGAGTAGACAGGAATAAAATAATCAAACCAAGATTGATGCAATACCTCAGCCTCGGTATAGTCGGTTAACTTGAGTAAGAACGGATTGATATACTCGATGTTACCATTTTGATCTAAACCTACGACCGCGAGTTGTACGTTGTCGAATAGTGATCGCCAGCGTCGATCATTCTCACGGAGGACGGCTTCGGTGCGTTTACGTTCGCTGATGTCTGTCACCATTGCCAGCGCCCCGGCAAATTGTCCTAAGCTACCTGTGAGCAGCGTGGAGGATAGAATTGCCCACATATCTGAACCATCCTGACGCTGAAACCTGAAGTCATGCTGCTCGGCAATTCTCTGCTGACGGCGTTCAAAGTTGGCGGCAGCCATTGCTTGCCCCTCTCCATTCATAAAAGCAAATAAAGATTTCCCTAGCATTTGCTCAACGCTGTAGCCCAGCATTTTGGCCATTTTGGGATTGACAAACGTAGTATTACCGTTCGCATCAATTTCCCAGATTCCTTCGTTTGCGATTTCTACAATTTGGCGATACCGGGCTTCACTTTCACGCAAGGCGAGTTCAGCCTGATTTCGTTCAGCTTCAATGCGCTTGCGCTCCCGTAAATCAAATAAACTGGTGCGAGTCATAATCAAATTGCCGTCTGTATCTTTAATGGCTGTAACACTGATGGAGACGGGCAGCAGAGAACCATCCTTACACCGCAAAGTGTATTCCAGGTCGTGAATCCATCCCTGTTGTTTGAACTTGGGAAAGTTCTCCTGAAACTGCAAAACGCCCTCTAGAGTGATGAAATCTGTGAACTTTCTGCCTAAAACTTCTGCGGCTTCATACCCCAACCACTGCAATTCGGTTTGATTGATCCGAACAAATCTTCCCTCTACATCCAGAGAGTGATAGCCGCAAGGCGCTCTGTTATAGAGATCTTCAATTTCTTGAGCGGCTCGCTGAAGTTCGGCGGTTCTTTCTGTCACGCGCTGTTCCAGTTCAGCATTCAAATCGCTCAGCGCTTCTTCCGCTTGTTTGCGATCAGTAATATCCGTAATGGTGCCTACATAGCCCATGACTTTGCTGTTGGCTGTCCACTCTGCGCTGGCTTGACCATAAACCCAGATTACAGAACCATCTGGACGTTGAAACCGATATTCTAGCCGAAACATTGTTTGAGTTTGAGTGGCTTCATACCAGGCAACTGCAACTCGATCGCAATCATCTGGATGCAGTGCTTTTGCCCAACCGTTCCCAAAAGCCTCTTCAGCACTGAATCCAGCCATTTCACACCAGCGATCGTTGACGTAAACACAATTGCCATCAGCATCGGTGCGGAAGATGCCAACTGGAACAGTTGCTGCAAGGCTCGCATACCGTCGTTCACTCAAGCGCAGTGCCGCCTCAGCCTGTTCACGTTCATGTAGGGCTGCTTTTTGTTCGGTGATGTCATTGAGTGTGCCCACCCATTCTCGGATGCTGCCATTGGCATTGTAAACAGGAGCACCTTTCACTAAAAACTCACGGTATTCACCACTTTTAGCCCGGACACGATGCTCAATTTCGTAGAGTTCACCTGTTTGCAAGCAGCGGCTGAAGGTTTGCCGAACTCGTTCGCGGTCGTCTGGATGAACTGCCTCTAACCAATCCCAAGCTGCACCTATTTCAGGAACGTGTCCTGTGGTTTCAATCCAGCTAGAGGATGCACTAGTCGTGTGGCCTCTAGCATCAATTACCCAAACGCTATAAGCCGTTGCCTCAACTAATGAGCGATAACGTTCTTCACTTAATCGCAGCAAGGCTTCAGCTTGTTTGCGATCGGTGATATCCATAATCGTTCCAGTCATATAGATAGGCTGATTCATCTCGTCATAAAAAGCTTGCCCTCTACCTTCTAGCCAGTGAATGCTACCGTCTATCCAAATGACTCGAAATTCGTGCCGATAAATCCTGTGATTTTGGATGGCTGTTTGAACTGCCTGGTTCAGCCCTGCCCGATCCTCTGGATGCAGGTACGCATCAAAGGTTTCATAGCGTCCATCAAACGTGCCGGGAGCTAAGCCAAAAAGCTGTTCGTGTTCCGACGACCAGATGATTTCTCCTGTCACCATATTCCAGTTCCACATGCCCATGCGAGCCGCTTCTAAAGCCTGCTTCAGTTGCTCGTTGCGGGATTGCAGTTGGCGTTCTCCAAGCTGCCGAACTTGCCGTTTTGCCTGCTGTAAGTTTTCGTTCAAATAACTGATGAGTGTGGCAACGATCACAAAGCTGCCGACGTGAAATAGCCCTTCCCAATTGGCAACGGTAAAGAAGTAAAGAGGCGGAATAAAGAAATAATTAATGGATACGACTGAGAGAATAACTGCCACCATTCCCGGCTTAAAGCCGCCATACCAACTGCTAAGGGCAGCAGCGACAAAATAAAGGGAAATGGTAGGGGTTAAAATGGGCTGAAGCAGAAGTGTGAGCACCGTCGCCATAAACACGCTGAAAACTGAGATAGCGTAGGCTTCTAGATGAAAAGAACGCTTTTGGGTCATTCTTAAGAGCCTCCTAATGTGCTCGGTTCAAGCATTCACACTTCAAGCATTCACACTTCAAGCATTCACATTTCAAGCATCTACGGCTTCTACTCTGCCTGCGATTGTTCCAAATGAACGATGTACTAGATGGTTTACAAGTATTTCTGTTTTTGCGAGGATACCTAGAAAGAAGCTCCACCTGATATGTACACAATAGCCTTTCCCATGAGAAAAACGACAGAAGGTGAATCTGTAGCTAGTAATCCATGAACTAGCATTACTTCTAGGATAGACTGAACTATAAACATCAGCACTTTAATTTGGTGAACTCCATGAAACTCAGCTTAGAATCTGGGGTTCGGCTGCGCTCACCCCGCTTGGGTCTGTCGTTTGAGTGTTGGAGCCGAAGACATATCACCCGCTTGGGTCTGTCGTTTGAGTGTTAGGTGCCGAAACTGATTATCCCGCTTTAGGTCTGGTCGTTTGAGTCGTTAGGTAGCCGAAACTG
>JAAUQT010000292.1 GCA_012033495.1 Cyanobacteria bacterium RM1_2_2 | reverse complement strand
CTGGCTTTAGCGTCAAGAAACCTGGAAGGGCACGGCATGAAGGTGTTGGAAGCGACGGCGAAGACATCGACGGTCTCTATGCCCGGATCTGCGAAGCCATCAACACGCCTGGCCCGGTTGCCGTGATCAACAAACGTCCGATGTGTCCGGGTATCGAAGGGCTAGAAGGCTCAAACCACGGGCATGACGTGATTTCGGTGAAGCTGGCGCTGAGCTATCTGGAAAAGCGCGGTCACACAGCAGCCGTCGAGTACCTTAACAGCATTGAGAAGCCGAAGCAGACCTACCAGTTCATGGGCATCAGCGACCAGTGGGACTCGAACCGGAATATCTTTGGCAGCGCGGTGGTCGGCATTCTCGGCAAAATGAGCGAAGAAGAACGCAAAGCGAAAGTGCTGGTAATCGATAGCGATTTGGAAGGCTCCTGCGGACTGAAGAAAATCCACGATGCGCATCCAGAGGTGTTCATTCCGTCGGGGATTATGGAGCGGGGCAACTTGTCGGCGGCGGCAGGCTTCGGAATGGAGAAAGGCAAGCAGGGCATCTTTGCCACCTTTGCGGCGTTCTTAGAAATGTGCATTTCTGAGATCACAATGGCGCGGCTCAATTATTCCAATTTGCTCTGCCACTTCTCCCACTCTGGCATTGATGACATGGCAGATAACACCTGTCACTTCGGCATCAACAATTTCTTTGCCGACAACGGGCTAGACGACGGCTACGAAACCCGCCTCTACTTCCCGGCTGACCCCAACCAAATGAAGGCTTGCGTGGAGTCGGTTTTCTTCGATCCAGGCTTGCGGTTCATCTTCTCGACTCGCTCCAAAACGCCGATCTTGCTAGATGACAACAACAACGAACTCTATGGCGGTGACTACAAGTTTGTCCCTGGTAAAGACGAACTGGTGCGGGAAGGCGCAGCAGGCTACATTGTGGCGTTTGGCGACACGGTGTATCGGGCGCTCGATGCGGTGGAACGCCTGAAGCAAGAGGGCATCAACGTCGGACTGGTCAACAAATCGACGCTGAACGTGGTTGATGAAGAGATGATGGCGAAAATTGGCAAAGCGCCTTTTGTGCTCGTAGTGGAAGCCTTCAACCGCAGAACTGGTTTGGGCAGTCGCTTTGGTTCCTGGCTGCTAGAGCGGGGCTATACGCCGAAGTTTGCTTACCTCGGTACGCATGAGGAAGGCTGCGGCGGTCTGTGGGAGCAGTATCCGCATCAGGGCATTGACCCCGTTGGCATGATCAACAAAGTCAAATCACTGATGAGCTAGATGAGCCAGAGGATGAGCCAACGAGATTTCTGGGAAACCATCTACCCTGTACAAGCAGGCTTTGCAGATGAATGATCTGTAAGACGTGAGATTTGCTCCAAACCTGCCCCACCGTAGCGACAACGTTTTCCCAGAAATCTCCCAAAGCAGCGTCTCTAAGGCTCTGTCCGGTTCAGATAGCGTTTTGGCGGTGAATCGGATTCGTTAAAAGCAAGATGTGGGGGCGAAAGGGAAAAGCCGCCACATTTTGCTATTGCTGCCTACATTTTGCTGATTGCTCCATCATTCAGCCTGCCAACGTGACATTTCACTCGACTCGTACCATTTTGGATTTTGGATTTGCGATTTTGGATTTGCGTTCGCGCATCAGATTAACTCAGATCAACTCAAGATCAACTCAGATCAACTGCTGTTTTTTCGAGAATCGGTATCAAGCTGTTGCGGCAACCGTGACTCTTTTTCCCTGCTCAGATAGAATTTGGAGATGAAATTAGTAATTCTGTCACTGAGTTCGGCCATGGTATCTCCCTTGAAGCTTTTTCGGGTTCTCCTTCGTTCTGCCCTGCTGGGAGTAGCCACTCCGATTCTGGCAGGTGGGTTGGCAGGTTTAACAATGCCTGATGCCCCAAGGGTTGCTGCGTCTCCTGCGGTTGAGCCTGTCCCCGTGCCGACCATGACTCCTCGGCGGCAGTTGCCTTTACCTCTGCGTCCACCGCGCCGCCTGCCACCACGCCCCTTACCGTCACCCATTGAACCAGATTATCGGGTTCCGGCGTTGCAAGAAGATAGCCGAGGCAATCTTTGGGTGGGAGCATGGCAGGGTTTGGCGAATGTTGATCCAAATACTGGCAACGTTTTGGCGCGGGTGAGTTTACCGAATGTGGTGATCGGCGCAATGGCACAGGATCGGGTCGGTCGAATTTGGGTAGGAACCTACACTGGCTTGCAGCGGGTTGATCCGCGTAGTAACGAAATTACGGCGCAAAATTATTCGTTGCCTTCTAATCGGGTGTTGTCGCTGCTGATCGATCAGCGGGGTTTTCTCTGGGTCGGCACAGACAAAGGACTGGCGATGATTAGCCCCGATGAAGGACTGCTGATGACGACGGTGCAAGAGTTGCCGGGGGAAAGTGCAAATGCGATGGCTCTGGATGCGGAGGGGGCGCTTTGGGTTGGCACATTGGATGGGTTGGTGAAGGTGAGTACGGCGAGCGCTTATCCAATTGGACGGATCGAAAACTTGCCCGGAACCGCTGTACAAGATATTGTGCTGGGCCCAGACGAGAATCTTTGGGTCGGCACTCCCAGTCGGCTGCTGGTGATCGATCCTACTTCAGGCGATGTGCTGCGCTCGGTGACGGCATTGCAGGGACGCCGGATCAACTCGCTGCAATTTGATGATTTGGGCTTCCTGTGGGTGGGCACAGAGAATGGGCTGTATGTGGTGAACCGCTACAATGGGGCGATTGTGAACGAAATTCCAGGCTTGCCGTCAGGTCAGGTGTTGGATATCTCTACGAATACGGGCAACAAAGCCTGGGTGGGCACTCAAGAAGGGCTGGCATGGGTAAGCCTGAAAACGGGCAGAGCTAGACCTCATTTGGCATTTAGCCGTCCATAACGACATACTAGAGCGCTGATTAGTTCGGGCTGGTTAGCTTAGATGGAGTCGTGCAAAGAACAGGATGCTGAAAGGCTATTTTTGAATGCTAGCGGTACATCGTAAAATTTCTGGGATAACCATAAACAAAAGACGATTGGTTTTACCTTTTCTTTTTAAGCTTGAAAAAAAAGTTAAGTAATCTCTGATTCAGATTTTAGTTGTGTAAACTTTTATTGCAATAAGCATAAATACCCAACATGGTGGCTCTGCCTTCTGTCAGAGGGATAGGGCCCTATTTATTGAGCCAATTTTTGGATATGCAAAGGATGAGTGTTGAACAACTCCTGTCTGAGTATGCCAACGGTAGACGCGATTTCAGAGGAGTTGATTTGAGTCAAGCCAATTTGTTTGAGTGCAATTTACAGGAGATTGATCTACAGGGCAGTAATCTAAATGGGGCTTATCTTCCTTATGCGAATCTGGGGCGGGCCAACCTCAAAGATGCTCAGTTGCAAGGGGCAGAATTGGGCAACGCCCGATTACAGATGGCAAATTTAACCAGTGCGAATCTCCAACAGGCGAACCTTGTGCGTGCCGATCTGTGGTATTGCCAACTGGAAGGAGCTAACTTAACCAAAGCCACTGTGCAAAGTGCCGACCTGCGCCACGCGAACTTGACCCATGCGAATCTCACGGAAGCAGATTTTTCGGACGCTAATTTAGAGCAAGCTCAGATGGCTGGGGCAACCCTGCACCGCTGTAATCTGTTTCGAGCGATTGCAGCCAACCTGAAAGCAGCCATTTGCGACGATACCACCATTTTCCCAGACGGACACCGAGGCGATGAACAAAAAAATAAACAGGAAAAAGATGAACAGCAAAGAAATGAACAGCAAAGAAATGAACAGGAAAAATAGAACTTGCCCCTATTCTGCTTCTTGCCAAACGAGTTTGGGGATCAGTGCTCTACTAACCTCGGTTTCGATGATTTGCCCGATGCCCAAAAACTGACCGTTGGCCTGCTGAATTTGGTAAGAGGTGGGGCTGAGGGACGGAGATGGATCGGTGATCTCTTGCCAATCGATCCGCTGTCCTTGCTGCCAGCGTTTGGCAGGCAAATCGGTCAAAGTTAGGTGGGGCAAATGTTGGAGTGCCATCTCAGGCGGGGTTAGCGTCAGAGTTTTGGCTTCTAGCTGGGCGGCGACGGTTTCTAGGGTCAGGCTATCTTGCCGGAGAAAGCCACTGCTGGCGGTGCGGCTGAGGGCGGCGAGGGTGGCTCCTGTGCCGAGGGCGGCTCCGAGATCGCGGGCAATCGAACGGATGTAGGTTCCCGTTCCGCAAGCAATATTGACTGTCAGTTCCGGAAAATCTCCAGGCTGCCAATTGACAATTTCAATTTGGTGAATTTCAACCGTGCGAACCGGAGCCTCGACTGCTTCACCCGCTCGTGCTAATTCGTAGAGCCGCTTGCCGCCGACCTGAATCGCACTGAAACTCGGCGGAATTTGCTGAATTGTGCCTTGAAACTGAGGCAGTTTTTGCTGGATGAGGTCAAGCGCTAACTGAGGAGCAGCAGCCTGAGTCAGGATGTCTCCTTCGAGATCGTCGGTGGTGGTGGTGATGCCAAACCGAATTGTGGCGCAGTAGGCTTTTTCGTGCGACAGATATTGCAACAGCCGGGTGGCTCTGCCGACTGCAATCGGTAAAACGCCCGTCGCGGCAGGGTCAAGGGTGCCACCATGCCCAATCCGTTTTGTTTTGAGTAATCGTCGCAATCGCGCTACGCAGTCGTGAGAGGTGAGACCAGCCGGTTTATTGAGATTCAGGAAGCCTTGCACAAAAAGTTTTCAAAGATGAGAACAGCCGCGACACTTTAGGCGAAATCAATCAGAATGTCAATCTGGCGGGAGATATCACCAAAAGATATCATGATAGATATCAAGCTATTTTCGTGA
>JAAUQT010000047.1 GCA_012033495.1 Cyanobacteria bacterium RM1_2_2 | reverse complement strand
CCCTCTACCCCGGTACGGGCAGGTTTTGCAGATCAATCCTCTGGGCGACGCGAGACTGAGTCCAAACCTGCCCCAACGTGACAACAACTTTTTCCTAGAAATCTCCTTACTTCTCTTGCAACGGGCGAACCCTTGATCAAAACTGATGAGGCATTGGTAGATGCATGGCTGGCGCGACCTGAAGTGGGCAATCCTGTAGCATTGTTCATTGCCCATACCCATCCTGATCATGCAATGGATGCCCCCTACATTGTTCAGAAAACAGGTGCTCATCTATACGGGACGGAATCGGCTCTCAATCTTGGTCGCGGTGGCGATATTGCTGAAGATCAGATGAGTCGATATAAATTTGGTGAAGAAATTAAGATTGGTAAATTTACTGTAAGCGTCCAACCTGGGAAACACACCCTGAATCCAGCACCCCTCGCAGACGATCGTGATCTAACCATTGATGCCCCACTGCGACAGCCCTATAGAATGGCTGATTTGGTTGAAGGTGGGTCACACTCTTTCTTAATTCGGCATGGCAGTCACTCCATCCTCGTACAACCCACCGGACACATTGTTGGAATGTTTGATGATGTACGGGCAGATGTTCTCTTCCTATCAACAGTACTCCTTGGATTTGAGCAGAGATTTGTAGACACTTTCTATGTCCAAACTGTGAGCAAGGTTCAGCCTAAACTGGTAGTTCCCATCCACTGGGATGATTTTGCTCAACCACTCAGCGAGAATCTTGCCGCTATGAGTAATGCGCCTGCTGCTTTTGACTATCTGATCGAACGACTCTCGTCTGATCAGATCCAGTTTGGTGTGATGCAGGGCTATCGAAGTGTGATGTTATTTGGTAATGACGGATACGGAACGTAATGTTTTGCAAACAGAGATTTGCAAATCCTGCCATTTAATCAGGAAGCATATTTAAAACAAAAATCGTAAGCTGCTTTTTGTCTTCCTGTCGGCAGCTTATTTCATTCAGATGGATTCCCCAGTCGGGGGATGCTGCTCCCATTGCAATTTTGTAAGCTAAAGGAGTATAAATACTACCACAAAGAGGATCATTATGTTAGAACTTCTTGCCGGATTCCTACTCATGGGTGGCTACGCCGCGACATGCATTTTTGTTACCCGTCGGATTGGTTGGACAGACTGAGCAACTCATCCTTGCTTCACTACAATTCACTAAAATTAAGCAGCGTTGAGGCAACTGGTCAACTGCAAGCTTCTATCGCCAGTACGGTTTCCCCTTAAAAAAGATTCCTAGCATACTGCCGATCAGCATCAGAGAATTGAGTTGCAAAAGCTCAGTTCCAATTGGCAGCACATTTCTAATCAGCATTGCTCCTAGCAAACAAAATAGCAGCGCCCAAAGCACACCTGAGTTGATCATGACTTGCGGATAAATCACTTCTAAGAACACGACTGCCAATGTGCCGATACCCATTGCAATCGCAAAAAAGATAATGATCCCTAAGGGTGGCGTGAACAGAATCTGCAAAGCATTTTGAATTAAAAGTACATTCGTTGAGCTAAACACCAGGATAAGCTCTAATACCGAAGCCCAGAATAGGGTTAGCAATGCAACTAGAAAGAGCGGAACCCAGGGTAACTGCTTGAGTCGTCGCAGGGGGTTGTTCATGAAACGAATGCAAATTAAGAAGTTTTTTCTAATCTTAGCTTAAGCCGATCTTAGCTGAAGCAAGCATCAGCGAGTACGGCAGTGCTTAACATCTATTCAATGCTGATGCCCTTAAACGTGGTAGGACGGGGGCGACTGGCGACTGGTGCTTGCTCAATTTTTCGGGTTGCCACATGATGGGAACGAAAATAATTTTGCCATTCTTCGGGGGCGTTGAGCGTCTCGCCGCCATGCTTCGTGAGGCGTTGGCGCACCTGACACAAAACCGGCGTGTTGATGCAGGCTCCTGAGATAATCACCTGTCCTTTAGTCAGTGCGGGCAGTTCCTTCAGCAAATCTCGCCCGGCAGCTTCCACTCCATACTTGAGGCTATCTTGATCCACCGGATTCACAATTCGCATAATAAACTGGCTCATACACTGCGACAAAACATCTGAGTCGAGTTTGCCTGGCCGCTGCGTAATTAATCCCATGCCTAAACCAAACTTGCGTCCTTCACTCAAAATGGTGCGAAGAATCATTTTGCAGCGAGACGGTTCGTGGGCAGGCGCAAACCGATGGGCTTCTTCAATCAAAATAAACACCGGATAGGGCAGGTAGTTTTCATCTTCGGGGCTGATCAGTTCCTTCTGAGTGTTCATCCGAGCTTGGTTTGACTGCCGCAGCACCGTGGCACAAATCACCTGCTGTTCTTCCTGACTAATTTCGTTCATTTGCAGGACGGTGACTTGTCCGGGTTCAAACAAATCTTTGGGAGCCAAGTGATCCATCGTGTGAAAGTAGGGCGAGCGAGCCAAACGCTCCAGCTTCCATTCAATCGCAGGGGCAGAAGAGCCGATCTTAAGATTGCCTTCTTCATCTTCGGCCGTGTCGGCTTCAATCACGGCGGCAATCAAATCCTGGATGCCCCAGCGGTAGTCGCCCTTGCGGTGGCGCTTCAGAATCGTAAAGGCTTTGTTGAGAATCGACTGCTGCCGATCGCTCATTTCGGGAAGCAGGGTCAGCACATCGTAATAGTCCAACGAGGAGATGCGAATCTGAATGTCTTCCGGCTTCAAAATTTTCACCTGCGGCGCATAGCCATCTGCGGACTGAAAGGCTGGATGCCCCCGCATCTCTGCTAGCGTACCGTACTCCCCGTGAGGGTCAAAAATCAGCACGGCGGCTCGGTTATGCGGCAGCAAAAGCTCTTCTACCAACACCCCTGCCGTATAAGACTTGCCGGAGCCGGTTCCTGCCAGAATTGCCATGTGCGTACTGACAAGCTCTTTCACGTCTAAGGCGATCGGCACAGCGCCTGATTCCCGCAGCAGCAAAGAGCCAACATGGGCAGATCCCACTTCTCCAGGCTGCTTTTTGCTTAATACACTGCGTAAGCTTTGATCGCTAGCCAGGTAAACTTTTGCTCCCGGATCAGGCGTAATTCGCGGGTTCATAAACCCCATTGCCGGATGGAAATATCCGATCACATCCACCGTCACTTCGTAAATTTCAGGGTTGGGATGAACGAATCCTACGAGGGCAGCGATGGCCTCCGGGCTAACCTCCGTATCCGCAAAAATTCGGTCGGGCAAATGGTCAATGAGGCAGCGAGCCGAGATTTTACCTAAAATTTGTAGTGCTTTAGACTGCTGATGGCTGCCGCCCGTTAGCTTCACCTCATAGTAAACAAACTCCCCAATTTTGACTTGGCGGTTGTCTGCCGTGATGAAAACATACTGGTTGCCGTCGTTGCCCGGCCCTTTCACCGTGCCGATCGTTTGAGGAAGAGGGAGAGAAGTAGGGGCAATCATGGCGCGAACTATCAAATCAGGACAACGATCAAATCAATAAACTAACAACAAACCAATAACAATTAAAAATTAGGTCTAGGCTCAGCGAGCAAATGTGACTTTTGCAGCAATTGCGGACGATCACGGCAGCAATGAGCTTCTTCTTATACTCGTATTACCACCATGGTGAATCGGTTATTGTCAAGCTCCCTTGCCCAAACCTAGCGAAAACACGGATAACGTCCAATGGCTCAATATGTAATCTTTAAACTCAGCCTAGGTTGAAAAAAAATCCGTTGCTCAAGCGAAGTCGATAAAGTTGGACTGAATTAGGGTCTGATCAAAGATTAATCGTAAAATCCATTCCTGGTGCGGTTCAGTTTGAGATTTCTCAAGATTTGCTGTTCCATAAGGCGTCAGACGGGTGTTCGGTCAAACCTACGGCAAAAAGATCATCCTGAACGATTTAGATGCGGTGCACCTCTGTCCACGATTTATTGCAGCGATTCAGTTCCGCAAGTTTTTTATGAAGATGTAAATGCATGGTCTGCTCTAAGAACCAATTGAGGGAACGCTTTAATCAGCACCTTAGTTCTCTATCTAAGCTACTTGAGTTAGATATGGCAACCGATCCTTTCGTTCCTCATCCTCGCCAAAACCCATCTTCCGCTAAGCCAGAGGTGAGCGCCGATTGCGCGGAGGATCTCATCCATAATTTGTGTTCTGAGCCTGATTCTGAGTCTGATTCTGAGTCTGATGCTGAAAAACAGCGCCTATTTCAGCAAATTGTCTATCTTCAGCATCAGCACCACCAGCATCAACAGCGCCAACTGCTGATCGAGCGGTTGATCACCGCCGGACGCAATGGTTCCGATTTAACTCAAATCTACCGCTTGGCTACGGATGAGTTGGTGCAAACCCTACAAGCGAGCCGTGGATTGCTGCTGCTGTTCAAATACGCTGATCCGCGCCATCGCAGTAGCACTGTGGGCAACATCGCCCGCACAAAAGCCACGATGGTTGTAGAGTTTTTGGCAAACAGTGGCAGTCATTTCATCAATCCCTTAGCTGAACAGGAGAGCAAGATTTGTGGCTCGATCAGTCCTGTCATGGCTGATTTGCCGAGCGATGCCGCAGATTCAACCGAAGGCAGCAGAGCAGACGGATTGCAGACTCTGCCGTTTTGGGCATCAGACTGTAGCCTGTGTCAGCCGATTTTGCTCGGTCAACCCGAACTGGTGATTTCTGGAACGCTGGCTGCTGATCCGGCGACCGGACGCAGTGACCCCCTGTTTCGTCAGGAAAGCCTGCCTGCTATTCTGATGCTGCCATTGGAGAGTCAGGGGACAACTTTGGGCTGTCTGGTGCTGCAACAAGACCAACCGCGCCACTGGACGGCAGACGAAGTGGGATTTGTGCGGTTAATTGCCGCGCAGCTTAGTACAGCAATAATCCAAACCCGCAGTTTTCAACAGGTACAGGCCATCGTGCATGAACGCACGGCTCAACTTCAGCGCAGCCTGGAGGTGCAAGCAAAACTTTATGAAAAAACTCGTCAACAGGTCGAGCAACTTCGCAAGCTGAACGAGGAGCGAGAAGAATTTTTGAGTACGATTAGCCATGAATTATTGACGCCGCTGACTAGCATGACTCTGGCAATTCGCATGTTGCGGCAGTCCGATTCGTCGGTGGATCGCCGCCTCAAATATCTGGATATTCTAGAGAAGCAATGCGTTCAGGAGACTAATTTAATCAACGATTTGCTGGCGTTGCGTAAGCTGGAAATGAATACTGCGGTTGCCCAAACCCAAAAACTCGATCTCTGCCAGCTTATTCAAGCAGTGGTTCAGTCGGTAGAACCAACTTGGCAGGAGAAAGACATCAACATTTCAGTAGAACTACCGCCTCATCCCTTGACCATCTACAGCGACAGCGACAGCCTCAGCCGAATTTTGCAAGAACTGTTAACAAATGCTAAAAAATACGCCGAGCCGAGCAGCACAATCATACTGAACGTCAGCTTCCAGCCTGACACGACTGTGCGCCAGGTTGTTCTGAACGTATGTAATACTGGGCCTGGCATTGCTCCAGACGAATTGCCCCATATTTTCGAGAAATTCCGTCGCGGCCGGGGCGTCACCAAACAAGCCATTCAGGGAACCGGATTAGGGCTGGCCTTAGTGAAAAGTTTGGTAGAGCACCTAGACGGTACAATTGCTGTCTCAAGCCACGCTTTGGAAGAGCGTTCGACCTGGCAAACTTGCTTTACCCTCGCGGTTCCCCAAAACATAGAAGGACAGATGCACGCCAGTGCCTAAGTGCTGCCTTTTAGCAGCAGCACGAGCGAAGTAAAGCGCGAGTCAAGCGCAAGTCAAGCGCAAAGTTGAGGATAAAGTCTCACTAAGTAGGTGTGACAAATGAGCGGCAACCTGATATTTACAGATAAGACACCGATAAGACACCATGACTGAACAAATCAGCCCAATGGAAACGAATGAGGAGTTAGAACTGCTTTGTGCTAACGAAGCTGAAGCAGATGCTGAATTAGAGAAGCTGCTGGAAGGCTCCCAGTTTGACGTAGAAGTGACAACCGATCGGGCGATGGGGCGAGAACGCCAAATTTCGGCGAAAATTCGGATTCCCCATCCGATTGAGCGGGTTTGGCAAATTTTGACTGACTATGATCATTTGGCAGATTTTATTCCGAGCTTGGCTAGAAGTCGGCGGATTCAGCATCCCCAGGGCGGGATTCGGATCGAGCAAATTGGCACTCAAGCTTTGTTGCGGGTCAAATTCTGCGCTCGCGTTGTGCTGGATATGGTGGAACAAATGCCGCATCAGCTTGATTTCCAGATGGTAGAAGGAGACTTTAAGGCGTTCTCCGGCAACTGGAAGCTGCAACCTCTGGCAAATGGCACCACAGAACTGTGCTATACCGTTGTTGTGCTGCCACCCCGCACGATGCCGATCGGCTTAATCGAGCGCAAGCTAAAAGGTGGCTTAGTAGCGAATTTATCTGCCATTCGCCAGCGAGCCGACGAGCTATTTGGCAGCAATTGAGGCAGGCGAGCTTCTAAAATTTTGCCAAACTTTCTTCTACAGAACTGACACAAAAGAGATCCCCCAACCTTTGGAAAAAGGGGCTTTAGAAGTCGCTCCCTTAAAAAGGCGGGTTAGAAGGGATCGAAATTTCAAGCTTCAAGTGCGTCAGTCCCCTTCTAGACAGAGCAGCTACACTGCCCGATCTCGCTTCTGACCCTGCGCCCAGTTGATGATACAGTTTCGATGAGGTGTAGGATCAGTTTCTGGAATGGTGGGTTTATGAAACGGTTGCTCTCCATTATCGTCAGTGCCTTGATTTTGGCAGTCATCTACTGGCGGATTGATTTGACCGCCCTGCTGCAAGTTTTTCAAAACTGCAATCGAAGCTGGATGGCGGTCAGTCTAGGCATGGTGATCCCAATTACGCTGATCACCGCTTGGCGGCTCCAGCAGTTGATGCCATCGGGAAGCCAACTCGGTTTTGCCGAAGCGAATCAACTGATTCTGGCGGCGAGTGTGCTCAATATGGTGCTGCCTTCCAAAATGGGAGACATTGCTAAAGCCTATTTCATGCGCGATCGAGGACACCTGAACGGATCGTTAGCCCTCTCGCTGGTCGTGTTTGAAAAAGCCTGCGATATGCTGTCTTTGCTGCTGTGGTGTGCGTTTGGGCTGGTGCTTTACCCGCAAAAAGACTGGCTGTTCTGGATTATGACAGTCAGTGTGGCGATCGGGTTGATGCTGGGAGTGATGTTGCTCAGTTCACCGAAATTTGCTCAGTTTTTCTTCAGTTTGGCTCAGTCGATGGCGCCGAAAAAGCTGCGAGCCAAGTTGGGCAAACTCAGCCATGCTTGGGGCGAAATGCATGAATATTTTTGGCGTGACAAAGCTCATTTACTCAAGATTGCCGCAACTTCGGTTTTTACCTGGTTTTTGCATCTGCTGCAAATCTGGTTTTTCATTCTGGCGCTGAAGGCTTGGGCCCCGTTTCTGGCCAACCTGGCCCTCTCACCGCTAGCAATTTTAGCCGGACTGTTGCCCCTCACTTTTGCAGGCATTGGGACTCGTGATGCTGCCCTCATTGCCTTCTATGCGCCCTACTTTGATGCGGCAACGGCAGCAGCGCTGGGCGTCCTCTGTACCTCTCGCTATCTGCTGCCCGCGATTGGGGGCTTACCCTTCCTGAACCAATATTTGGCGACTCTGAAAAACCACCGCAACGAACTCAGCTAACCTTTTTTCCTCCCCCACTATTTTCTCTCCCCACTATGCTGGCAACCCGTTTGTATCTTGAAAAGCCGACGCGCTCGCAAATTTTTTGCTGGTTTGGGAGCAGCTTGGTGGTTGCGTTCCTTTACAGTTTGCCTGCCCTCCACCAAGCATTTCGCAGCGACTATGTGATTCAAGACGACGCCCGACAGCACGTGTTTTGGATGCTGCGTTTTCTCGATCCAACGTTGTTTCCGAATGATTTAACCGCCGATTACTTTCAATCCGTTGCTCCGTGGGGATACACTACTCTTTATCGAATTTTTTCCCTCTTTGGAATTGATCCGATCACGGCAAGTAAAATATTACCGTCTATTTTGGGGTTAATCACAACTGCGTTTTGTTTTGGCGTCGTGGGGCAAATTGTGTCCGTCCCGATGGCGGGGTTCGCGGCTGCCACCTTGCTGAATCAAAATCTTTGGATGCGGGATGACCTCAGTTCTGCGACACCCGGAGCTTTTTTCTATCCCATCTTTTTGGCTTTTTTGTATTACCTGCTGCGAGGCTCACTGCTGCCCTGCTTAGCCACAATTGCGCTGCAAGGGCTGTTCTATCCGCAGGGCGTATTTTTGTCGGCTGGAATTTTACTGCTACGGCTGTTGGACTGGCAGGGCGGCAAGTGGCGGCTATCTGAGCGCCGTCAGATCCGGTTTTGCCTGATTGGGCTAGCCGTCGCCCTACTGGTGATGTTGCTGTATGCCATGAAATCTTCTCAGTTTGGTGCGGTGATTCGCCTCGCAGAAGCCAGAAACCTGGTGGCTTTTTCGCCGAGCGGTTGGTCTGCTTTCTTCAGCGATAGCCCCGTTGATTTTTGGCTGTGCGGCAAACGGAGCGGCATGATTCCAACTGAGTGGTGCGATCTGGCAAAGAATGATCAAGAAGCGCTGCGGCCGTGGCTGGCGCTCATCCGATTTCCGGCCATCTGGTTGGGGCTACTGTTGCCACTCTGCCTTAAATTGCAGCATCGTTTACCTGGGAGTCAGCAAGCCAATCGCAACTGGAATATTCTCTGGCAAGTTGCTATCGTATCCATTGGAATGTTTTTTCTAGCGCATTTATTATCCTTTCGATTACATCTCCCAAATCGTTACACTGAACATAGTTTTCGCATTTTGCTGTCATTGGCGGCTGGTCTTTCTTTTGTCATTCTGTTGAATTTGGCGACTCAGCGGTTTTTGAGGCGAAATCACGATAGGCAAACGCAACGGCTCATCGTTGGATGTACCGCAGTTGTCCTGGCGACTCTGGTTTTTTATCCTTACAGCTTAGAAATTGATAATGCCGCCTTTCCAGTCACAGGTTATGTGAGAGGCAAACATCCAGAACTCTACAGCTTTTTTGCTAAGCAACCCAAAGATATTGTCATCGCTTCCCTGACTGAAGAAGCCAATCAACTGCCAACCTTTACCCAACGGTCGCTGCTGGTGGGAGGAGAAGGATATCTGCTGCCCTATCATCCGCAATATTTTCAGGAAATGAGTCAACGGCTGAGTAATCTAATTCGCGCTCAGTACAGCCCCGATCTGGCTCAAGTCAAGGCGTTGATCCGCAAATATGACGTAGATTTTTGGCTGCTCGATCAAGAATCCTTTCAGCCCGATTTTACTGATCCAAAATCCTATCTTACGTCGCTGTTTGCCCAATTTCCGGCTGAAACAGAGCCAATCAAAGCTCAGCTACAGACAGGCACAGTTCCCGCATTAGCCCAGCTTGGCGAAACTTGTAGCGTCTCAAGAGGAGATTTCCGGATTCTGAGGGCCAAATGCGTTTTGCGGCAGTAGGTCTAATCTTTGGGTCTAGTCTTTCTGATTCTTTGCATTTTTTTGACTGCAATGACACGAATTGACCTAGGATCAAAATACTTTAAACTCGTTTGAACCTAAACGATAGTCGCCCTGTTGGGGTAATCGCACATTGCCCTACGCTTCAAAAAACTGCTTAACTTATGCCACCAACTACCGACACTTTTCTAACCTATGCCCAATGGTCAGGCATCGCCACGCTGGTTTTTGCTGGACTGGCGATTCTTAGCTTTCTCGTCAAGTGGGGGATTCGCTTCCGGTTGGTGGGCATCACTGGCTTTATGGCAGTTCTAACCGTTGGCTTGTTTGCCCTCAGCATTGTGCCTTTTACGCGCACCACAATTCCGGGCGCCATCCGGTTTTCGACGGTGTATGATTCGGGCGCAACCCAGGTCGTCATTGCCGTGCCGCCCACCATCACCGTTGACGAACTCGATGCCACCTTGCAGCAAGCCGCCAACGATCTGTTTTCCCCCGGTCGCTTAAGTCGGGGAGAGGATAAGATCACCATTCGCGCTCGTACCGTTCTGCATCCAGAACCCGGAGTTTCACAGCCGCTGTATTTGGGGCAAATTCGCCGCTCGCTGTTTGTCCGCGATGATGACTCCATGACGATTGAACTCATCCCCGATAACATTGCCAAACTGCCGCCCCCGCCTGCTTCAGAGAGCACTTCGCAGAACAGTGAGACAGATCGTTAGGATGAAAGTAGGGTGAGTGTAGTAAAGTGGTCTTTACCTCACTTTCATCTGGTTGAGGTCGCAAAAGGGCTATGACGGATCTAACGCAGGCAAATCAAACCAAGTTTTCTCCTCTACAGTTGGCAGTTGCTCCCGCTCAGGTGATCAGAGGAGCCGGGATTTTAGCAAAAATGGGGCAGCGAATTGCTCGGTTGGGGCACCGTCCGCTGGTGGTGGGCGGCGACCATACGCTAGCAGTTGTGCAGGCTTCGCTTCAGTCACTCATGCAATCTGGCTTAGCGTTGGGGCAGACGTCCTATGGGGCAGATTGCAGCGAAACTGGGCTAGCCAACCTCCGCCAGCAAGTTAGCGCCCATCAAGCGGATGTGGTTGTGGGCGTCGGGGGAGGCAAAGCTCTAGATGCTGCAAAGCTGCTCGCCGATCAAACTGGCTTGCCTGTTGTGACAGTTCCAACTTCAGCCGCCACCTGTGCCGCATGGACGGCGCTTTCTAACGTTTATTCCGAGCAGGGGGCATTCCTCTACGATGTGGCTCTGCCCACCTGTCCCGATCTGCTGATTCTAGACTATGACCTAATCCAAACTGCCCCACAACGCACGCTGGTGGCTGGCATCGGAGACGCGATCGCCAAATGGTATGAGGCTTCGGTCAGCAGCGGGCACTCAGAACACACGCTGATTATTGCCGCTGTGCAGCAGGCCCGTGTGTTGCGTGATTTGCTGTTACAAAAATCGGCGGCAGCGCTTCAGGCTCCCGGCAGCCCGGTTTGGCAAGAAGTGGTTGACGCCACGGTGCTGCTGGCCGGCGTGATTGGCGGGTTGGGCGGCGCGCAATGTCGGACGGTAGCGGCCCATGCCGTACACAATGGGCTAACCCATTTGCTGCAAAGTCACGGTACGCTGCATGGCGAAAAGGTGGCTTTCGGAATTCTAGTGCAATTGCGGTTGGAAGAGTTAATTCAAGGCAGTGGATTGGCAGCTAGCTCACGGCAGCAGTTGCTCAAGTTTTACAGCGAAATTGGATTGCCGCAAAGCTTAGCAGATTTGGGCTTGATGGATGTGACGCTAACCGATCTGCAACGAGCCGCTGAGGTTGCCTGCCGTCCGGGTTCCGATTTGCATCATTTGCCCTTCGAGGTGGTGCCGTCTCAACTGATGGCGGCGATGGTTTCAACCGATGCGCCCACCGAGCGCAGCTATGCCGGACGCGACTTTGACCCTGACTTAGCGGCGATTGCGCCCACGGCCTGATTGTTCCTCTCGCACCTGTTACAGCCAGCATGAATTTACCTTGGATTACCCCTGCCGATCGCCTCAGTGCCCTGCCGCCCTATGTGTTTGCGCGGTTAGATGAGCTTAAAGCCCGTGCCCGTGAGCAAGGGTTGGATTTAATTGATCTGGGCATGGGGAATCCAGATGGCGCGACCCCCCGACCTGTCGTAGAAGCGGCAATGGCGGCGCTACAAGATCCCGCCCATCATGGCTATCCGCCGTTTGAGGGAACTGCCAGCTTTCGGAAGGCAATCACCGCCTGGTATTTTCGCCGCTATGGAGTTAGCCTTGACCCGGATGGAGAAGCCCTGCCGCTGCTTGGCTCTAAAGAAGGATTGGCGCATTTGGCCATTGCTTACATCAACCCAGGTGATTTGGTGCTGGTGCCAAGTCCATCCTATCCGGCCCACTTTCGCGGGCCGTTGATTGCGGGCGGTGAAATTTATCCGCTAGTCCTCAAACCGGAAAACGATTGGCTGATCGATCTGAGTGCCATTCCCGATGAAGTGGCGCGGCGGGCGAAAATGCTCTACTTCAACTACCCCAGCAACCCCACCGCCGCCACCGCTCCGCGCGAATTTTTTGAGGAAATTGTGGCTTTTGCCCGCAAGTACGAAATTCTGCTGGTGCATGATCAGGCATATGCTGAACTTGCGTTTGATGGCTATCAGCCCACTAGCTTGCTAGAAATTCCGGGCGCAAAAGATATTGGCGTCGAGTTTCACACGCTCTCCAAAACCTACAATATGGCAGGCTGGCGGATTGGGTTTGTGGTGGGCAATCGTCATATCATTCAAGGGTTGCGCACCCTCAAAACCAACTTAGATTACGGCATTTTTGCCGCCCTACAAACCGCAGCCGAAACGGCGCTGAATCTCCCTGATGTTTACCTGCATGAGGTGCAAGCCCGCTACCGGACGCGCCGCGATTTTCTGATCCAGGGCCTGGCAGAACTGGGCTGGAATGTACCCAAAACCAACGCCACCATGTACCTCTGGGTTCCCTGCCCGCCCGGAATTAGCTCAACTGACTTTGCGCTATCCGTGCTGCAACAAACCGGAGTCGTCGTTACGCCCGGCAACGCCTTTGGTAGCGGGGGTGAAGGCTATGTGCGAATCAGCCTGATTGCTGAATGCGACCGACTCCAGCAAGCGCTGCAACGCTTCCATCAAGCCAACATTCGCTATCAGCCTGCTGTAGCGTCACCGAGTTAGGGAATCTATCGCATTGGTTGACCGCTTGACGGCAGAAGCACCTCCAGGGACTTTCGACATTCCGAACTCGAATGCTGAACTTGAAGAGGTTGAAATTTTGATCAGGCAGATGAAGCAAACGAAGACAAAATTGGCATGGTGGCGGTAAGGCACCTTTGCGGTTTTAGTGGCTGCTCTGCCGAATCTTCATACTCAGATCCAGCCAGGTTGATCGCGTAATTGGGGCGCTAGTTGAGATGTAATCGACGCCTGTTTCGGCAACGGCTCGAATTGTATCTAGTGTAATGTTACCAGATGCTTCAATTTTGATGCGCTCGTTTGTATCCCGAATCATTTCTACTGCCTGCCGCATTTGATCGATGGGCGTGTTATCCAGCATGATAATATCTGCACCTGCTGTTAGTGCTTCTGCCACTTGCGCCATCGTTTCCGTTTCTACTTCAATAGTAAGCGGATAAGGCATTCTCGCTCGAATTTGCGTCACTGCTGCCGTAATTCCCCCTGCTGCTGCAATGTGGTTATCTTTAATCATCACGCCGTCATCTAAACCCATGCGGTGATTGACTGCTCCGCCCACCTGAGATGCGTATTTTTCGAGAATTCTAAGTCCGGGTGTGGTTTTGCGCGTGTCTACGAGCTGCGTCGGCAAATCGGCGATTTGAGCCACATATTTGCTCGTCATCGTGGCAATTCCGCTGAGGCGCATCGCCAAGTTCAACGCCACTCGTTCTCCGGTGAGGAGTGTATCGAGAGCACCATCGATTTGAGCCATCACCTCGCCTCGCTCACACCACTGTCCTTCTGCGACTTTTGCCGTAAATTGAGTTTTGGCGTCGAGTAACTGAAATACCCGTGCTGCGATTGGCAGTCCGGCGACAACCCCTGCCTCTTTCACAATCCACTCGGCATACCCCCTCGGCGCAGAAGACACAAACAACCCTTGTGTTGTCCGGTCTCCACGCCCAATGTCTTCCAGCAGCCAAGCTTGAATCAGCGGATCGAGCAACAACAAAGATGGCAAAACTGGTGTGGAATGACTCATAGAACTCAGAGCAATGAGGACTTTAGTCGAATATAGCCTGCGGGTGTAACAAAAATGTCACTTTAGTGAGTGGGAATATCCGGAATTGATTATTGTGGAGTTGTTGTCCCGTTATGAACTTCATCAGGAGGTGAACGATGACTGTATTATTCGCCGAGCGGGTCACTGAAATGGCTCTAACGCTTCCAATGCAAGGCGCAGAGGGTCTTTGTTTACTCCTGTACCAGTCAGGAAAATGACCTTGAGAACTCCTCTGTGAACCTTGTGCAAACGACTGCCGTACAAGTAATCACAGTCAGGAAAACCAATGAATTTAGAACAATTAGGCTGGAGCGAGCGCGATGCTTCCAGCTTCAAACCTTACGGCCAACCCGAATTTGCGGTTGGTCGAGTGGCTGCTGAGTATCGCCACACTTATCTGCTTTACACTGAACAAGGAGAACAATTTGCCGAAGTGACAGGCAAGTTTAGGCATCAAGCTGCTGGCATTCAAGACTTTCCTGCTGTAGGGGATTGGGTGGTAATTCAGCCTCAAGTCGCAAAACGGGCAACCATTCACGCGGTTTTGCCTCGACGCAGCAAGTTTTCGCGCAAAGTGGCAGGCAGCACCATAGAAGAACAAATTATTGCAGCCAATGTTGACACGGCTTTGCTGGTTTCTGGATTGGATGGTGATTTCAATCTCAGGCGGATTGAACGCTATCTGACGTTGGCGTGGGAAAGTGGGGCTAATCCAGTGATTGTGCTCAACAAAGCTGATCTTTGCCCGGAGATCGAGTCACGGCTGACCGCAGTAGAGGCAGTTGCGCTGGGCGTTCCGGTGATTGTTTTGAGTGCCGCTCAACAGCAAGGACTAGAAGCAATCCAACCTTATCTCCAACCAGGGCAAACCCTCGTGCTGTTGGGGTCTTCTGGAGTCGGGAAGTCTACGATTATCAACCAGCTAAAGGGTGAGCCAGTGCAAGCAGTGCAGGCAGTTCGGCAGAGTGATGATCGCGGTAAACACACAACCACGCATCGACACCTGATTCCGTTACCTTCTGGAGCACTGATGATCGACACGCCCGGAATGCGAGAAATTCAGGTCTGGTCAGGGGCAGAAGGATTGCCCGAAACCTTCGCAGATGTGGAAAATTTGGCGCAGCAATGTCGCTTTCGTGATTGCCAGCATCAGCAGGAGCCGGGTTGTGCAATCCAGCAGGCGTTAGCAGAAGGACAACTCGACCCAGAACGGTTGTTGAGTTATCAAAAGTTGCAGCGAGAACTGGATTATCAAACGCGCAAGCAAGACCAGCGGGCAAACCTAATGGAGAAAGAACGATGGAAAAAAATTCATAAATCGCTGCGAAATCATCAGAAGCACTAGGGGCGGTCATCCATTTCAGACTATTTTGGATTTTGGATTTGCGTTCGCGCAGCGTTGCCTGGCAACTTTTGGATCGGGGAAGCTTCGCGCATATCTGGTGAAGGGACAATCCCTTTACAATTTACAATGATGAGGAAAGGCAGCGCGGGCACAGAATCATGCAGAAAACTCTTGCTAGATGCAGATGAATTAATCTGCGCTAGCAGGTTTAATAGGCTTATTCCTGGCTTAACTGTCCTGATATTCAGCTTAATGATTGACAAAACTTATGCCTCCACGTTGGTCTCGTATTCCAACTCGTCAAGATCCCGATTATCGTAAACTGGACGATCGAATGAACTTCGCTGTTCACGTTGCCATTTTCGCTGCGACAAACTCTGGGATTTGGTTTGTTCGTACTTTGCAACATCAAACTTGGAGTTGGTCAGTCTGGGTGACGGGAATGTGGCTAACGGTATTGGTAGCCCACGCAATTTACATTTTTGCGATTGCCGATTATTCAAAGTGAAGGGCGTTTTGCGATGCCTGACGAAGCTAGGTTGGTGGTAGACAGGGGTAGAACCCTTGCAGGAGGAAGTAACCCATGCATGGCGTCTGTCCTCAGTTTTTACGTAGTGCCATATTTTTAAGTCGAGAGGGTGATTTATGAGCAGTGAAGCAATTGAAAAGCTGGCCGCTGGCATCGGAGAAAACGTTTACATTGATGTCGCCAAATGGCATTTGTATCTACGCGATGCTGGGCTGCATACTTCGCTAGCGGAGCGATTTTATCCGATGTTGACGAAGGGCAGCATCTCTGAGACCGATGTGAACAATGTTCTGAAGGGAACAAAAGTGAAGCTAGGAGGTGGCAAGCTGGAAGTCTCCCTCGTGGATTTGTTGCCAATGCAGTCGCAGGTACACTTGATGGATGCTCTAGAAGAGTTTCAGCGCGACCTTTAATTTATTAGCAGAAAATTTATGAGTTGCCAAAAAATTGCTTGACTGCCTGCGCAATTCGAGCTGAAGCGTGCCCGTCTCCAAACGGATTGATCGCATTTGCCATCCTTTGGTAAGCATCGGGTTGGCTGAGTAATGTAGCTGCTTCTTGAAAAATGCGCTCGGTTTCTGTGCCAATCAGTTTAGCTGTGCCTGCGGTAACGGCTTCTGGGCGTTCGGTGGTTTCCCGCAGAACCAGAACGGGCTTGCCGAGGCTGGGTGCTTCTTCTTGGAGTCCGCCAGAATCAGTTAACAGCAAATAGCACCGCTGAATTGCGCCGACCAGTTCAGCATAGTCGAGTGGCTCAGTCAGAAATACGCGCGGGTGCTCACCCAAGATTGACTGGAGCGGGTCACGCACGGTTGGGTTGCGGTGCAGCGGCAACAGCAGGGCAGTGTCAGGAAATTTGTCTAACACTTTCAAAAATCCTTGCGCGATTGCCTGCAAGGGCTCGCCCCAGTTTTCGCGGCGGTGCACTGTGGAAAGCAGAACTCGATGCTGGTTCCAGTCTAATCCGGTGACTGGGCAAGCAGGCTGGCGCTCAGCAACGGTAAGCAGGGCATCAATCACGGTGTTGCCTGTGTTGTAGATTTTGCCAACCACTCCCGACCGCTGCAAATTCTCTACCGAAAGGGCAGTTGGAGCGAAGTGAAGCTGGGTAATTTGGGAGATTAAGCGTCGGTTGGCTTCTTCTGGAAAAGGGTTGTATAGATTATCGGTTCGCAAGCCTGCCTCAACATGCCCAACCGGGATTTTGTGATAAAAAGCTGCCAGAGCTGCTGCAAACGCGGTTGTGGTGTCACCCTGCACCAAAACGATCTGCGGCTGAACCTGCTGAAACAGTTGCTCTAACCCTTGAATGCTGCGGCAAGTAATATCTGTCAGCGTTTGTCCATGCTGCATAATCGCCAGATCGTGATCTGCCTGCAAGCTGAATAGCTGCATGACTTGCGCCACCATTTCTTGATGCTGCCCTGTTAACACAACCTGCGTCTGAAACGCTGCATCCTGTTGGAATTGCTGAATTACAGGAGCGAGCTTAATGGCTTCAGGGCGAGTACCGAGAATAATGCAAACGCGGATAGGCGAATGGCTCATGAGGCAAAGGGTTGCTATTCAACGTGGATTAGCTTAGCAAATTTCAGCCTCACTCCCGCGCAATTTCGCTGGTGCAATTTCATTGGTGCAATTCAACAAGTTCCATCGGTAAAAACCCTCCAAGTCCTAGGGTGCGGCATCAAATCATGGTCAATCGTTGACGACATCCGCCGGATCGCGCCCGCCCCCAAAACCAGGCTAGGGACTGTCATTCTGCCATCGTCAGGGTTCTGGCTGGAATGGATCACAGCCCTTAACTGCTGAGCAATCTAAGGGATCGTTTGAACAAACCGCCGACCTTTTAATGCATAGCCTCAGACTTGATACCGATTGAAACCACCGATTTAGACAGAGGACGCGGTAGTTCGCAGACTAAAACCATGGCTACGCAAAGCTTCCCCAATCCAAAAGTGCTAGCGCAACGCTGCGCGAACGCAAATCTAAAACGGTATGAGATCCCCAGATTCTTTGAGAATCCAGGGATCTGAGCGAAGACGAAAAAAGAGATCTTCGACTCGTTTCAGACCCAGTTAGACCAAGAAATTACTAGCGCTGAGGCTGCTCGCTTCCACGCCTCGCAGAATTGCCAAACGAACGAAGCCGCCCGCCGGATCGCCGTTGGAATCCACTCGTAGAATTGCCCCATTGTCGCTGTTGCCGATCCTCACATAGGCATTAAATCGGTTAGCCCTGCCATATTCTGGCTTGTTGTTGAAAATGGGAGCGAGGTTGAACTTATCAAATTCAACATCAAAGTCGAGGATACGATCAACGCCATGCAAAGCCGACCTGTACGTGATTCGATCAGAACCACGGCCCGTCCGAATCCGATCCTCCCCATTGCCGCCAATAATCCGGTCGTTGCCATCACCCCCATCAATCTCATCGTTTTGAGTATGTCCCGCGAGGCGGTCATTCCCCCGGCTGCCGATCAGCGTATCAGCACCTTTGCCACCCCAGATTGTGTCTGCACCACGCCGACCCACAATTCGGTCAGCCTGTCTGCCGCCCCGGTGTCTGTCTGCGCCTAATCCGCCGTTTTGGGTGTCATTGCCATTACTGCCTCGCAGGAAATCATCGTTTTGCTGTCCATCCAGGAAGTCATCATTTGCGCCACCGATCACCCTATCCTTACCGCGACCTCCCAGCAGAGTGTCATTGCCGCCTCTGCCTTTGATGAAATCAGCCCCGCGACGGCCATACACGATATCATTGCCATCGCCGCCGTAGCCCTTATCAAACCCTAACCCTAGGTTAATGACATCATCACCAGCATTACCGCGAGCCGCGTCGTTGTTTTGCCGTCCCATCAGCACGTCACGGAAAGCACCGCCAGCCAGCCTGTCATTGCCGCGACCGCCATCCAACATATCGTTACAGTTGAAGCCCCGCAGGCGATCATTTCCGTCTAAACCGCGCAGACGGTCAATTCCGGGAGTACCGTCGATATTGTCGTTGCGATCAGTCCCTCTAATGTTTTCCCCAGGTTGGCAGATGACCGGATCAACAACACCTTGCAAGTTCAACGTGACTGGTGCTGGAGTTGGGTCAATCTTGCCCAAGTCATCAATTGCCGCGTAGGTAAACCGCTGATCGCCGGAAAACTGCTGGACGCTTGGAAGAAAACCTGTTGAATTTGGGCGGGCGTTAAGTCTTGCCCCATGCTAACAGGTGTTCCGCCGCTCGCTGGATTGCCCAGGTATAGTGTGCCTTGGTTTGCTGGCGGCAGTGTAACAATCCGGTAGCCAACCACAGTTCCATCAGAGTCACTCCCAGAAAGGTTAGGGACGAGCTTTGTTTCACCCGGCAGGAGTCGGAGCGAACTGGGAGAGGTTTCGGGAGGGAGGTTAGTGTCAACGGTGAGAGGAATCAGCGTTACCGTCGCTGGGGTTTCGTCGGAAGCGCCGCGAGTATCGGTAGCTGTGTAAGTAAATGTGGCGCCACTAAATCCAGACGTGGACTGGAAGAACACCGTTTGAATTTCCTGAGGGGTCAGGTCTTCTCCAGCCGCAATCAGCCTACCCCCACTAGTCGGATTCCCTAAAAATAGTCGTCCTTGGTTAACGCCAGGCAGTGTTGCGATGGTGTAGGATGCAACCGAGTCGCCATCGGCTACATCTGGGTCAACCGCCGAGAAACCCGGCAGCAGCACCGTGCTACCCGGCAGCAGTGACCGCGAGAAGGGGCTAGTTTCAGGCGGGTCATTGAGCGTCGTCACCACCAAGTTGCGGACTTCGTGAATGTTGGTGCTGTCGCCAGTGCCAGCCGCAAAGCCAAACTTGAAGAAGGAAGGCAGCGGTGTGCCGTTGATCGAAACAATCTCTCGATCAACAAGTTCGGTGTTGGTTTCCCCCGAATCGAGAAAATCTCCATCATTATTGCCATCAATCCGAACTGAGAGCCTGCCTTCTGGCGTGACGTCAATTTTGACCGTCCGACGAGCAGGGTCACGGGTTGTAGCGTTAGGGCTATCAATTCCTTCGCCATTTTCAAACACCAAGGTATCGGTGCCGCCCACATACTGGTAGCCCGTCAGCCCAGCTCCACCCGCGCGAATTGCGATCGAGTCGGGGGTTTTCCCATCCGGGAGGGGGCCGTTTGGATTGCTGCCATTGCGGACAATCACCCCACCATCATCCGTCTCGCTAGAGAAATTGCCATATTCATCGAAGCCAATTCCAGCAAAAGCGCCTTCTAGCCCTGCAACCGGCCCAACCACGCTATCAATTTTTTGGGCATAGCCTAACGACCCACCAAAAGCGCCAGCCGTGTTGGGTGAAACTGCACCATCGAGCAAGAAGAAGCTGATGCCGTCTGCCCCTGTGCCGTTGTAGGAAAAAATTTCAAACGTGATGGTCAACCCGTCTCGGGCTAGAAGCGGCTTATCAAAAAGTACAAAGGATGCCTGGTTTTGATTGTTGTTTGTCAACCGCAGCGCACCTTCTCCCGCCGGATCAAGGGCTGTTCCGGTTGGGCTTCCCGGCAAACCACCTGTTCCAGACGGGGCTGTGATATCCCGTGCCGTCAAAAATGGGTTGGCTGGAACAATGCCTCCTACCGCATCGCCAACACCAAACTTCCAACTTCTATCGATAACATCACTACCTCGGAAGTCGTCTGTCACCAAAACCGCCAAGGTATGAGCATAGGCTACCCGTGCCGTCTCAGCAAACACAATGGGAGCTTGGACAGAAGCCGTCGAAAATTCTAGCCGCCAATCGCCACCCAGCGCAGCACTACCCGTCAGATTGGTAGAAGCGGCAATTTCTGCACCTGTCAGAGATTTCAACTGATTGACAAACCACTGACCCACTGACCCAGCCGCTACTTCACAGCCATAAAGCAGGATTTCAGCGCCTGTCGCCAACGATTTGGCCCAAGATTGCAGAGCAGCCGCGTAGCGATCGAGCGTTTGCCAATTTAGAGAGGCAGAACCAAGCTGTAGCGCTCCAGCGTGTCCATGGGAAAGAATATGCAAACTCTTGATGGCGCTATGGGCGGTCAAAGCTTGTGTAATTTGTGTAACCCCATCTTTTGCAGGGTCGAGAACCAGAAGATTAGCCTCTAAAGGGATGCTGTCCACCAAGCTAGAGTAGTCAGCAACTGCTGGGTCAACAACAACAAGGGTAGAAAAGCGACGACAGGAAGTCATGGCTAGATGCCTCTAAGTAATATTTTTAACTTTGGAAACGTGAAATCTACGTAATTACAGAGAAGCCAGCAAACGCAGCTATCTTCCGTGTTTCCTAATTTATACCTAATTTATAGCAGTGTATCCCCTGAATTTGGTGAAAATTTTAAGTTAAATTAAACACCAGAATCCGGGAAAACCATTAGGTAGCATTCTTCTCTGAGAAATTTATTCGGATTTTACTGATACTTTATAGGAAATTCATCTAGTTTTAAGATTCCAGTCAAAATGAATTCCTGATGAATCAATGATTAGGAGATCAAACGTGAACAAAAGCGGCGTTCCCTTTGCCAAAAAGTTTTAAGCGTTAAATGATCTCAGTTTTTGATACTGACAGCAAGCGTGAATAGCAAATGTAGGCAAATTGACTCGATGAAGCAACCAGATAGGTATCTGGAATACAGACCCTACCTTAATAAAATTGCTTTTAACAAACTTTTCCAACTCATTTTCACACACACGATGGTTAGAAGCCTTTCTGCCCATCTGATCGCCTTGAGGATAGCAAACAAATTCTCACTCTGGATACTCCAATCGAGTTCAGTGAGTTTACAGAAATAGAAAACTTTAGATAAATAAAAGCAATGTGATAAACCGCCGCCCACCTTTTTTTCTTATCGGAGCAATGTAGCCTTACCCAATAAAAAAGAGTGATGAAGCACACGTACCACATCACCCTAAGGGGTCATTTTTTTCGATGCCATCTTTACACCGCAGTTACACCGCAATAATTAGGCAAAGTAGTCAGATACACTTAAGCTGCCGCGCTGAGTATCGCCTGCCTTTAACTGAATCCCCGTTATGTTGATCACCAAGTCCCGATCTGCCGTGAACCCCTGTCCCCGATCATTCACTGAAAGGTAAGTTCTGTTGCGCCAGCCAAAGAAAACGGCTTCGCGTCCTTCTAGAGCTTGAGCACTATTTTCCAATTGGTCTTTGTCTCGGTAGGCATTTTTGACCGCTTGCTCCAAACTGCGTCCGTTGACTTGTCCAGCCGAGAACAAACCGCGAGGGCGATCGCTTCGGTTCAGGCTGCCGTTGAACGAAAGTTGAAATTTATCAGATTCTGAAAAGCGAAATCTTTTGATTCGATCGGGAAAATCAATTAACGAATCAGCCAGCGCTTCATTGATGCCAGCCCCCGCGTAGATGAACCGATCGGCTCCGCTGCCGCCCAACAACTCATCGCGGCCTTCACCGCCCACTAATCGGTCATTGCCATTGCCACCGCTGAGCCGATCTCGGCAATCATTCCCGATCAGCAAGTCATTGCCAGCTCTGCCAATCAGCGTATCACTATCTTCTGTGCCGACTAACCGATTCGCACCCCTGGTGCCGCGCCGAGTAATGCCTGGATCGCAAGCTTCTACAGTGACTAGGTTTGTCCATCGGTTGCTAGCATCGCCGCTCAGCGCATTGCCTGCCACATCCGTAATACTGCTGCCACTCGCCGCCAACAGCAGCCGATAGTCTCCTTTTTCATTGGTGAGCTTTTTGATGTTGCCCAACGTCCAGTTAATCCCATCTGCACTCGATAAGGTAGCTCGGTTGAGCGCCACTGTTTCGCCGTTTTGAGTTAAGCGCAGATCGGATAAGCTTAATCCTCGAATGGCTTCACTGAAGCGAATGGTGATGGCATCGACCTTATCTCGACGGGGATTGGGCGCAACATTGATGATATTAGCCGTAGGAGCCGTGCGATCGATGCCGTAAACTTCGCTAACAATATTGCCGTTACCCGCCCCAAACCCACCGAGCGGTAATCCTAAGCCATTCACAATCGAGTCATTGTCGATCAGGTTCAGTCCAAGCGTGCCATCGCCACTGCCCGTACTCACGGTGACGGAATAAAAGGTGTTGTTGACGGCAGTAACCGCCGTGATGCCTGCCCCAGCGATGCCTTGAGTTGCCAGCGCAAAGTCGGTTGGGTCAACACCGCCTACGGCTTCGCTGAAGCTGACGGTGAAATTGACAGTGCCTGTGTTATTGGGGCTAGTCTGCAACCGTTCAATTACCGTGGCGCGAGGGGGCGTTTTGTTGATGCCATAGACCTGCCCAACAAAGTTGCCGTTGCCTGCCCCTGGCCCTCCTAGGACTGTATCTAATCCATTGCGGATCGAATCATCGTCAACCAGATTCAGCCCTAGCGTGCCGTTGCCGTTGCCTGTATTGACCACTACCGTATAGGTGTTGCCACTTCCCGAAACAGAAGCAATACTGGCTCCGGTCAGGTCGGCAGCGATGGGTTGAAAATCAGTGGCATCGACACCCACCACATCTTGATTAAACGTCACCGCATAGCTGACGGTTTCAGCCGCAGTTGGATTGCCTCCAATTAGATTGATCGCAGAAACCACAGGCGCACTTTTGAGCACGGAGTAGGTCGCTTGCCCTGTAAAATTGCCGTTGCCTGCGCCTGCCCCGCCTAGCGGAACTTGCAGATCATTCACAATCGAGTCGTTGTCGATCACGCTCAGTCCAAGGTTGCCATCGCCTCTGCCTGTATTGACGATGACGTTGAACGTGCGGTTGTCAGTCGGGTCGATGCGCGTGGCTGAAACAATGCTTGCGCCACTCAAGCCTCCGCTGATCACAGGCGCAAAGTCGTCGATGCTAATTCCGGTGACATCTTGCGTAAAGGTGACGTTAAAGCCAACCGTGCCGCTTTTCGTCAAACCATCGGCTCGAAGTTGAATCGAAGCGACTTGGGGGGGTGTTTTATCCAAGACGTAGTTGGGGCCAGTCACATCTCCATCTGCCGTGCCGTTGCCAAACAGGGGTACACCTCGCACCCGACTGGTAATGGTGTTGTCGTCGATTAGCCGCAGGGCCAGCGTGCCGTTGCCGTTGCCCGTATTCACCACCACATCGTAAGTCGTGTTGCGGCTCGGATCGTTGAGATTTGGCGTCACTGAAACCACCTGAGCACCCGAAATGTCGCCATTGGTGACGAGTGCAAAGTTTCTTAGCCCGCCCGACGGGTCAGTATCAATGCCGTTGACTGGCTCGCTAAACTGCACCGTGTAAGTCACGAGGTTGGCAGCCGTGCGTTCAGCCCCAGGCGTTTTGCGAATCAGGTTGGCGGTGGGCGGCGTGCGGTCAACGAAATAGCGCTGCCCGGTGAAGTCACCGTTATCTCGACCCGTTGCCCCTAGTGGCACTTGTCCGGCATTGCGAATCGAGTCGTTGTCATCTAACTGAAGCTCGATATTCCCTTTGCCACTGCCCGTACTGACCACCACCCGGTAAGCCCGACCGCTGCCACCAATTGGTTCCACAGACAGCGGAATCGCTCCCGTAATCAAAGTTTGATCTGCACTTTGCGGCGGCACTGCAACCACTACAAAATCGGTCAGGTCAACCCCGGTTACATCTTGATTAAACTGAACTTCGTAAGCAACCGTGTCTTGAGCCGTGGGGTTAGTATCTTGGCGATTAATCGAAGCGACTAGCGGCGGATCAATGTTTTGAATGGCGACGGGCCCATCGGTGTTGGAAGGAACTCGATCTGCCGTATTTCTTGCATAGCTGGGCGTTCCTTCCGTGATTACCGTCCCGCCATTGACAAAAATTGCCCCTCCGGTACTAGAACCCGGAACACCTGGGGTTGCGCCCGTCCCGCCATCGCCCCTCGTAGCCGAGTTGTCGCTAAACGAACTGGTGCTAATCCGCAGTGAGCCGCCACCGACGTAGATGGCTCCACCCTGCCCGTTGCCCCCATTGCCGCCTGTGCCGCTGGCGCTTAGACCGTTGCCGCCCTCAGCGACGTTGTTTTGGAAGTTGGTGTTGATTACGGTAACATTGCCGCCTGTAACCAACAAACCGCCGCCGAAACCATTGCCCCCGTTGATATCGGTGGTATTGCCATCAGCGCCTTTGGCTAAGCCATTTTCAATGGTCAAATTCTCAAAAAACGACATTGCCGCCTGCCACCTGAAACACCCGATAGGCGTTGCTGCCGCTAATGGTGGCATCACCCACGCTGCGAATGGTCAAATCCTTATTGATGACTGGCAGTTCTCCCGCCAATGCTAGTCGCTGCGTGTTGATGGTAATAATGTCTCCACTTTGCGCTGTGTTGATGCGCTCGCGGAGTTGTTCAAAAGAGTTAGCGGTTAAGTTAGCCATGATAAATGCGGTTGTGCAGTGGGGGACGGCAGAAGGGCGAAGGGCATTGGGATAGCTTTCTACGTAGATTTCTATCTTTAGAGCTTTTCATGAGCTTTTACTTCTAAAAACGCTATTGGTAGCGTACTTTGCCCCCTTCTGAAATTTAACTACATTCACAAAAAATTGGACGAGAACTTTACATTGCTTTTGGACGTGCCGGAAAACAAAACTGAGAATCAGGCATCGAATCCAACATCGGCGTGAGCGATCAGCCCTAGATTTGAAGTGAATGAGTGAATCAAAAGCAAATAGACTGAAGTGATGACTAGAGTGCCCAGAGTGATCACTTCAGCCATCAACTCGGCTCGATTTTCTGAAATTCTCTGGTCAAAGGGTAGTAGCTTCTAGTCGATGGGCATGTTAGGAAAGATAATCTGCCCTTTCATCGACTGCGTTCTACAGTTTCATCCTGTTTTCTATTGGTCATCTCCTATGCCCTCTGCTAAGCGCATTCGGCCCAAACTGCCGTCACCTCAACTGTTTGAAGCCACCAACCACGGACTGAATTTGGAATCGACGCTAGCAGACTTACCGCTTCACGAATTTCAAGTAGCAATCCGCCATACGGGCATGGAAGTTGCACAAGTCTTTGAACAGCATCCGAGTTTGCCAGGGGTGGTTTTGCGAGAACAGCAGCAATTTTTCGGCATGATTTCACGTCAGCGCTTGCTAGAGTTTCTGGTGCGCCCGGAAGCAATGACGCTATTTTTGCCGAATTCCCTTTCGGTGCTCTACAGCTATGCCCGCATCGAGCATCTGGTTTTGGCAGCAACAACACCAATTTTGGTGGCAGCTCAAATGGCATTGCGGCGGCTCCCCCAGCAGCAGAGTGAGCCAATTGTGGTGCAAATCGATTCTCAGACCTACCGCCTGCTGGATGTGCACGAACTCAACATTGCCTACTGGCAAATTCGCGGCATTGAAACGCAAGTTCGCTATGAGCGCACTCAAGCCCAGATGATTCAGACCGAAAAAATGGCGAGCTTGGGGCGGCTGGTTGATGGCGTTGCTCACGAAATTCTCGATCCAGTTGGGTTTATTTGGGGAAATTTAGCTCACCTCTCTACTTACACTCAGCAGATGATGGAGCTTTTAGCTGCCTATGAGGAGCACCTGCCGACGTTGCCCCCTGCCATTGCTGATATCCAAACCGAAATTGAACTTGATTACTTGCGTGAAGACCTGCCGCAAACGATCGCCAGCATTCGAGCTGGGGCAGAACGGCTGAAAAACCTGGTGAGCAGCCTACAAAATTTTTGTCATATAGATGACGTGTATCCCAAGCCCGCCAACCTGCATGAGTGTTTAGATGGCATTTTACTGTTGCTCAAAAGCCGCTTAACAGGTGAGATTGATATTGTTCGACACTATGGGCATCTGCCGCCAGTCACTTGTTTTGCTGGACAGTTGAACCAGGTATTTATGAACATCCTCACCAATGCAATGGATGCGCTGCTGAATCAGGCAGTCCGACGAGAGCTAGCTGCCACCTTTCGCAGTCATTCCAGATCGGTTTGGCAGGCAGCAGAACCCAAACCTCAAATTACCATCACGACTCAGGTTCGCTCTGCACCAGAAGCAGGCGTGTCTAGTAGCCCCTTGCGTTGGGTTTTGATCCAAATCGCCGATAACGGGCCGGGGATTGGAGCCGAGCAACGGCAGAAAATTCTCGATTCATTTTCAGTGGAAAAGCGGGCTGATAAAGAAACGAGTCTTGCCGTCAGCTATCAAATTGTCACAGCCAAACACGGCGGACAGTTTTACTTCCGTTCATGCACGCTATCAGAAGCGACGGCTGAAATCGCAACTCAGACGGATTCACCAGATGACTCAATGAAAAGTGGCTCAGTCTTTGAGATTTGGCTGCCGTTAATTTAATAGAGATTTCAACCAAGCAATTCCCTAAAAAAATCCCCCAGGCGTTGCCCAGGGGTTTAGATACTAGAGGAATCCGTTGAAACAAGAAAAGCTAACAGGACATCGCCTTATGCGTCGGGAAGCAGGCGGCTGGTGTAAGCATCTGCCTGAAAGCCAGGGGTGCGCTCGGTGTAGTCAGTCTCAGCGCCTGTGAAAGATTGGGCTAGCTGCTCGAAAGAGCTAGAACGCCAGTTGCGAGCGTGGATCGGCTTTGATTGCTCGCCCCGAAAGTAGGCTTGAGTTCCAATGAGTGCAACAGCCACCCAACCGATTACAAACAATGCAATTAAAATCGTCATTTCTTTGACCTCGCTATTTCTTTAATGTCTTCGCTTTAATGCTGATTAGCACTGGGGTTGTACATTCAGTAGTTGTGCCCCAGTAGTTGCAACCAGCTAATCGGGATACTCAACCTTGCCGCGTTTTGAAACCTGCGTCTCCAGCTAGGGATGAAGTTTTTGAAGCTTTGTAACTCATGTAAATAAATATAACAGTTCTGTTACAAATTCGCAACATTTCTTGCAAATAGATAGTGATGATGGTAATGAGAAGTTCTTATGTTCAACTGCAACGGCTGATAGTGGCAGAGTCTCAGTGCTTCAATGAAGGCATTCTGTTAACCGAGCCGCAACGACATTATCTGCATCGAGTGCTGCGGCTACAGGCAGGCGATCGGTTTATTGCGATCACGGCTGGCGGCTGGTGGCTAGCAGAATTACAAGCTGTTGATCAGCCCGCCCAACGGCTGCAAGCGATTCCAGTCCAAACAGAACTGCCGATTGCCCTCACTTTGCTGATTGCCCCTCCCCAAAACGGTATGGTGAGGTGGTGCGTCAGGCTACCGAGATTGGAGTGGCAACGATTCAGCCGATCCTCAGCCAACGCACTTTACTCCATCCCAGCGCGCAAAAACTCGATCGCTGGCGGCGGATTGCTCAAGAAGCCGCTGAACAATCGGAGCGTCAAATTGTGCCGGAGGTGTTGCCGCCGTTATCGTGGCAGGAGGCTTTACGAAGCTGGAATGCGGCTCAAGCGGTTTGTTACCTCTGCGAAGCGCGAGGCGATTATCCCCACTTGCTCACTTGTCTGATGCAGCAGGTTGATCGCTGGCAGCTAGCAGAGCACAATAACCAGGAATCGCAAACTGAACATCAGCAAACTGAACATCAGCAAACTGAGCATCAGGATAACTTGCTTCCTGCTGCCATTCTGGTTGCGGTGGGGGCTGAAGGCGGCTGGACATCCACCGAAATTGAGCAGGCGCTTGAGGCGGGCTATCAACCTGTAGCGTTAGGATCACGCATTTTACGAGCAGTTACGGCTCCTTTGGTGGCATTGTCGATGATTGCATCGGTGCTGGAGTCTGCTCAGAATCAGCAAGATCACGAACCTGAAAAAATCGATAAGCTGAAGGGAAAGCTGAGCTAATGCCCATTCTCGAAAACCCATCCACCTATCCACTCTTGCTATGCTCAATCAACTGGCTGCGGCATTCGATCGCCAAGATTACAAGACGGCGGCTACTCTGTTGAAACAACTTCAGCAGCAGATGCCGGATAGCCCTTGGGTGAAGCTCTATTTGGGGCGGTTGCGAGAAGTGTCGGGTAAGTTAAATGTTGCCGGATCGCTCTATCGACAGCTATTACAGGAAACGACGAATCCGAAGGTGGTGGGTCAGGCGCGGCTGGGGTTGCAGCGGTTGGCAGAGTTGGATAAAACTCGGCAAGAGCTAGCCTCAACTGAACCGACGGTTGAACCGAGCAACACGAATCCAGGCTTTTTGGTGCTGGATACAATTTCGCCTGAGTTGCGGCAGGCAGCGGCTCAAAAGTTTGCGGCGATTATGAAACTGGATGCTTATACGGCGCGGTTGCTGTTACCGAGCCGGGGCTGGCGGCTGTATCGAGTGGGGGCAATTGGTGAACTGCAACGGTATGGGCAGGCTTTACAGCAGGCAGAAATTCCGGCATTTTGGGTTCCTTTGACGGCAATTCAAGCGATCCGGGTGTTCCGGGTGCATTATCTGGAGGCGGCTTCTCCGCAGGTGAGTGTAGTTTGCGAAAATGAGGCGGGGCAGTTGGGGTCGCTGAGGTTTGATTGGTCTGAGGTGCAGAATCGGGTGGAGGGTAGGTTGCCAATTTTTGAGGCGGTTGTGGATACGAATGTGCGAAATCAGCTAACTCGTAAGGAGCAAACGCAGGATTATGCGCAGGTGCTTGATTTGCATTTGCCGAAACGCAACTGTGTTTTAAGATTCTGTGATTGGAATTATGAGTTCCAGCAGGGGGTGATTTTTGATGCGAGTCAGGATGGTGGGTTGCCGGTGGTGCATTCGACGAACCGGATTCGCTGGAATCAGTTGCTGTATTTTTTGGATGGTTGCTTGGCTACGGTGCCGGTGTGGGTGGAGTTTCCGCAGTTTGCTGAGACGGCTTTGGAGCATCTGTCGCTGGTGAGGGGGTTGCAGTCGCGGATTGATTTGTTTCGCAAGGCTCCGAGTGATTGGGATCGGGCTTTTCAACTGTATGGTGGCTTGGTGTTTGTGCAATCGTTGTTAGGTTTTGGCAAGGCTGGGGGAAGGCTTGGGGGCGCTGGCCCCCA
>JAAUQT010000046.1 GCA_012033495.1 Cyanobacteria bacterium RM1_2_2 | reverse complement strand
AATGCTGATTCGACTGATCATAATTCTCTCATTAATTTTATTTATGTCGTCCAAACAGACAGTTACACTATTGGCTAGCGAAAGGATAGGCTAACAAGCAAATGACCAAAAAAAGGCGGGTAGATGCCATTGCACTCTGGCTGATATTCTTCATTTTTCTTATGCCGATCATAATCGAATTATGCAGAGGGAGTCTTCTGGAGGTTGTAGATGAGTGACAAAAATGCATATGAAAGACTTGGGCTAGATGAAAGTGCTTCGTTTGATGAAATTCAGGAGGCTCGAAATCGGCTGGTGCAAGAACACGCGGGTGATCGGAAACAGGTTGAAGCCATTGAAACTGCCTATGATGCAATTTTGATGGATCGGTTGCGCATGAGGCAGGAAGGCAAAATCAAAGTGCCCGATCGAATTCGGTTTCCTGAGCGTTTAGTTGAGCCACCTCCTGAATTTGCTCCTACCTCTGTCAATAAAACTCCTGATTGGCTTCAGCGGCTGATCGATACCCCCAGTCGGGGAGACATCCTACTGCCTGCTGCCGTTTTTGCAGGCACCGGGCTGCTGAGTCTCTCAGTGCCTTCGATGGGGCTGGCGTTAGGCGTTGGAGCAAGCCTGTACTTCTTGAACCGCAAAGAGCATAAGTTTGGGCGGGCGTTTTTACTGACGCTGATTGGGTTAGTGGTCGGCGTTGTGTTTGGTCTCCAGATCGGGCAACTCATCGCTCCGCAACTCACTCAAATTTCTCTGGCAACAGAATCGTTTGCGGCTCTCGTCACGTTCGTGTTCCTTTGGCTGATCAGCAGTTTCCTTCGATAGGCAGAGTTAGGGGCGATGGGATCTGAATTGCCCCTGATTCGCGCTTCTCGCTGCTTCTGACGAATGCTGCTGATTCAATAGTGGGTTTACAGCTCTGCTTAACCCATCTTTTGTCGTGTATGAACCGCACCTTACAAGACCCTCATTCACGAAACTGCCCAGCGTTTCGGCCACGCTCAACGCCTTCCTTACTCTGCAATCTCTTCCTCCCCCTCCGACCGCTGGTTCGATGAGGTGAATAATCCTGCTTTCAGCATGAAATCAAGCTGAGATGGCACAACTCTAGAGGAGGCTGCCAGAGTTGAGGTGGACGCAGACTGGGAGGAGGGCAGATGCACAGCCTGGTGGCACAAAATCGCTAGTATGCAGGAGCAAAAGGCGAGTAGGCAAAAGTCGAGATTTTTACCCCGCACCCATTGCACTGGCAGCGACACAGTTGTGGGAGTGGATGGGACAGCAGAGGGCACTACCCGAATCGCAGTGGTTACAGCAACGGCAGGTTGAACAACCGACACAACCGACTCATGCCGCCTGCTCTGCGAGTTTTGGGGATAATGCGGCTGCCTTCTGTTCTCCACGGTTTTAGACCTCATAAATACAGCTTGAACGGAGAAGTTGAAATTGGAATCGTATCCAAATTTCTGCTTGATCAACGCTCGAATCTACTATCGTAGATTGCCCAACTTCAGAAATGAAGTGACAGGATTTAAGCGATAGTCTCAAGCTACAGTCTAATGAACCTAACGCAATTCCAGCACAGGTTGTTCCGGATAATTTACGTTGGATCGCCAGACTTTGGATAGGCAATTGGCTAAGAAATGGGAATTCAATCCGTTCGATAGCGGTTAGGGGGGGTTTTGCGGTCAAATCGATTGCCGGATGCCGATTGATCGGCTCAACCCGCCCGTAGGGGTTACAGATTGATTCAATCCACGATCCTAAGCAGACAAAGAAAGCTGTGAGCCATGCTCCGTTTTGCAAATTTCAATGCGAGTTTGAAAAGCTTGCTTTAGGTGCGGCATGTGGGTAACGGTGAGAATGCAAGCGAAATCTGAAGCAATGGTATTAATCGCGCTAATCAACCGCTCACAGCCTGCTTCATCTTGAGTGCCGAAGCCTTCATCAATGATCAATAGCTGTAGGGCTGTTCCCGATCGTTGGGCTAACAGTCGCGCTAAAGCTAAGCGAATGGAAAAATTAACCCGAAACGCTTCGCCGCCAGAGTAGGTTTCGTAGGGACGGGTTCCCTGCACATCGCTGATTAAAATATCGAGGGTATCGATTAGCTTTGCGGCGGCTGCGGTGTTTTTGCGGCTGGCTCGCTGCGTCACAAATTGGATGTGAAGCTGATTGGCGCTGAGGCGACCCAAAATCTGGTTGGTTTCTGCTTCTAGCTGTGGCAACACATTCTCGATCATCAAAGCCTGGATGCCATTTTTGCCGAATGCTTGCCCTAATTCTTGATAGACCCGGAACTGTCGCCGACTGGTTTGGATTTGAGCGCTCAATTCTATCTGCTGCGTTTTGAGGTCAGCAAGCTGCTGCTGCTGTTGCTGAAGCCGTCCCAAATGAGCCAGACAATCATCCAGATGGGCGCGGCGTTGCTGCATGTGGTGCTCTAGGGTGTGAATCTGCTCGCTTGGGTCAGGGGTCTGCTCTAGCTGATGGTTGAGGTAGTTGACCTGGATGTTAACCTGCTCTAGTGCCTGCCGCCGCTGCATTCCGACGCTGACTAGCTCCTCGACTCGCTGCTGCATCTGCGGATACTGCTGCTGAGCTTGGAGCAAAGCCTGATATTGTAACTGCCAGGGCTGGAATTGCCGGAGCATTTGCCGCAAAGCTGTATGGTGGTCAAGGTCATAGCTGAGGGCAAGCAATTGTCGGTCGAGGTGCTCAATTTCTTGCTGGAGAGCAGAAGTGCTGATTGCGGATAGCTGTTGCATCAGATCAGCAATGACGGCTTCTAGCTGGGGCTGTTGGTCGGCAAGCTGGGCTTGTCTACGCTGAGCCTGCCGCAATTCAGCTTGTTTAATTTCTGCCCAGCGCCAGCGATCCACCTGTCCGCGCACGAGGGCATGATCCCGATCGTCATAGTTCAACTGCTGCAAGCTTTGATTGAGCAACTGAAGCTCTTCCGAAAGATCTGCCGCATAGTCACCGTGATGCAGCGATTGCTCTAGCTCCATTTGCTCTGCCAAAACCTGCTGAAGCCGAGTGTGGCTGTGCAATACCCCCTGCAACTGTTCTTGCAGCTTGCCGCGCTGCTCTAGAGCGATGCCATATTGCGATAGCTCTTTGTCTAGATCGCGGTATTCTTGCCGCAACACCCGAATTTCTCGGTCGGAGGTCGTCAACTGTTCTCGAATCACCCAAAGCTGATCTTGAATCTCCTGCTTTTGCTGCTGATGGTGCTGTAAAACGACTTGCCAATGGTGTTCATCCAACGGTCGGTGACACAACGGGCAGGGCGGATAGGCGGTGACTGGCTGCCGGGGGTTCGCTTCTAGGGGATTTGTTTCTAGACTCAGAACGGAAAGCTGCGCGTTTGTGCTTTCTTCATCCCAAGAATGCTCTTGTCGCTCAGCGGCTCGGCTGCCCCACGGTTCAGGGGCTTCCTGAGTTGCCTGCTGTTGCAGCAACAAAATTTTATGATCGAGTTCAGCTATTTCTCGTTCACATTTGCGCTGCTGTTCTTGCAAGCGTTCCATAAAGGCGCGTCGTTCGATCCCTTTCTCGCGGACTTGCTGCTGATAGACCCGCTGCCGTTCTAAGTAATCAATTTGTTCGGCAATGGTGGTGGCGACTTGCTGCAAATGGGGCTGGGTTTGCTGCTGGGCTTCTAGCTGTTGGCGAAGGAGTTGCAATTCTTCGAGCCGAGCCGTGAGCCGAGCCTGCTGGCGCTCAAGCTGAGTTTGCACTTGCTGCCGTCGCTGCACCATCGGAGCCACCTGCATTTGAATCTGATCGAGTTCACTGAGGCGCGATCGGGCTTGCCGCAGGTGTTCTAAGCCGACTTCAACTTCGTCTACTTTACTCAAAACTTGATGAAGTTCTAGCTGCTGTTGCTGTAGCCCTTCGAGTTGGGTTTGGGCTTGCCGCAGATGCTCTCGCAGGGTTTGCGTCTGTTCCGCCTGCTGTTGCTGAAGCTGCTGTTGCTGAAGCTGGTAGCTTTGATGGATGCGGAATTTCTCAGACTGAATTTCTTCTTCTGCCTGTAGCTGTTGAAATCGGCTGTAGTGAGCCACAATTTGCTCAGCCTGAGTCAGGATGGTTTCTAGCTGCTGTTGCTGCCGTTGTGTAGCCTGTAGTTCTGTCTGCACTCGCTGACAATCTTGAGCCAAATGCTGCTGTTGCTGTTGCTGAAGGCTAAGCTGCTGGAGCCAAGCCTGCCGCTGTTGCTGAAGGTCTTGAGCCTGACGGAGGGTTTCGGAATCTGCCTCTTGCTGAAGCTGAAGCTGCTGAAACAAATTGCTGAAATGGGCTTGCTCAGCGGCTAGGGTTGCCTCTTGCTGAAGTTGGGCAGCAATGTTTTCTAGGCTGCGTTCGCTGAGGGTCAGCTCTGCCTTAAGCTGACGACTTTGTTCTTTCGCTTGCTCCGCCAGTTCGTCGTATTGATCCAGTTTCAGCAGGTCTGCCAGGATTTGCTTGCGTTCGCTAGGGCGCTTCAGCATGAATTCGTCCGCTCGCCCCTGCCGCAAATAGGCGGAATTGATAAACGTTTCGTAGTCGAGCTTCAGGTGTTGCACGATCAGGTGTTGGGTGGCTCGGATGCCGCGTTCGGTCAGAGAACGAAACCCTGCCGGCGTTTGTACCTGAAATTCTAAAGTGCTGACTTGACCCCGATGCCGCGAACGCAGGATGCGATAAATTTGCTGATGGCACTGAAAGATAAAATCAACGCTGGCTTCCATTGAGCCAAGGTGGATCACATCGTCTTCGGTCAGCGCCCGACTTTCTCCCCAAACTGCCCAAGCGAGGGCTTCGAGTAAGGACGACTTTCCTGAGCCGTTGGCACCACAAATACAGGCAACATGCAGCCCGCGAAAATCGAGGGTTGCTTCCTGATAGCTGAGAAAGTTTTTGAGGGTTAGCTGAAGCGGAATCACAAGTCAACCGTATCGCAATCCAGTGATCTTTAAGATAGCAGTACAGTTGCACTTTAGTTCGACAGAACTTTAGTATTTAAGAACTATTTTTTTACGATCTCAGGTTAAAGGGTGAACAGTTTTTTTGTTTTGCCGCAAAAATCGTTGAAAATCGTTGAATTTTTCGATGCTTACCTAGTTTCTAGGCAAAAAATCTTTGCTTAAAACTCCACTCTTTGATAGTCGGCAATGATTTTGAGAAAGTCTGATTTACGGATTTTGAGCGTTTTTCGGTTGTCACCCATCCCCATGTACAGCCACTTGCAGCGGTAATTGACAATGGCTGTGTCTAAAAATTTGGTGATTCTGATTTCCGACTCAAACCCAAAGGGCGCAATGCCTCCCAGCGGAAAGCCGATTCTTTGGATCTCTTTTTCAGTCGCAAAGTTGATGTGATGACGATTAACATTTAGCAACCTGGAGACTTGCTGCATGTCTAAATGTTTGTCAGATTGAATCACAATTGCCACAAAGGCGTCGGTTTTTTGGTGACGAATCAGCAGGGTTTTTAAGATGCACTTCGGGAAAGAATCGACTACCCGCTTAACATCTTCCATCGACAAAACGGGTTCATGTTCAATCACTTCATACTCGGCTTGAAATTCTGCCAACAGCCGATTCACGTTCAGATAACCTGTGGTAGCTTGCGGTGATTTGTGAGCAATCACAATGGCGTAATATCCATTCTGGCTTTCTTTAGTTTCGGCTAAGGTTTTATCCGCCGCTTCAAAAGAAGCACGAGCGAATTCATTCTCCAGCATATTGTTCGGCAGCAGCGCCATAATCATCGGATAAGTAGTAATGGAATCGACATGAAAGATTCGATTCAGTGCGCCTTCAATGCCCGTATCAAATAGCTTACAAAAGATATTAAATCGAGTCTTGGGAGTTAGGTTCACTTCGAGCGAATTATTCTCTCGGTCAACCTGGGCTGACAAAGCAGAATCTCGCCAGCTTGGTGTTACATTGAGCGTGATTGAATTTGCATTATAGAATGACATAAAAATAGCGCCGCCTGGCTTCAACCAATCATAAAACCGACGCAGCATTGAGTTAGTATCTTCAATAAAGCTACCCATCCCAAAACTAGCGACTACTAGATCACACTGACCATAAAATCGCTTCTCATCAATCAGTTTTTCATACTCAAAATCGTTGACTAAAAAGATCACATTCCAGGCATTTTTATCTCGACGAATTCGGTTGGCTTCATCGATCATGTTCGGGGAGAAATCATAGGCAAAGACTGTTTCAAAGTGACGCCCCATTACGAAGCTATGTCGCCCTGTACCGCAACCCACGTCGATGGCGATACCATTTCTGCCGTCCTGTTTAAGTCGTTTAATTAGTTTATTCAGCTTCTCGCTTTCATACTCCATGAATTCACGAGTGGCAATCCGAGTTCTGCCATAGGATTTGTCATAGATAGGGGCAGCAATTTCAGATAAAATCAGGTGAAACAGCTTGCGAAGTCTCTTAATCAACCGCTCTGCAATGATGTTGACCATCAGCGAGTAGAGGAGATCGCTGCTTTCGATGGGAATAAAATGGCTAATTGATTTGGTCTTTAAAACTTCTTCTTTTGTCGGAATTTCAGTAAAGAAAATATCAACTCTTGGCTCTTTCAATAGCTGAACAATGTTTTGATCAACTTGCACGGTAGACCACAAAATAATTCGGTCAATATCTCGATGCCGTAATCGGCTCAAGCCATATTGCAACGCTGGTGAAAAATCTGTTTCTTGATGCAGACTAAAAATTACCAGCACCCGATAAGCTGAAGATTGATAAGTATTGGGAAATTCTTCATCGGGTGTGGCGAATTCCAAAAGCAAGCAATTTTCTGCATCAAGTGAAAGCAATCCACTACTGTGGCTATCAAAGAAACTGTATGGCTTTAACTTAAAAAATTTAGGAGTTAAACCTTCCGCTTCAAACTTGGCTTCAATGGTGGAAACAATATGAGGAACATGGAGTTTCATTACGGTCGGACGAATTCAACCTGGCTTAATGAGAGGCAATGGCGGCGAGCAATTTCTTGACTCGTTCCACTTGCTTGGGCGCATTCATTTCTTGAAAGATTTCCACTGCCGCCTCAAAGTTGACTTGGCTGGCTGCAAGATCATCCAGCTTATCGTAAGTTAGGCCAAGCTGATAGTGAACCTCTGCTAAGTCGCCTCGTGCTTCCAGCCGGGTCAGCAATTCTCTAGCAGCCAACAGATTCGTAATTGCCGACTGAAAATCGAGCCTTTGCCGCGCCAGTTCTGCCAAACCAATTAACGCTCTAGCTTTTACCTGCACATATTGGCTGCGTTCTGCAAAAAACTGTGCCAACTCATACAACCGTTGAGCGTTTTCCACTTCCCCTAAATTTTTGGTTGCTGATCCCAAAAACAGTAAGCTGTAACAGCGACTCCAAGAGTTAGTGCTGAGCACCGAAAACTCCTGAGAAACCTGTTGGATCAGCTTTTCTGCAATTTCTCGATTGCCCCGGTAGGAGTGTAACAACGCCAAGCAAAACCAGGCCCCAACTGCATAGACATGATGCTCTGTTCCGGCTGCTCGCTGATTCACGGTACTAAATAGCTGGAAGGCTTCGTCGAGTTCCCACAAATCAATTTTGCACAAGCCAATGTTAAACAGCGACACCAGTTCTAGCGCTTCGATCTCAAAGGTGATCGCAATCTCACGGGCCTGTTCGTGGCTGTAGATGGCCCGATGCACACTACCCCGCAGCCAGTACAAGTCACCTAAAATTCGGTGCAAATTGCCGAGCGAAGTGCCTGGATGAATTTGCTGAATGATCCGAGTGATGGCTGCAATCATCGGCTGGAGCAGTCCCAAACGGTAAAACGAAACGCCGAGGGCTTCTTCCTGTACCCACTGCCCGTTCCGCTGCTTCAAAATCACGGCTGCCGCTGCTTCCCAATCTTGCAGTTGAATATGATGATGGTAAGCTTCCAACGCCATCAGCGCATCGTCAATCGTTTCAATGGTTGTGATGCTTTCCGTCCAAAACCGGGCGGCTTGTCGATTGGCTGTCTCCCACTCACGGCGCTGATGCAGCAGTTCAGTGGCTTTGGCCTGAATGGTCGGATGTAAGTGATAGCCGTTGTCATGCTCTTCGATCAGAAATAGCTCTTTGAGAAACCGAATGACGCGGCGATGCTCGGTTTCCGGCACGTCCCACAGTAAGCAAAACAGCCCTTCAATCGGCACGTTGACAATATCTTGATAGCGGTAGCAGCCCATCCGACAGAGTAACCGATAGGCTTCTGGATATAGCTGCCGCAAGCGAGCGAAATGGCTCTCAATTAAGCTCTCCAGGCTAGTTTCAGCGAGTAAATCTGCCTGATGCTCTTGCCAATAGGTCGTCAAACAGCCCTCATAATCGACCTTAATCACGCTGCTCAGGATGGTCATGGCCTTAGCGTTGCCGCTATAGGCTTGGTGCATTTGCTCTAAATCTGGCGCAACCGTGCGAATCTATGGTAGTCGAAAAACTGCTGCCAAGCCGTCACATCCAGGCTCGGTAAGGGATACGGCTCTGCGGTAACGTTCACTTCATGCAGCGGTTCTCGACTCGTAACCAGCGTGACACATTGCACCAGCGGGTCAGCCAAGACTTCCAGCAGGGCAGCATAGGGACGGTGCGCCTCAATTAAACGACCATGCCGATCGAGGGCCGTTTCCAAGTTGTCGATCAACACCCCAATTTTGACCGGTACGCCCTTCACGCTGCCCTGCCGCAATCGCTGCCGCAGTCGTTCTAGGGAAACACCAAATTTGCGGGCGGGCTGTTCTCCTAAATGACGTTGCAGCCATTCTTGCACAACGTTTTCAGCGGCGGTGAGGTTGCGCGTTTCCTTCGCCATCCAGCATTCCAACACCAAATCAAACCCTCGCTGATGGAAATAGCGCCGGGCTAGGGTGGTTTTGCCTAATCCGCCTGTTCCCAAAATGGTGATGATTTTTGCACCCGCTTGCACCAACTGATCTAGCTCTGCAATGGCTTGGTCGCGTCCGACAAATTTGAAGCTTGGTTCAGCCAAAGGTTGAGTCTGAGCCTGAGAGGCAACGGGCGGGGCGGGTGCAGTTTCAGGGGGGTTGGTTTCGGGACGTTCAGTGGTTAAATCCTGCCAGTCTAGTCCCAAAAAGTCGCAGCACGCCTTAAACGTCTTGTAGTAAATCGGCTTACCTTGAATAAACCGCTGCCAAGTCTCGGTCGCAATCGGTTCTGATGCGGATACATGAGCGGCAGCTACAACAATTGGCGCTTGACCCACTGGCGCTTGACCCGCCGGATTAGCGGCTTGCTGATCTTGCTGATTAGGGCGGAGCGACTGCAAATTCCAGCCTCGATGCTGCCAAGCTTGCTGCACTTTGCCTATTCCAATTTGGGTTGCCTTCAGCAGGACGGTCGGTTCGACCAGCAAGGTGATGCCTTGAACCCCAACAATTTGGACTGCTTCACCCACAGGAATCACAATCTCTTCCAAACAGCGGGCTGCCCACCAAGAGGCTTTGTATTTAACCCGCCCAATTCGATTCGGTTCAATCGCTCGCTCCACGATCGCCTGCCCATTCAAGCTGCTCAACTGCGCGTGAGGTGGGTCGCGCCACACAGATTGCGATTCCTCAGAAGAGGTAGGCGGGGCGGGGCGGGCATCAGAGTGAGGAGAATGAGACCACATTTGCACCTTGACTCAGAGAAGTGACGATTTTTGGGATCAATCAAGCAGATCAGGCTTGGATAGTGTCTACTGATCAATGCACTCAATTTCCAGAATTTTGCCGAATTGATTTCCGTCATTGTAGTAATGTTACTGATCATTATCTCAACTTTTCGGCAACTGTCTCTCCGTGTCTAACTCGTCTAGGGGCGTTATCCATGAATGGTCAACCGTTGACGGCATCTGCCTCATTGTGCCCGTTTCCCAAAACAGGCTGGGGGCTGTCGCCTTGCCATCGTCAGAGGTCTAGCTGAAATGGATCACAGCCCCTAGTGTTGACACTTCTAGCTGATGCCCAACCAAGCTAAAATCTCAGCATTCACCTGATCCGCGCATTCATCATAGGGACAGTGCCCTGCATTCGGGATTTCGACAAGCCGAAGCTGGGGTTTTAAGTCCTCGGCAATCTGTCTGCCCCAAGCGATTGGAATCACCCGATCTTGCTCGCCCCACAGCAGCAGAATGGGCATTTGCGTCTCTTGCAGAAGTTCTTTCGTGGCGCGGCTAAAGTCGGTTTGAGTCCGAGCCTGCGCTAGCCGACAAAACGCTCTAGAAGCGCCCCGATCGAGTCCGGGGGTTAAAAATCCCTCAATCAGCGTTTCAGTGACCCGTTCCTGATTGACGTACACTTTTCGTAACACGGCGCGAATTACATTCGGGCGTAAAATCACCTGAAACAAAGGTTTCACCAGCAAAGGCGTCGTAAACAAACCTTCGACTCCTGCCACAATGGGTTGAAGCCATGACGGTAGAATCTCTTGGCGGGCAGCAGGCAACGTGATTAACACCAGCCGATCAACCATTTCAGGATGGGCAACGGCTGCGCTCAAAGCTACCAAGGCCCCTAGCGAATGCCCCACGAGCACCATCGGTCGCCCCACAAAGGTGCGCCAAAATTCGTAAACCTGCTCTACCCACAGCCCCACTTTGTAAGTAGTTGAGGCTTTTTCGGAAACGCCAAATCCAACTAAATCCATGGCATAGACTGAACCTGCTTGGCTGAGCGGCAGCAAATTTTCTTGCCATTGGGTCAGCGCTGAGCCAAATCCGTGCAGCAACAGCAACGGCATCGCGTTTGGGCTGATCGCTCCGCTATCCAGATGGGGATGGGCATAGGTATAGCGCACCTTCCAGCCTCGCCAGATCCAATCTCGCTGCGAGCCAAGTTGAGCGGGCGCTAGTTCTGGCATGAACTTTATCTGAGTCAAATCCACCTCTGTTTACGAAATCTTTTCAAGTGATGTTGAATCGAAGAAATAACCCTAAATTGATCTGTAGAGACGATGTGTTTTTGCTGTTGATGACGATTTGATCCGATTTGAATCACTGAAGCGCCTAATTGATTGTGGGCATAATTCAGAAAGACTAACGTTAGGAGATTTCTAGGAAACAAAACATCTGTATGTACGGGCAGGTTTAGTGACGCAGGTTTAGTCATGAAATAATCGCCTTGCAACCTAATCCTTAAGCAAAACCTGCCCCGACCCAGCGGAATATCTTTGCTCAGCGATCTCCAGACTAAAACGACCAAAGTTTAAACTCAAACTTTAAACTTAATTCGACTGCATTCTAGGCTGCATCCACCCTTGAGTCCACTATGAGTCTTTGTGTTAATCCCCGTTGTCTTCAGCCTGACCATCCTGATAACGATGGTAGTCAACTTTGCTGTAGTTGTGGATCGGATCTGGTTTTGCTGGGGCGCTACCGGGTCATGCGGCTCCTGAGTGACAAAAGCGGATTTGGGCGCGTTTATGAAGCCTTCGACCGCAGCACTCCCAAAATCTTAAAGATACTCAAAGAAAATTACAGCCAGCATCCCAAAGCCGTGGAACTGTTTCGACAGGAGGCGATTGTGTTAGGGCAATTGCCCCATCCCGGCATTCCAGCGATTGAACCGCAAAGCTACTTTGAGTTTTATCCCAAAGGCAGCTCTGAGCCGCTGTACTGCATTGTGATGGAAAAAATTGAGGGCCCCAACCTCAAGGAATGGATGCAGCAACAGGGCAATCATCCCATCAGCGAAAGCAAGCTTGGCAATGGCTCCAACAACTGGCAGAAATTCTGCACCTTGTTCACTCTAAGCACTATTTTCACCGCGACATCAAACCTGAAAACATCATGCTGCGCTCAAACGGGCAGTTGGTGCTCGTCGATTTTGGGGCAGCCCGCGAAATGACTTACACCTACTTGGCTCAGATGGGCAACACGGGCAGCACGACCCGCCTTAGCTCTGCCGGATACACCCCACCGGAACAGGAACGCGGTCAGGCTGTGCCCCAATCAGATTTTATGCCTTGGGCTATACCCTGATCTATCTGCTGACGGGCAGGCAGCCCACCGACGGGGAGGTTTACGATCCGCTGAAAAACGAATTGCAGTGGCGGAAATTGGCTCCTCATATTTCTCCAGCTTTAGGAGATTTCATCGATCGCCTGATTGCTCCTAGGGTCATCGATCGTCCCAAAAGTACGGATGAAATTTTGTCTATGCTGGCGCAAATCAACCAACAGAGAAGCAATTCCCCGCTGCCGTTTCTCTCACCCACGCGGCTCCAAACCCACCCCCCGCTAGGCTCCACTCAACCCAAATTGCGGAAACGCTGGCTCTGGGGAGGAGGATTGGCGCTGTTACTGGCACTGGGCGGTTATACCACTTGGCAAATGGCTCCGGCGCATTTATTGCAAATGTCTCATACGCAAAAAGCCACCCTACTTCGTGCGCTAGAAGGACACACCGGCACCATCCGCAGTTTGGCGTTCACACCCGATAGCCAACGCCTGATTTCGGGTGGAGATGACCAAACGCTGAAAGTTTGGACTGTAGACACTGGGCAACAGTTGATGGAGTTACCAGGACACACGAGCGCTGTTAAATCCTTAGCCGTTAAATCCGATGGCTCCACGTTAGCCAGCGCCAGCGACGATCAGACGATCACCCTCTGGAATCTGGGCAGCGGTCAGGTCATCCGCACCCTCAGAGGACATACTAGCTATCTCAATGAGGTGGCAATCAGCCCTGATGGGCAGTTTCTCGTCAGTTCTAGCGCTGATCAAAGTGTGCGGCTGTGGAATCTGGCTACTGGAGCAGAAATCCGCATTTTTACCGGACACATGAGCTACGTGAATTCAGTTATTTTCAGCCCAGATGGGCAATTAATTGCCACTGCTAGCGCCGACCAAACCGTTCGCCTCTGGAACGTGACAACTGGAGAAGCTCTTCACACGCTGAGAGGTCATTCCAGCTATGTGAATGCAATTGTGTTTAGCCCCGATGGACGGCAAATCATCAGCGCCAGCGCCGATCAAACCATTAAGACTTGGGATGTGGCATCCGGGCAAGAGATCAACACCCTCAAAGGACACAGCAGTTTTGTCGAAGATATTGCCATCAGTCCTGACGGGCGGCGGCTGATCAGTGGAGGAGCCGATCAAACGATTAGGATTTGGGATTTATCGACAGGCAAAGTACTGTACACCCTGACGGGATTTGACACTCACATCAAACAATTTGCTGTTAGCCCCGATGGACAAACGATCGCCGTTGCTGCGGGCCAAACGATCAAAATTGCCCAACTGCCGCGCTAATGATAGGTTTGCCATGATGTAGCGATCCGATGAAGAGTGATGCGCCACAATAAGTTGCTTTCTATGTTTAACCCCTCTAAGGACTGGGAATTCAATTAGTTCGATCGTGGGTCGGGGCAGGTTTTGCGGCCAAATCCATTGCAGGATGCCCATTAATCTGCTAGGCCCGCCCCTACAGTTCACGAATTGATTAACTCCACGATCTCTAAGTAAATGAACGGTCAGATGCGTTTCGGCTCCGCTCAACGCGCCAACCTACAGCATTCGGTGGGTTATTCGGTGGGTTATTCGGTGGGTTGAGTGCAGCCGAACGGCGGGTTGAGCACAGTCAAAAGTGGGTTGAGCGCAGCCGAAACCCGCATTTTAAGTCCGTTTAATTGGGTTCTTCTACTTTGTACCAGTGGTCTGATTGAAAACTTTGAGAATCGAGATTAATGATTCTCTCCAGCTATGCGAGTCACTGTAGAACTGCTCCTGCAATTTTTTACAACCTTGTTCTTTTGCTTGATAAAATTCGGCATTATGAAGCAATTTGAGGATGGCATCACCGTAAGCACCAGCATCATCAGGCGGGACTTCTACAACTGCTTCCTGCACATACGAAAGTGCTGGGCACACTGATGAAGTAATCACTGGGCGTCCTGCCAATACACCCTCGACTACAACTTGATTTAGCCCTTCGCAAAAATCAGATTTTGTAGGCACAATCACAACATGGGAAAGGCTAAACATTTGCCGCATTTTAGGCTTATTGCAGTAACCATGCAGGATAAACGATGAGCCAAGTCCAAATTCTTCAACCTGCTTGCTCAGCACCTCAAACGATGACCCAGTGCCACAGATGTGAAACACAACATTTTCGCTACCTTCTGCCTTGAAGCGCTTGGCAACTTCTAAAAGGTCGAAAACGCCTTTGTTTGCCTCTACCCGACCTGCAAAAAGCACGTGAAAAGTGGATTGATCAAGGCTGGGAGGAGTAACATGTTCAAATTCATTCCTCCGATAGGTAGACAAGAAATTGACAATCGGACGCGATTGATTATTTGTGATTTTATTTACTTGTTCGTTGATATCTTCCGACGTAGATAATATTGCTAAACAGTCTTTTGCAAAAAAACTGCTGTTCATTTGCATGAGGAGCTTTGTCGTCTTACTCGGAGAGAGGTACTTAGGCCATAAAACACAGTGCAACGATGGAATGACCTGTATACCTAATTTAGGCAGCAAAGACAAAACAAAAAAACATAAAGTTGAATTTCCAACGACAACATCGGCTCTGAATCGTAGTGCTGAAATCACAATGCTTAGTTCATATAAAATCTGACCTAAGTAATAAAGCAGCCCCGATTTTTGAGAAAGTAACATCGGTCGATGTTCGATTAAAAAGCGGTCTTCTTTCAAGAGCTTCTTTTCAGGGGGCGATGCGATAAGGTATCCCTCTGCATCTAAGGTCGAGCAAACATCAAAAAATTGCCCCGAAAAAGTCATTGATACTTGTGAAGGATCATCCTGCCCTTTACGCCAATAATCGAATGTTCCAATTACATTTCCTGGACCTGCTGCATACACAATTTTCATTCTTTTTTTCATAAGGAGAAATCCTAATACCCTATAACTAAAATTTCCCAAACTACGAAAAGATGCACCACCAGTTAACAAGAACAGTTAACTTTTGCCAAACAAGTGAGGATAAGCTTAACGACGTTTACGGACAGTGCTCCTGTTCAAGAGCATGGCTTCTATACTCCCCGTACCTTATTAGAAAGAATTGCTTATGATTTGGTTATAGCTTTCCTCTAAAAAAGTGTTGAAGATTGATTAGATAGTTCATGCAAATATTACAAACTAACCAGTAGATTGAATCTTTTACATAGACATTGATTTAGCGAAATCCGTTAGGTGGTTCTAACCATTCTGTAGGTTCAACATCTACTCTTGATGCAGAATAATGAAGCATTGAAATATAAACTATAGATAAGCTACAGCAATCCTTCATAGGATCTGAACGGGGTGCAGGAGTTTTACCCCTGCGTGGAGGCTTCGCCCACCCCCCTTATTCACAACCAACTTGTGAACGCTGTAGATAAGCTGAGGCGGTTCTGATTAGGATCGAAGTCCTGTTCCCACCCAAATTTTGAGTTGCCCTAACGTATCAGACATCATTTTGGCTAGTCAGCGAAGCCGCTAACCCACGAAAGCGCCTCGGATCACCTTCCGGGAAAGGGCGCTCTTGTGCCTTGCGGCGATATAGGTTTTCTAAGGTAGATCCCCAATTTGCAAAAATCTCGTTGCGGGGTTCTTCACTGATGGATGTTGCTTTTTCTAATCCAAGCAAGGTCTGTAACTGCTGCTGTGCCATCCAAACTCGTGCCCGGACTGCCCAAACCGAATCTTGGGTTGCCATTTGCTCAAACTTTGCCAGGATCGGAGACTGCCAGTCTGGGTAGAGATGCCAAATTACGCCTGCCAAAGACTGTAATGCAGCAACGGCAGCATAACGCACCACCCATTCTTCATCATCGCAAACAAACAGTAGCGCATCCATTGCCTCAGCTTGGGCGATTTCTGACTCATCTTCTGCAAACTGATGCCACTTCAACGAGCCTAACCCTTTAGCAGCAGCCCGACGCACACTCATGGCAAAATCAGCAGTAGCGGCTCCCAAAAGTGTGGTTAGGCCGCGCGGATCGCCAATGCCTGCTAAAGCTCGAATTGCCCATGCGCGTGCGGTGTAGTTGTGACCGTCCAACTGCTCTAAAATAGCGGGAACCGCCGGTTCACCAATTTTCACTAAACCATTGACAGCGGCAACGGCAGCGCCAGGATTGTTGTAGCTAAGAGCAGAAATGAGGGTTGGAATTGCGCCTTCTAAGCCAGCTTCAGAGAGATTGTGAACAGCTTTTAACAGGCTGGTAGAAGAGTCGGCTGCATCAACGGCATGAATTAAGGCTTCGAGCGAGTCAGACATGAGCAAGGTTCGATAGAACAGCATCCTCTTCTATTGTCTGATCGTTTTGCATCGAGATCACAAATCTTCAAACGGGTTTGAGGGGAGAGGGGAGCAGGTAAGAAGAAAGCAGGAGGCAGAAGAAGTAGGGATGTGGGCAGGGTCACTTGAAGCTTAGGACGATTCCCCTTATTCCCCCTCTGCCTTCTGTTTCTGGCCCTTTTACCCTCTGCCTCTCACAGCAATGCCCGGAGCAATAAACAGCTACCGACCTGAATCGATCACCATCTACCACTCCGGGCACAATAACGCTACATCAACTCGATGAGACCTAGCTCAACGCATTGATCGCATAGTCGATGTACGAGTTCGCTTCCACCGCTGGGTCGCCACTCAACCCGTGGTTCGCCTTGATGTGCTTCAACGCTTCGACATACCAACTCGGCGACAAGTCGAACGTCCGGTTGATCTCCGCCAACCCGCTAATCAAGTAGTCGTCCATCGGTCCAGTCCCACCGACTACTAAGCAGTACGTCACCATCCGCAGGTAGTACCCAATGTCGCGCACACACTTCGACTTGCCCCGCTGGTCGGCGGCAAAGTTCGGTCCCTGCATCTGCGTGGTGTAGGGAAACTTCTGGTACACCGCATTCGCCGCTCCTTCGGCTAGGCTTTGCGACTTCTGCGTCAACGCTTTGGCGGCTTCCAAGCTCGCAGAAGCTTGACGAAACCGTCCAAATGCCGTTTGCATCTCTGTCGAGCTTAAGAAGCGTCCTTGAGAATCAGCAGCAGATACCGCTTCGGTTAAAGGCGTTTTCATGGTTCAGGTTATCTCCCTTTTCTTCTTCTAGCGATTAAACTATCGGTCTTCACCAATCTTCAGCAATCTTCAGCAATTGGGGGGGGTCTTCCAGCTTCAAGAGGGGGAGCTACCGCATCTGGGTAGAGCCACTGAAGCTAGCGAGGGGGGGCTTACGCCACCGCAGAAGCCGCCCGGTCGAAGTAGCTGCTCAGTTCTGCCACCAAGCTGCTGCAATCGCCCTGGGTGATGTTGTTGCGGTCGTTGGCGATGCTGACTGCGGCATCTTTCATCTTCTGGACGCCTACCGCGACCGATGCACCCGGTGTGCCCAGCGCCAGGTAGGTTTCCCGCAGTCCATTCAAGCAGCGGTCATCGAGCACCGAGGCATCGCCAGAAAACATGGCGTAGGTGACATAGCGCAGGATGATTTCCATGTCCCGCAGGCAAGCCGCCATCCGCCGGTTGGTGTAGGCGTTGCCACCGGGAGCGATCAGTTGCGGTTGTTCTTCAAACAGTCCACGAGCGGCGTTTGCCACGATGGTGGATGCATTGCTGGTGATGCGGTTAACGATGTCCATCCGTTTGTTGCCATCGGCGACCATCGCGCTGAGGGCATCGAGTTGGGAGGGGTTGATGTACTCACCGCGAGCATCAGCTTGGGAGACAACCTTAGCGAATGCATCTAACATAAACTCAATCTCCTATCTGTTTGGTTGAGTAAGGGGGGGTTGAGACCCAAACGCAAGGTTCAGGTTCAGGGGGTTGGTGCGGCAAACCAGGGGAGAGGCTTCAGGGCGAGCATAGGTGTCCTTTTGCCTGATAGCTAGTTTGCGAGCGGTTGCTCAGTTTTGTCTGAAGGCTGTTACAAAAGTTTAGGAACAGGCGCAACAAAGCGAAAAACATGAGAGCAAATTGTTTTTTTATGAGAAGTAGAGGGGGAGGATGAGGGCAAGCGGTTTGGAGGCGATTGCGGGTTTCCTGTGCCTTCTACACTCTTGTTTATACTATGTAGTTGGATCATTAATTGTTACGAATTCTAAAATCTTGCCCCTCTCTCGCAACTAAAATTTGCCCTGAATCAGCCGCCGAGCAAATTCACTGAAGTTAGCGCGCTCGTTCAAATGCGGAAAGAGTTTACCCTCTGGAACGGGCTGATCAAGAAACCAACGTAAGGGTTCCCAGCCTTCTTTCACCTCATAGATCAACAGCCGCTCTGCTGGAACCAGTTGCTTCACCTGCTCAATGTGGTGGTTAAAAATAGCCATCGCAAAGTCTTTCTGTTCAAACTTGCCTTGAAAGTCTTGCTGCCAAACCCGATCGGCAAGCTAAAAAATTCGCACGATCTGCCGCGAGCGCGTCGAGAAAGGCAGTTTCAACGCCATCATCAACTTTTGAAGCGAGGTAGGGCTTGTTTGATAAACCGTGTTTAGCGTGCTTTCATACCAGCTTTCTGGATCACGTACCGTCAAGATTAAAAATTGTGGCTTTTATAGCCTACCACCTCTAACGATTGCAAGGCATCTTAACGGCTTTGCCAATGTAGTTAATTGAAGTATCCTCATTGATGACAATTTCGAGAGTTCCCGTTTTCTTATACTTAAAATAGCTCGCCAAATTGAATCGTAAAGCTTCACCAAATAGATCAAATCCTTTAATCTCAACTTGGTCAAAACCATTCTGTTTCAGTAGCTCAGTTGCTTCTGCTGGCGTAATAAATTTATTCCAATCATGGACACCGCGCTCAATCTCACCCAGGATATTTTCCATTAGCCAAATCATAACTAATCTGGATTTGAAGTTGCGATTGATTGTATCAAAAAAGAATAGACCGTTTGGCTTAAGAATTCTAGAAATCTCAGCGATGACTTGGTTGACATCTTCAACGTGCTCTAGCACATCGACACAAACTACAACATCAAAGGTGTGGTCAGGGTAAGGTAAACGCTCTGCTACACCACAGCGATAGTCAATCTCGAAGCCGCTTTCATAGGCATGTTGTGTTGCCGCTGCAATACATTTCTCAGATTGGTCGATTCCAGCAACCTTGACGCCTCGCGCTGCCATGAACTCGCAAGAAAACCCACCCCCACAACCGACATCCAACACTCTTAAATCTTGCCAGTGAGCAATGTAGCGATCAAAAAACTCAAAGCGCGGCCGATTCAAATGGTACAGGGTGTAAATCTTAGCGTCCGCATTCCACCATTGGCTTGCGCTACGGTCGTAAAACTCTAGGTTATTCTTTTTCATCGACGTGAATGAGTGAATAAGTGAATGAGTGGATGCACTTTACCGTGTACTTCTAGCGGTTGGACTAACCCAATAGCAGCCCAAACGGTAAATAAGGAGCGATAAATAAAGAAATTTCCAAGAAACAAGATACTTATGGAAGGGCGAAGCATTGGGGCAATCATTTCTCCATCCGTTGCCCAGCCTATCTGTCCAATGCTGAATGCTTTGCACTCGCTACGCAACCGCCCCTCCAGTGCGGGGATAATCTTTGCTAGAAATCTCCTAACAGAGAGTAAACAAATGGTTTGGACAGTCACTCGTTTTGGTGCCTCTATTTGCTAAACCTGATAATTGGTTTGAGATGTCTGAGCAAAAATGTAGAAATGCCCTGCTGGGTTGAGGCAGGTTTTGTCGAAGGATGGAATGCAAAGCAATCATTGCCTGACGCAACCTGACCTTACAGAGATCTTGGTCGCTTGAAATTTCTTTAGAGCGCCAACTCTCGCTCAATTGCCTGGATCAACTCCGGAGAATCGGGTGAAACTGCACTCTTATATCGCCCGACGACCTCACCCTTTTTGTTCACTAGAAACTTCTCAAAGTTCCAGGAAACATCTCCTTGGGGCGCAGCTTGAGTGAGCTTAGCGTAGAGTGGATGCTGCTGCACTCCTTTGGCATGAACTTTGTCGAACAGCGGAAACGTGACACTGTAGCGAGTTTCACAAAACTGCTGAATCTTTTCATTGCTGTCAGGTTCTTGTGCTCCATAGTCATTGCAGGGGAACCCCAACACTTCTAATCCCTGCGCTTGGTACTTTTGATAAAGCGCTTCCAAGCTTTTATACTGCGGCGTAAATCCACAATAGGATGCAACGTTCACAATCAACAGCACTTTACCTGCATATTCGCTGAATGCTTTAGGTGTACCGTCAATTGTATTCACTGAAACATCGGCAATTGATAAACTCATTGATCTGATTCCCTTACTTCACCTTGTCCTATCCTACGCCCAAGCTTGACAAACTGCGAGCAACCTTAAAAACAATGCCCTAAAAAACCATAGAGTACCAAGCCCCACAAAGAGCCACTGTTTCAAGACTGGCTGCTGTTGGATTTGAGCCGCTACGAACAACGTTGTTCGTCCTCTACTGCACTCGCGTTTCTAGATATTGCCCAATCATTTGTTCTTCACCCGCGCGAGAAATGATGGTTTGGCGAGTCCGATAGTTGGTGCCAATTAGCTTCACTTCTTCCTCAAAACAATTGCCGCCATACTCAGTTTTGAGACACATCGTTTTGGGATCGCGTAGATGATACTCAGCCGTCACAGGTTTTGCCGTTGAGAAACCTCGATCGCGGTAGAGCAAGTTGCCGCGTACCCCAAACAATGTTGAGCCAGAGAGGGTTTTAGGGCTGGGGCCAATATAGTTGCTCTCCCAAGTAGTCAAGGCACCAGAAGTCAGCGCTGTTTCATCTTCGAGCTGATGCAGCCGCGCTAGGTGGATCAATTCTTCGCTACCGCGTGGCAAAAATATGACTGTCAAATCGCTCACGACTTCTTGTGTTTCACCTTCCTTTAAGGTGTAATAACGTCGCTGGGAATGCCACTTTCCCTCAGATAGCTGAAAGTAAACTTCAACTAGAGCATCTAACGACTGAACCGCCTGGATCATGGACTCTTACCTCAATGTAATGGTGAAGCAACACGGTAGCTGATGGATAAATTAAAAAATCAGTCAATCAAATATCACAATTATTTACATAATCTCATGCCTGCTTATCATAGTGCATCTTCAAGAAGTTAGGCAACTTGCTCGAATGCTCAAAAACTGGCGATGGAACCTCATGAAACTTTATTGACAGAAATCCTTCTGGTGAAAGGGGCGCAATCAAATCAACGCTGCTTTCACTGGAGTTGTGCGCTGCCACAATTCTGGATCTCAGATGGCTGGAAGGACGTTTACAAAAAGGACTTTAGCGATTTTGTCCACTTTAGGGCGAAAGAATCAGAGACTTGAATCCAGCCAAAGTTTGGCTCCTTTGAGAGATGGCTCAGTTTTTTATGCGGCGTAGGATCAGGAAATGAATGACACTGGTCAGCCATTGCTTGAAAAAGCTTCGAGTGAAGGCGGTCAAAATCCAGAAAAAAGTTGTTCTAGCATATTCAGGAGGTGACAAATGGCGGAAAATCAACCAAAGCAAGGCAGAGAAAGTTCAGTTTCTCAAGAAACTGAAGCTCAGCAGTTAGAAGCAACTCAAGCGGCGAGTCATGGAAGCGAAACTCCATCTTCGGCGAACCCAGACCATAACAACACGAAGGTTCAAAGACAAGCTCAAGGACGAGAAAGTTCTGTAGCCGCCACCGAAGAAGAAAAGGGCGGCTCCTCAGAGTAAATTTTGCTTAACGGGCTTCGCTGAACTTGCTTACCGGAATTAGGTTTTGCTTAATGTTACTTTACGGTAATCATCTCCGGCTGAGTGTCAGGAAAGTTAGTGAAGCCCTGTTTTTATAACCGACTCAGCGCATTGATATAGAGACGAGAAAATAGTTTTACTAGCTGTTTATTTCATCCAAAAGTAAGAAATCTGAGAAGAAATTGCATTTCTATTACAAACCTGTTACATTTGTTGATAGAAAGAATTAATAGCAAAAATAGAAAAGGATTAATCCGATGAGCAACAGCATTAGACGAGTGAGTAGCCAGTCCTATCGCCCTAGCGCTGGCGAGCATGTAAGAGTCGCTGTGCTGAGTGACGTTGCTCCATCGGATAGTCAAGATTGGGCGGCTGAAAGTGGAATAATGCTGCTTGCAGGAGCGGCAGCAATTCTAGCAATGTTTTCACTTCTAGTCGGCTAAAAGTTTCGAGGTCACTTAACAACTATCAAATCAAAGTGGGGTATGCTTTGAGGCTTTAGCAGAAATGCTGAAGCTTTTTTTTTGGGTTGAAGTTTCTGCGACGCAGGCATGGTCGTCTGCCCTCTTCTTAACTCAAGGTTTTCATTGCGCAAGGAGTTGAGAAGCGTGCTTTTCCAAAAAAATCTTTATTCGTTGCTAAAAATTCTGAGAAACTATTCTCACTCCTTCTCATCACTGGCTCATCCCACCGTCAAATTATGCCGTTTTCTAAGTTCAACACCCTCACATTACTTCAGCTAGAATCTTGGGTTGCTCAAGCTCGAACAAAATCAGGGCAGCTACCCCGCTATGTGCCGCTGTTAGCAGAATCCGATCCCGACAAATTTGCACTAGCCCTCCAACTTGATCAGACTCATCAACTGATTATCGGTGATGCTGATGTTCCATTCGTCCTCATGAGTGTAATTAAACCCTTCCTCTTACTGTTCTTACTTCATCATCTCGGACAGGAGAAAGTGTTCAGCCGAGTTGGTTTTCAGCCTTCGTCTCTCGCTTTCAATTCTGTTCAACAACTTATTGACGATCAGGGTTTTCCACGCAATTCTATGATCAATAGCGGTGCAATTGCGTTAGCAGATTTATTACCCGGAACGGATGCAGATAGCCGCTGTGAACAATTACGACAATGGTTAAATCAACAGTCTAGTAGCCAGCTTAGGTTAGATCAGAGCATGTTGGATTCAGTGCGCTCGTTGCCAAATTCGACTAATCGTGCAATTGCAGAGCAGTTGGCGCAGGCGGGCTACCTCAACTCTGTTGAAATAGCATTAGATACTTACAATCAAATTTGCTGTTTGTCGGGAACCATCACCGATTTGGCGCGTTTGGGGCAACTGCTCGCTCATCCGCATCCGCACCTCTCAGCAACTCACCAGCACACAGTCAATACAGCAATGCTGTCCTGTGGCCTTTACGAAACAGCAGACGATTACGCGAAGCGGATTGGTTTACCGATTAAATCTGGAGTCAGCGGAGGATTATTGGTCATTCTTCCAGACCAAGGCGTGATCGCTTGCTACAGCCCCCAATTAGATCAGGTGGGTCATTCAGTCGTAGGGTTAGCCATCCTAGAACAGATGATGCAATGGCTCCGCTCAGGCGACTTTCAATCCTGATAGGACAAGGATACGGCTGAAAACTCAATCCCAAGCTTAGTTGAGTTGGACTACCATCGGTTTGACAATTTTTTAATCAGAATGTGATTTGATGAGCGATCTATCCAGAATTTGGGCAGGTTAAATATCAAACTAAATATCAAACTTAACCCCTAAAGGAACAGTAAAGGCTACTTTATCGGTGTGAATTTTGGCGGCTTGATACAACCGTCATAGTCGTGTCGTGGAATCCGTAATTCCCTGCTTTAAAGCGGATTAGAAAATTAGTGCTTATAATAAGCAACTCCATAAAGGAACAAGATTGATAGACGGAGGGTAAGAACGCTTAATGTCAGAACCTAACACGCGCAGTTATCGGGTAAGCTATACGGCTTATGCAGGCAGACACGGCGAATTTGAAATTCAAGGCAAAAACTGTCGCATCCTCAGCCCATACGATTTAGCTGGCACTGAAATTGCTGAAGAGATAGCTGAGTACATTCAACAGGCAGATGGTTTGCCCGTCAGCCATATTGTCATTCATCGGATTGCCTAGACTTATCTAACACAAGGCTGTAGAAACTAGAGCGCAACGCAAACATCCCTCGCTGATTTCATTCAGGAGCGATGTTTGCAGATCCAAACGATTTACAGAATTTTTCTTCTAGTGTCTCACTTGCGGACTGGCTTGCTGATTAGCTTGCGGACTGACTTGCGGACTGACTTGCTGATTAGCTTGCTGACTGACTTGCTGACTGACTTGCTGACTGACTTGCTGACTAATGAAAGACGGCTCAAAGTCAAGCGGGTAGGTGGCTCCAAGCGGGTTTGAGTTAGCAGTTTCTCTGGCGCTATCTGAAACAGTGATCTGCTCATGAACTGGGTTCAGCGAATCGAGCATTGCATTAAGACGCTCAACGACAAAATCTGGAACTTTGGGTTCAAACCCTGGCTTCTTCGCTTCTGCGGCTGGAGTTTGGCAGCAATCGCGCACTGCTCGTAGAAATCCTGTAATTGGCAACTCAGAGCGGACTGCAATTGAATCTAGAAACTCTTTCCACTGGCTTTCATTCTGCCCATATGAGTCTACCAACCACAACCCTGCTAAATATTCTGCCAAAGGATCAAGCATAAAATTGACATAATCTCCTTTACGCTGAATCAATTGCAGGTGCTCTTCTAGATAGTTGAGAAGATGCTTGACTCGGCTTGTGTCTGCCACTTCTTGGCTGAGGGCAGCTTCTACATTCACTCGCTTAGTTGGCACTGGTAAATAGTTGGTCTTAAGGCATTGCCAAGCAATGATTTTTGCAGCCATATGAACGTCTTCATCTTTCTCTCTCTGATCGTTCAATTCACTCAGATAATCCATGATTAACTCTGGAATCGATTTTGATGTGTGCTCAAATATATCTGTCGTTGACTGCTGAATTTGCTCTTTGATTTCCTTAATGACCTGATCAGCATACATTCTCGCTAGCCATACCGTGATACTTCGATCGCCGACCATGCTGGTTAGCCGTCCACAAGCTTCTAGCAAACTGCTCGGATTTTTGCTAAACACATCGCAGTTGCTGCGCTTGAAATAGTCTTCCATGAAGCGAACCAAGCGATCGGTTTTGAGCCGTTGGGGTCGCAGGCAGATTTTACTTGCCAAAGTTTGCAGATTCCCTTCGGTACGAGTTGTGACAATCACGGCATTTGCTGGAAAGTCTGGATTGTTAGGGCGAATTACGTCCTGCATTTCTTCGCTCATTTCTGAGAGATGATCTACAATCAGCAAAATGCGTTTTTGCCGCAACAATTGGTTAAATAAGCCCTCTGAAATCAACTCATTCCCAGGAATCATGTCTTCCAGTCTGCCAAAAATTGCTTTCTTCAGAATCGAGAAGCGCTCTTTTTCAGGAGCAGCACCAAATTTCAAATCTTCCTCAATCAACACCGGAATCATCGGGTGATCACAAAGCCGATGGTCTGGATCAGCTTCCATTGCCCAATTCGCAATTCTACAAGCCAGGCTAGTTTTACCCGATCCGCCTTCTCCGACAATGAGCAGATGCTTCAAATGCTTTTTGAATTCGTCTCGTAACACTTTACTCGTCAGATCATGAATGGGAACGGCTGCAATCCCTAAAGTTACGGGAATTGAAACATGAATCTCACGTTTTTTCACCGTATCTTGATTTTGAAAAGTTTCTCGCGCTCCTTGTTTCAAATTCATCAAAACCCAGGTATCCAACACTTTAGGGTGATACTGTAACAGTAGGAGCAACCATTCAAAAGGAAATTCAGCTTCAATTCCCTGATACGCAAACTTAAATTTTCCCTTCACGGCAGCTAGGGGCTGTTCAAGCCGGAGTAACCCAACCGGATAGAGCCAAAACAGACCCGCTAGAATAAGCGCATAGACGAGGAAAAAACCGCCCGGTATCGAAACCCAGGGATTTTTGACGACCTGATTAATAAATTCACGCTTAGCTTTTTGATCGCGTAGCCGCATTAATCGCCGTTTTGCCGCTGCAATATCTGATTCCTCATATTCAAACTTAGGATCACTAATGATCTTTTGGGCATCATCTACGTAGGTAATTGCTTTATCTAAATCAAACTGATTCGTTTCAATTAGCCCTTCTAAATGCTCTGCCACTTCTCTTAAAGCAGGCAAAGCATTCCCTCGCACCAGCGTTTCGGGATCTCCAAGCGCTTGAATTAACAGCTTGAGTGCTGCATGTTCAGCTTCGCCAAACTGATCAACCTTGGATAAAATATTGCCGAGCGCACGGGCAGTGTTGCCGCGAACGTATGGGCTAGTATCTGCGAAAGTCTGATGCAAATCTGGAACGGCGACTGCCGCATCTTTGCCAATACTTCCTAACGCCAAGGCAGCAAAAGAGCGCAACGTCCGATTTTTGTCTTTTAGGGCAGCTTGCAACAACGGTATTGTCTCTTTCACGTCTGCCCGGCCTGCAATTAGCGGAATTGCTTCAGCAGCAGCTTTGCGCACAATCCAAGCAGGATCTTCCAAAGCGTAATGTAAGGCAGGAACAATGATGCGGTCATTTGCAGCCACCTGTTCTGCTGTGAGGGTACCGCTACTCTCCAAATCAGTATTGATTCTGGCAATCGCAGTGGCGGCGTTGCTGCGCACATCGCTGTTAGAGTCACGGCGCACCATTTCCGCAAGCCTTTCAATAGCCGGTTCAGCCAGATAACCCGCACTCTGAAGCGCACTGACCGCAGAACTGCGAACCAAATGATCTGAATCATTTAAGCTTTGAATTAAGTCGGGAATCGCTTCCGTTGCATCAATGCTTCTAATCGCTAAAACGGCGCTTCGGCGAACCTCTACATCTAGATCGCGCAATGCCGCTTTCAACGTTGGAAATGCCGCTTCTACACCTGTCCCTACACTTCTTAACGCAAGAGCAGCATCTCGACGAACAATCGGATCGGGGTGTTTTAGCGCTTCGATTAAGAGATTAATTGCAGTTTGGCTCTCTAGTGTGTCACCTGCTGCAAATCGGCTCAACTGCCTAAATGCATCAGATCGCTGAGCTTCGTTTTTGCTATTGATCTGCTGCTGAAGCGTACTGGCAGCACCAGATGCACTGACGGTTTGCGCCTCACTATTGCTGCCGATTGCCATCACCATCCCCAAACTTAGAACAGTAGTGGCTAAAGCAGTGAATATCGAAGTTTGAATTGACGGAAGGCAAAAATAGTAGCAGCGCGTTGAATGAGTTGATAAACTTTTTTCTAAATGACGATGTGAAAGGGGAAGCTGAGATTGAGCGGGGGCATTCGCTTGAATCATAGATATACCTGAAGTTGGGAAGATAGAGGATATCGGCTCAACACAATCTAGGCTTTTAAGTAACGTTTTACTGAGTTAAAAATAGAAATGCACCTTGCATGGTACTGGTGAGCAACATCAACGCCAAAGGATAAGATTTCGGATTGAGTGCAGTACCCATGTGGGTACTTTATAGTCGCAGCAGGGAGCGCGAGATCCGGCCGAATCTTGAGGGTTCCGAGGATCTGAATGGCGCACATAAAATCGCTATAAAATCGCTATATGAATGATTGGCGTAGAGAAAAACAGATCCTTAGAATCGGGGATTGAATCAATCCGTAACCTGGACGGGCGGGTTGAGCAGATCAATGGGCATCCGGCACTGAATTTGACCGCCCCCCTACCCACGATCAAACTGATTGAATTCCCATTCCTTAACAACAATGAATATTTTGATTAGACAGATTTGATTAAACAGAACGCTTGATTTACTAGGACAAGTGTACTAAAATACTCTCGTCAGTTTGGTTCTCGAAGGAGAAGACTTATGACAAATCGCGTAAAGCCCATTCCAGAAGATTATCAGTCTGCAATGCCCATGCTGGCGATTCAAGACGCGGCGGCGGCAATCGAGTTTTATCAGCAGGCATTTAATGCAACAGAATTAATGCGCTTCACTGAACCAGATGGAAAAATTGCCCATGCTGAAATCGAAATTGGCAACGCTCGGATCATGATTGCCGATGAGTACCCGGAGTACAACACTAGCCCACAATCGCTCGGCGGTTCAACCGTCACTATTCATCTCTACGTTGAAGATGTCGATGCCAGTATTGCTCAAGCAACCGCTGCTGGGGCCAAACTGCTGCATCCGGTGGAAGATCAGTTTTATGGCGACCGAACCGGACAGATTGCTGATCCCTTTGGGCACGTTTGGATGCTCGCAACCCATCGGGAAGATGTCCTGCCCGATCAAGTTCAGCAGCGATTTACAGACCTTTGTCGCAAGTCCTAAACTCCTAGCCTTCTAGACTCCCTTGCAAAAGCAGGGGTTGCTGCGAAGGATGAATCCAGAAGATCTCCGGCTTCTCAATCTGTGTAGCCCATCTGTGTAGTCCATCAGTCAGGCGCTTCCTTTTCAACCGGGAAAACTGCTGAAGTCCTTTTTCAAGAGGGATTGGGGGATCTCTTCTGCGTCAGTTCTATATCAATATTCAGTCGTTTCAGTCGTTCGCCTAAGCAATTTGCTCAAAGATCAACGGCACACTTTGGAACAGCCTGACAAAAACTTGACAAAAATGCTGTCCTACTAACGAAACTTTTTTCAGCAGCACGAAAATTAACACTGAGAGATTTGAGCCAAACGATCTATGATCAATCCCATGGGTGGAATTGACTTCCCCTGCATTGCAACCGAGTTACACCTGACGGAGACCCACTTGCTTATGAACGCAGCCGAGTTTTTTCAGCAGAGTGCCGGACAATGGCGCTCTCTACGCACTACACATCATCTGGCCTTTCGTCGGACTGAGAAGGGAGAGTCGGAGATCTCGGTTGAAGCATTGGCGGCTGACCATCCTAAAGTGATCGAAATCTGTCAACTTCACCAAATTGATCCCACTACGGCAATTGGTGGAGCCTTTGTGCAGTGGGCAGGCACGATGGCATGGGACAAAAACGAGGACGAGAATCACACTGGCTCGACGGTGTTTGCCCTTGTGCCCGATGATGGCGCTCATCGACGCGGCAAAATGCTGCGCGAACGGGGTTACGCTGAAATTGTGCCCGTGGTGGGGCAGTTTCACATGGACGACCAGGATGGGCTAATTCTGGTGACGGAATATGAAACCATGAGTTCAGTGGAGCGATTTTGGTTTGCCAGCCCCAGTTTGCGCTTGAGAACCAGTACCGTGAAGCGGTTTGGCGGCTTCAGCACTGCCACTTTTTGCACCGAGTTTCGAGTTGATCCTGACACCCAGTTGTCGGATGCTGAAGCCACGCCATCCAGTGAGTTTTATTCGCTGCTAGGCTGGTAAACCGCATGGCGCTTTCAACAGACTGTGACCCGTTTTCACGAGGGTTGGATTATCTCTATCAGATTCGCGCTCTGGCAATTGAGCCGGACTTGATCCAGATCATCTACCAATTAAAGGAACGGATTCCAGTTTGTACCTGGATTGGCAGCCACATTGATACGGTAAATGCCGTTCTTCAGCAGCAGATGCAGGCTTGCCAGGCTTGCTTTCATCCGTGGGAGCAACGCTCGATCCAAATTTTGCCGCTCCTTTCGCGGATGGATTTGGCGTTGATGGAGTGTGTAATCTTACCCATACCCCCATCACGCTATTGGTGGATGTGGGTCGAGTTTTGCCACAGGACTGGTTGGCGCTGGTGGCCCATGAATTTGCCCATGCCCAAGTTGGTTCCCCCGGACACTCAACCGAGTTTGCGCGAGTTTTGACACACCTATGCCTGGGGCTAGGTTAACCCTACCAACAGCGAGTTCACAGGCTGCGACAGATTGGCGCTCGTTGCCGCCTTACCGCAAAACCGCGAACCCACTGCTTT
>JAAUQT010000045.1 GCA_012033495.1 Cyanobacteria bacterium RM1_2_2 | reverse complement strand
TGGAATTTTAGAAGAACTCTTCGTTCAGCAGGGCGATCGGGTCACTCGCGGTCAGTTGATTGCTCGAATGGCCAATGACGACGTAGAAGCCCAAATGCTGCAAGCCCAGGCTAGGGTGGCGCGAGCCGAAGCTCGTCTAGCTGAAGTGCGGGCAGGCAACCGTCCAGAAGACATCGCCCAAGCCGAAGCCCGGGTTCGACAAGCTGAGGCACGGGTTGCTGAAGCCGAAGCCCGCCTGAATTTGGCAGAGGAGCGCGTCCGCCGTAACCAAACCTTAGCCGATGAAGGAGCGATTTCGGGCGATCAGCTAGATGAGGTGCTCAACACTGCCGAAACTGCCAGGGCCAGCCTAGAGCAGTCTCAGGCGAGTTTGCAAGAATCACGACGCAGCTTGGAACTTCAGCACCGGGGCAGTCGAGCCGAAGAGATTGCTGCCGCTGAAGCGGACTTAGCCGAAGCAAGAGGCAATCTGCAAGCGGTGGAAGTGCAGCGGCAGGATACCTTTCTCTATGCGCCATTTAGCGGAACGGTGACGCAGAAGTTTGCAGATGAAGGCGCGTTTGTCACTCCAACCACGTCTGCTTCCGAAGTCACCTCTGCAACCTCAACGGCTGTGGTGGCGATTGCTGAAGGCTTAGAAATTTTGGCGGAAGTGCCAGAAGTCGATATTCAACAGCTACGAGTCGGTCAGCCGGTCGAAATTGTGGCAGACTCCTATCCTGGAGAAACCTTTCGGGGCAAGGTGCAGCTAGTCGCGCCGGAAGCGGTGGTGCAGCAGAATGTCACCTCTTTCCAAGTTCGAGTTGCGCTGGAAACGGGTCAAGACAAGCTGCTCTCTGGCATGAATACGGATGTCACCTTTTTAGGTGAACAAATGGCAGATGCGGTCGTCGTGCCGATTGTGGCGATTGTCACCAAAGATGGTGAAACGGGGGTGCTGGTTCCCGACGCGGACAATCAGCCTCAGTTCCGCCCTGTGACGCTGGGTACGGCAGTAAGAAACCAAACCCAAATTTTAGAAGGACTCGAACCAGGTGAGCGCGTCTTTACGGATATTCCCAAAGACTCGGAGTGGGCAAAGCCTAGAGAAAACTAAGGGCAGGTGTTTTTCTTAGAACATTTTGTTTTTCTCAGAACAAAGGATGAAGAGCAGAAGGCAGAAGGCTGTGGCTGATATTAGGGTGTGACAGCCGTTCTGCTTGTCCTCAACTTGACGGCTATAGCAATGAATCATCAAGCGTAAATTATGTAAATTATGGATGAGTAGAAGTAGAACGCGATGAATATTTTTGAGAGCACTAAGATGGCAGTCAAAACCCTAACTGCCAACAAACTGCGAAGCACCTTGACGATGCTAGGGATTATTATTGGCAATGCGTCGGTAATCACGATGGTGGGTGTGGGGCAGGGAGCGCAACGCTATGCCTCAGAACAGTTTGAGTCGCTGGGCCCGAATGTACTGTTTATTATTCCGGGCAGCGATGAAGCCCGCAGTCGTTCGCTCAATATTCCCCGGACTTTAACGCTCGAAGATGCAGAAGCGATCACGTCGCAAGTGCCAACTGTAGATGCGGTTGCTCCTCAACTTCAGGCGCAGCAGCCCATCACCTACAGCAACAAGCGCAGCAGTTCTCTGGTGGTGGGGACAGTGCCCGATTTTTTGCCGGTGCGCGATTTTGATGTTGAGCAAGGTCGCTTTTTCACGGATGAAGATGTGCGACGCAGTGCGCAGGTGGCGGCGTTAGGTTCAGATGTGGCCCGCAAGTTATTTGAAGGTGCTGATCCAATTGGACAGCAGATTCGGATCAGAAATTTAAGCTTTCAGGTGATTGGGGTGATGGAGTCGAAGGGGGCATTTTTGGGAGACAACCAAGATGACACCGTTTTTATTCCCCTCACCACAATGTCGAACCGGATTACGGGCGATCGTTCACCCTACGGCAGAGAAGTGACCTTCATTTCGGCTACCGCGAGAGACGAAGCTTCGATTACTGCCGCCCAGTTTCAAATTGCCAACCTACTGCGATTGCGTCACAAGGTCACGATCGAAGATGACTTTACGATCCGCACCCAGAAAGATGCGCTAGAAATTGTCGGCAACGTCACAGGCGCTCTCACCCTGATGTTAGCTGCCATTGCTGGAATCTCACTGTTTGTAGGCGGCATTGGGATTATGAACATCATGCTGGTTTCTGTCCGCGAACGCACCCACGAGATCGGCTTGAGAAAAGCAATTGGCGCTTCCCAGCAAGATATTTTGGTGCAGTTCATGATTGAAGCCATCATCCTCTCTGCGATTGGCGGCGTGATTGGCACGGGCATCGGCACGGCAGGCGTCATGATTGTAGGAGCCACCACTCCGCTGAAGGCTGGCATCTCAACGGCGGCAATTGTGCTAGCTGTCAGCGTTTCTGGCACGATTGGCTTATTCTTTGGCGTTTTTCCGGCCCGCCAAGCTGCGAAGCTTGATCCGATTGTGGCGCTACGCAGCGCTTAAGTTCACCTCATTTCGCTGTCTCATGAACCCTATGCAACCTGTTATTCGACTCGAACACATTTTTAAGACCTACGGCGCTGGCGATACGGAAGTGCGAGCGCTGCACGATGTCAATTTGATTGTTAATGCAGGCGAGTATTGCGCCATCATGGGCCCGTCGGGTTCGGGTAAATCAACCGCGATGAATGTCATTGGCTGCCTTGATCGCCCGACTTCTGGCAGCTATTACCTCGATGGCGTGGATGTGGCGCGGTTATCTGATCCAGAGTTAGCCCACATTCGCAACCGCAATTTAGGGTTTGTGTTTCAGCAATTCCATTTGCTGGCTCAGCTATCCGCGCTGGAAAACGTCATGCTGCCGATGGTTTACGCCGGAACCCCCTACAACGAACGGAAAGAAAGAGCCGCAGAAGCTTTGACGCGAGTTGGATTAGCAAACCGACTGAATAATCGGCCAAATCAGCTTTCTGGAGGACAGCAACAGCGTGTTGCGATTGCCCGCGCGATCGTGAATCGGCCGGTTTTGCTGTTGGCAGATGAACCAACTGGCGCACTAGACTCGCAAACGACGCAGGAAGTGATGAATATCTTTTCAGAACTCAACGCCAGTGGCATCACCGTCATCATGGTGACGCACGAAGCTGAAGTGGCACGCTTGAGCCGCCGGATTGTATGGTTTAAGGATGGTCAAGTCGTGAATGACCACCTAGCGCCCCAGGATTTAGCCCAAATGACGGTGACGGTTTAACGGACGTAGCTGGTGGGCAAAGCATCTCAGCATTACAGCACCGCGATGGCTTTCAAAACTTGCAGAATTGGCCGCGCCCGATCCTAATCGATGAGATTCAGTTGTGTGGCGAAGTCATACCAATTTAAACAGCCATACCAATTTAAACAGCCATACCAATTTAAACAGCCATACCGATTTAAAAAGAGGACGCGGCAGTTCGCAGACTGGAACCATGGCCACGCGAAGCCTCCACACTCCAAAAGTTGCTAGCGCAACGCTGCGCGAACGCCAATCTAAAATCCAAAATGTTATCAGAGGGCAAAAGGTTGATATCTGGGCATTGCAGCCGGTGTCACCTGTAGTCATAATTTGCAAAGTCAATCCCAGATATCAGATCGGCTTAATTCAGGCAACTATTGCTTCAGGCAACCATTGCTAAAAACGACACTGCCATTGTACAGATTCAGCTTTGATTGCCTGATTCACCAGTTTCATAAACGAATACTAGCGGCATACTAGCGCCAGCCCGCGTCACGATTTAGCGCGGCAGTCTTTCCCATTCTTCGGCAACAAGATTCGCTACGATGTCAAAGCCCCCTTGTCCGTCAGGCTTCAAGATGTAGGCAACTCCCTGCGGCTCTGGGTAGATGCCGGTTGCTGCCTCGAATACATCATCGTGCCCGACGATAACTGTATTTGTGCCCGAAGCAGGAGCAGCCGTCAGCATGGGCATCAAAGACTCGCGCATTTGGCTGACCTGAGCTTCGGTGTATTCTTCGGCAGGTGGAAAGTTGAGCGCGGCTGTTTTTCATAGCGGTTGAAGGCTAAATCAGCAGTTTGCCAAGCACGGCAGTATTCGCTGGAATAAACCTCCCCAATCGGAATTGCCAACGCTTCAAAAGCTGCGCCGATCGACCGAGACTGTTGCCATCCCACCTCACTGAGGGTGCGTTGCGTCGAGCAGTTGCTTAGATCGAGATTGGGGTCGGCTTGGTCGGCGTAATCTACGTCGGTTTGGGCATGGCGAAAATAGATCACATAGCCACCTTTGCGCAACGCACTCACCAAAGCTGCACCTGAAAGCGTATCTTGAAATGCTGGAGGGCCGCCTTCGCCACCTTCACCGCCTTCACCACCCTCACCGCCTTGGGCGTAGAAGCTTTCAACTGAACTGGTAGCAGTTGAGTCTTCAGCAGGAGACTTACCGGGGATTGCCACCACGGGTGCAGCAGCTAGTAAAGAATAAGCACCTGCACTCATCCAAATTTTCAACTTGCGATTCAACATAGACCTCTTAATAGCAACCGATTGTAATTAGCTAGCTAACAGTCAACCTCTCCGCCATTGGATTGGATGCTGCATATTTGAAAATAAGTGATTCAAACTGCTTGCTCTATCGAGAATTATTAGCATTTGTTGGATGTAAATCAAGGCCTTTTTGAAAATCTGCTCATTCAGATAGCAATCCTGCTTGCCTTTTGGAAAAGCTTTTGTTTAAGAAAACATTGGGCTATATTTTCCAGAGCGTTTGATTTACGCCTTTGTTTCACGCCCTTAGCTAGTTCTCCGTATGCCACAATCGCCACCTATGAAGCGCCACCTATGAAGCAAAAGATTCTGACGATAATGGCCCTGATTTGCCTCTGTTTTGCCACCCTGGCTGCGATGAGTATCCAAGTGGGGCAAACCGCAGAGGTGACAGGTAGCCCGACACCAAGAGTACCGCCAGCCCGCCAACTTCTGCCGATGCCGTCGCTTCCTAGTCCAACACCGGCTTCAGCTAGCGAAGTGCCGTTTAGCTGTATGCTGCAACCTGTTCCCAATCCGCCGCCTGCCCGCTCTTCACCCACCCCGATTCAACTGCCGCTGTCCCGCTTTCGCCAGTCTAATCCTGTCGATCTTGCTAGCACTCGCACCGATTCCCGCTCACCCAGCTACACGCCCAGAGAAGAGGTTCAACTTGCCGATCTAACCAACTTTGGCGATCGGTATTTGCGAGATGTCCATGGACGCTCGGCGGTGCATGATCCGATTGTGGTGCTCCACGAAACGGTCGGCAGCGGGCAAAGCGCTGTGAATTATTTCCAAACCCCGCACCCCCGCGACGAAGATCAGGTTAGTTACCATACACTGATTCGGGAAGATGGCACTGTAACTTACCTCGTCCCGCCCGACAAGCGAGCCTATGGGGCCGGAGATTCAGTCTTTCGCTCGGCAACGGGAACCGAGGAAGCTGTACAGACCAATCCAAATTTTCCGCCGTCAGTCAACAATTTTGCCTATCACATTTCTCTTGAAACACCCGCCGACGGGGACAACAACAACACAACCCACAGCGGCTACACCGACGCGCAGTATCAGTCTCTAGCCTGGCTGATCGCCAAAACAGGCATCCCCGACAGTCGGATCACCATGCACAAAACGGTCGATCGCTCTGGGCAGCGCATGGATCCTCGCAGCTTCAACAGCCAGCTTTTTCTGACGTTGCTCAAAACCTATCCCAAAACTCGTGAGATTAGTATCGGCTGCTTGCCGCCGGAAACCGCTTAGAAGAGGAAGGCTGGAGGCAGAAGAAGTTTGTCTGAGATTTTGCTGGGATTTATTTTGCTGGGATTTTAATGGTCAGTGAGGTTTTGGGAGATTTCTGAGCAAGGCAATGCCTCTCAGTTGGGGCAGGTTTTGCCAAAAGATGGGTCGCTAGGCGATGGCAGGACTCAACCTATCCGGACAGGTCGTTGGGTTTCTAGAGCGCGTCATCCATTTAGGGTCAATCGTTGACGGCATCCGCCGGATCGCGCCCGCCCTCTGCCTCCTGCCTTACTTAAACCAAGCCGCCCAATGTGACCCTGTTGTGCCTGTCACGACCCACAGCACAGAGCGGGCTGCGTCTCTCACAACTTTATTCACGGGTTCTGGGGAATGCTCAGAAGGGACGGTGACAGGCTGCATGTTAATCCCACGAGTGCCGAACACAATTTCACCGATTACCTGTGCGCGGCGCATGTGATAGTCGGAGGTGATTACATAAACGCTGCGGATATCGTGTTGCTTGAAGTAGTCGGCTAGCGTCGTGAAATTAGTGACGGTATCAACGGCTTGATAGTCCAGGTGAATCCGAGTAGGGTCGATGCCTGCTTCTGTGAAAACCCACTCGGCATATTCAGGATTGCTGCCAGAAGAAACCCATACTGGCAGTTCGGGATGCTGCTTGGCAAACTCAGCGGCAAAACGCTCGCGCTCTGCGGCTCCGCCTAACACGAGAACCGCTTGGGGCTGTTGCCATAACCCTTCGACTTGTTTGTAGCCGAAGCCGAATAACAGCAGCAGGACAAAGCTAGCGGTGCAACGACAGCTAAATCGGAGCATCCGAGTCGGGAAAGGGATTGATTTTTTGAGGGTAGCTTGCCTCGATCGCATGATGAAAATCGTTCAACAGAATAAAACGCGAAATCACAGCATTAGCTTACAGCAACCTTCCCGATTTCATCGCACTATTCTTCATTAAGAATCTTCATGAAAGATTTGACTCATCAAACGCCACGATTACAACGGTGATGTTGTCCCGCCCGCCTCGATCTTTTGCCGCGTTCACCAACGCCAAAGCTGCCCGATCGCAAGCTCGGATGGTTTTAAGATGAGACGCAATAATTTGATCAGAAAGTTCTTCGGTTAAGCCATCGCTACACAGCAGCAAGCGATCCTTCGGCTCTAAATCAAACGACTGCACATCCACCTGCTTCACATCTTCGCGCCCTAAACACTTCGATAAGATATGTCGCCAAGGATGAATCCGCGCCTGATCGGAAGTTAAATCGCCCGACTTCATGGCACGAGCTACCCAAGTATGGTCTTCAGTAATTTGGTGCAGCTTTGCCCCTCGGAGCCGATACAGCCGCGAGTCGCCGATGTGAGCACACCAAGACTGATCTTCTCGAAACATCACCGCCACAGCGGTTGTGCCCATGTCTGCCCGTTCTGGATGCTTCGATTGGTCTTGCAAGATTTCGTGGTTTGCTTTTAAGAAAGCATTTTCTAGCAAGGTTTTAGAAGGCTCTTCCGACTCCCACCCGTCGTTGAGATAGGTTTGAATGGCTTGTGTTGCGATCCGGCTGGCTTCTTGTCCGCCTGCGTGTCCGCCCATGCCATCCGCCACAATAAAGAACCGACCCTTCGGATCGATAAAATAGTCATCTTGGTTGACTGGGCGGAGGAGTCCCGGATCGGTTAGACCCGTGAAGAAACGTTTCATGGTATGCCCCTGGCATTGAATGGGGATGATGTTAAAACATCCGATCGGATCGATCAAGACGAATCACCAAACGGATGAAGGCAATGGCTGAAATCAAAGCCGCCATAGCCGCCAGTATAGCTAACCACATGTACTGATTCACCAACAAAAGGGTGGCAGACAGGGTAAATGTGCCGATCAACAGGCTATAGTTTGTGCCCATGTTAACCCCGCTGATGCGACGCAACGCCCGATCGGTTTCGATGGAACGAGTCCGCACGCGAATGTCGCCTCGTTCCAGCTTTTCGAGCGTATCTTCAATCCGACGGGGTAAGCCAAGCGCTGTGCTGCTGACCTGAGCCGCCTGCCGACCAATTTCGCCGAGCAGCCCTTCAGATAAATTAGAGCGTGATCCATTACCGTTTGTCATAAGCTGGGTTGCAAAGGGTCTTGCGACCTCCATAAAGTTGAATTCTGGATCAAGCCCCTTTCCAACGCCTTCTAGGGTCGAAAAAGCTCGCATCACAAAGGTAAACGTTGCCGGAAACCGAAAGGGCTGATCGTAGGCAATTTCGTAGAGATCGTCGCTGATGGCGCTCACAGACTGATTTTCAAACGGCTGATCCATGAAGTGATCTAGCATATATTGAATCGAGCGGCGCACTGCACCCATATCGCTAGTGGGGGCCAGCGCTCCTAGATCGATCAGCGAAGCCACCACCCGATCGGCATCTTTCTGAGCAACGCCAAAAAACGTATCGAGCAGTTTTTCCCGCGTGATCGGCTGGACTCGCCCCATCATGCCGAAATCATAGAAAATCAACGAACCATCTGCACTGACTGCCAAGTTGCCCGGATGCGGATCAGCATGAAAGAAACCGTCGTTCAAAAGCTGCTGAAGATAGGCTTTCGCGCCCAGTTGGGCCAGGTTTTTCCGATCCAATCCAGCGGCTTCTATCGCTTCGTAGTGGCTAATTTTAATACCTGGCACATATTCCAGCGTCAGGGCACGAGGAGAGCTATAGCGCCAGTAAACTCGCGGAACCCGTACCCAAGCTTCTTGCTTAAAGTTACGGCGAAAGGTGTCGGCGTTGCGTCCCTCGTTCAAATATTCAATTTCTTCCCAGAGGATGCGGCAGCACTCTTCGTAGATGCCCATCCAATCCCGCCCTCGTCCCCAGCGCGGGTGGCTTTGAAAGTAGCGAGCAATGCCTTTGAGGATTTGCAAATCGATTGTGAACAGCTTTTTCAGCCCAGGGCGCTGAACTTTGACCACCACCTCTTCGCCAGAATGCAATTGAGCGCGATGTACCTGCCCCAAGCTAGCCGCTGCCAGAGGAATCGGATCAAAGTTGCGGTAGAGATCTGGAATTGGTTTACCAAAATCTTGTTCAACGATTCGCTCCACCTGCTCGTAGCTAAAGGCAGGCACTTTGTCTTGCAGTTTCGAGAGTTCTTCAACATACTCGACCGGAAACAGATCGGCCCGCGTCGAAAAAAGCTGCCCAACCTTAATAAAAGTCGGACCGAGATCAAGCAGCGTTTCTCGAATCCAGACGGCCAGTGAACGGCGGCGCTTGGCCTTCGCTTCATCGGTCATGCCACCTGGATAAGACCACGACTTGTTGTATGCCCACTGAGCCGCCAACAACCTGAGCACAAATGTCCAAATGTCTACATAACGACGTTGACGCGAATAGTGCTCGCGATTCCAGCGATAAGATTTGTCACCATAAGGAGAGCGAAGGCGGGGAAGAGCTTGGGCGTCATCCATAGCAATAGGTTCTAAGGTGCTCCTCGGCGGTGAGGCAGGCAGCGTATCAGGTACAGCATCTGACGAGGTTAGGGCAGAAAAGCCAGGGCGATCGGGGAGGGCAGACACGCGAGTCCTTAAGTCAGGTGAAACAACTAGGCAAATCTATCGAATGTATCCAATGTAGCTAACCAGCCATAGGAACAGGATGCCCTTACAGCGAAGAACGATTGCGATAGCGTTGCAGTTCAGCCCGTAGCTGAGCCGTTTCTGCGCGCAGATCGTCAATCATGGCCTGCAAATCTTCAGGTTTAGAGGCCACTGGAACAATGGCGCCAGACGTAGGACGCCCCTGCATAGATTGCTCCTCTTCCAGGTTGGCACGTTCTAACACCTGTGTGGTGAACTGTCTTAGCCGCTCTCGCTGTTCGGCATCAAATTTGCCTAGCTCGCCGAGGGCGCCGGTGACAGCGTTCTCCACCTGTTCGCCAATCGCTTCGGCGAGTGCCCGCCCTACAAAAAAGGCATGGACTAGAGGGTTACTCATATTGTTAAAGAATTTTGAGAATCTTGTACAAGCTCCGCAAAGATTATAACTTGCCTGCTTCTATCGTGCCTGCGGCATTTGAGAGAAGGTCAACGAAAATCAATCCTCTGCATTGGGTATCAGCATCAGTTGAGGCACTGCTACAGGAGAGCGTGAGGCCCAATTTATGAGAGTCCTCTGGGTGAAGAAATCTATGGAGGTGAAGAAATGTGATGATGGAAGAGCAAAACCAGGAACTCTGAGAGCAGTGAATTGCTGTCATTTATTCTGCGTCGCCTGAGATTGCCCTACCCCAATCAACTCGCAGCCCACAACAGGTTCAAAAAGCTACCTCCCTCCCCTGCTTCCCCATCCTCTCCTACTTCTCCATCCTTCTACCTCTTCCCTGCCATGAAGTTTCTAAATCGTTTGACCCGTTGGCTCGAAACGAATTGGGTTAGTCCTGCCTATGGCGGTTGGCTAATGGGTGGACTGGCGCTATTTTTCTTCGCCGCAGCCACAAACACAATGGCAGGCTGGCTTTATGTCATCAGCGGCATCATGGTGGCGATCTTGCTATTAGCAGCGGTTTTGCCCATTCAAACCTTGCGCGGCATTGAGTTACAGCGACTGCCAATTGCTCCGGTTAGCGTGGGTGAGCCACTCCTATTAGAGACAGAAATTCAGAATCGTACCCACCAGCTAAAAACCTTGATTCAAGTCCAGGATGATGTGCCCCAACCCCTACCTGCACTTCATGCCGTGATCGAGCAGATTCCGGCGCGGGCAACCCACCGCTGGACTGCCACCCAGTCCCGACCGAGGCAGCGCGGCGTCTATCGCTGGCAAACCGTTCAGCTACGAACAGCGGCTCCGCTAGGGCTGTTTTGGCGACATGACACCCTACCCGCTGCGGCAAAAGCGATTGTTTATCCAACTGTGCTGCGGTTGACGCAATGCCCTTTGGTTGATCAGTTGGGGCAAGACACTAACACGCCAGTCGCCAGCCTATATCAATCTCGCTTAGCCACCGAAGGCATTACCCGAACGCTGCGACCTTATCGCTGGGGCGACTCGACTCGGTTGATTCATTGGCGGAGCAGTGCCCGCTATGGCGAACTTCAGGTGAGAGAACTGGAAACCTATTTGGGTGGGCAAGAACTCGTTATTGGCTTAGACAGTGCGCTGATCTGGAATCACGATTGCTTTGAACAGGCAGTGGTTGCGGCGGCTTCGCTTTACTTTTATGCGCTCCAGCGCGGCATTAAAGCCAGCCTTTGGACAGCCGCAAGCGGTTTGGTGCGGGGCGATCAGGCAGTTCTAGAAACCTTGGCAGCCATTCACTTTCAGGAGTTGGCGAGCGTCGAGCGCCCTAATTTACCGCTGCTGTGGCTGACTCAAAACCCTGATCGCATTCAGGCTTTGCCGATGGGCAGTCGTTGGTTGCTATGGCGTTCGTTGGTGACAGGATTAACGCAATCAGGTGGAAGCGCAGAAACCAGTTTTGGTCAAGACAGTTTTGGTCAAGACAGTTTTGGTCAAACGATCTATCCTGATCAACCCTTACAGCAACAGCTTCAAACGCCGCTGCTTCGGTAATTTTATTTCTGTATTTTTTTATTTCAAACTACTCAAGCTCATTTCTGCTCACGAACCCATGACGGAAGAAATTGCAGCAAACCCAGACGATTCACTCGAACCGCCGGAATTCTGGCAAGGAGTCGAGCAGTTTAACCAACAGCAGTTTTATGACTGCCATGACACCCTAGAAGCCCTTTGGATGGAGGCAGTCGAGCCACAAAGAAGCTTCTATCAGGGCATTTTGCAAATCGCCGTTGCGCTTTACCACTTCGGCAACCAAAATTTCCGAGGCGCGATCATTTTGTTAGGCGAAGGAATGAACCGCCTGCGCCACTATCAGCCTACTTTTGCCGGAATTGATGTATCCCAACTGCTGGAGCGCAGCCGCAGCCTGCAAGAAAAACTCCAACAGTCACAACTCCAACAGTCACAAGCTGAAGAATCACGGGAACCCCTCAGTGAACTTTCGCATCAAGTCTATCAGGGGCAACCCTTTGATTTGCCTAAAATCGAGCGCGTCGCTGGTTCTGGTCAATGATCGCAGTACCGTTTTAGGACTGACGCCCTTGAAGCTTGAATTCTTGATCCCCCTCTATTCCCCTTTTTAACAAGGGAACTTCTAAAGCCACCTTTTTAAGGGAGTTAGGGGATCTCTCCTGGGTAAGTCCTGTTAAAGTGATTCATCCACGAGGGCGCGTCATCTCATAGTCAAACATGGTCAAACATGGTCAAACGGTTGATGGCATCCGCCTAATTGCGCCCGTTTCCCCAAACAGGTTAGGGGTTGTCGCGCTGCCATTGTCAGGGTTCTCGCTGGAATGGATCACAGCCCCTAGCAAAACCGACCCAGACACGCTAATCTTCTATGTCAAGATAGAGGACATATCAAGGATGACTGTCTAACCTTTGTCCTTCCCATCCACTCTTATCCAGAGTTGCAACAGAGTTATGGTATCCGTCCGTCAACTTTTTTCTTCTCGGCTTAGCCGCTTCGGTGTCGCTGTCATTTCTGGCTCAGCCTTGATCGGAGCGCTCGCAAGCACGGTGGCGTCTAATTCTGCCTTAGCCCAAGCAACAGGGGCAGGGCAAGCCTTAACGCTACGAGCCGATGTGCAGGAGGCAAACTCAATTACAGGCGTGATTACGGCACGGGGCAACGTCCAAATTAACTATCCGGCGCGGCAAATTCAGGCGACCTCAGTGCAGGCCCAATACTACAGCCGAGAGAAGCGGATTGTCCTGCAAGGAGATGTCTACGTCCTGCAAGGAGCCAACAGTTTACGAGGAGAAACAATCACTTATTTGATTGATGAAGGGCGATTTGTGGCGTTACCTAATTCTGGACAGCAGGTTGAATCCATTTATGTTGTTCAGGACAATCCGCCCGCTGATACGGTTCAACCGCCGGGAGAGCCACCCTTCAACCCGAAACCTGAGTTCAAGCCGCCGATTAGCCCTCCATAGGTTGGGGAAGGCAAGCGGTCAGCGGTCAGCGGATAAGGGGTCAGTAGAGGGGAAAAGATCCCCAAAATGGGGGTGGAGGTTAGGTCGTCCTGGAGAATTCGATAGGTGGGAGTCAGCAGGGAGGCGACAGCCTTTGATACAATCGAGACCATTCCGACATGGGGCCCTGCTCTAGGAGTGGATCTTTGAAGATTGTCCTGGAAAATATTCATAAATCTTATGGAAAGCGTGCTGTGGTTAACCGCGTCCATGTTTCCGTCTCGACTGGGGAAATCGTGGGCTTGCTGGGACCAAATGGGGCAGGTAAAACGACAACTTTTTACATTGCCACTGGCTTAGAGAAACCTGACCAAGGGCGAGTTTGGCTAGGTGATCGAGACATTACCACGCTTCCTATGCATGAACGGGCGCGTCTCGGCATTGGCTATTTGGCTCAGGAACCGAGTGTTTTTCGTAATCTTAGCGTCCAGGACAATATTTTATTAGTCTTGCAACAAACCCATGTGCCCCTAGAAGCTCGGTATGAGCGGCTTCAGTTTTTGCTGAAAGAGTTTCGCCTTGAAAGAGTTGCGCGAACGCCAGGAGTCCGCGTTTCGGGTGGCGAGCGACGTCGAACTGAAATTGCCCGCGCTCTGGCAGCCGGCATGAACGGGCCCGAATTTCTGTTTCTCGATGAACCTTTTGCGGGCATTGATCCCATTGCGGTGGCAGAGATTCAGCAAATCATCGCCCGATTGCGAGAACGCCAGATGGGGATTCTGATTACCGATCACAACGTCCGCGAAACTTTGGCGGTGATCGATCGGGCTTACATTATGCGGGATGGTCAAATTCTGGCATCTGGTAGCGCTGAGGAACTTTACGCGAATCCATTAGTCCGACAATATTATTTAGGTGATGGTTTTCAAGCTTAGAGTCGCCTTTCATTAATGCCCTCATCAACGCCCTCATCAACGCCCTCATCAACGCCTCGACCCAGGCTGCTATTTAATCTTTCTTATTAAAAACGGCATTTTGAGACTAAGCCTCTGAGCTTCTCAACCTGACTCGCTGCTGATTTGCTGATTTCTGACTTGTTCGCTTCTGACTGTGCTGCTTCTATGACGATCGGCTTACCAAAATCTCCGCGTTTATTCTTGCCCTCCTGGAACTGGCTCAAACTGCCTGTGATGGATCGCTATATTGCGACAGAGCTACTGCCACCGTTTCTATTTGGGGTGGGCGCTTTTTCCTCACTGGGCGTGTCAATTGGGGCCTTATTTGAGCTAATTCGCCGGGTGACAGAATCTGGGTTGCCCCTCTCAATTGCAGTGCAAGTTTTGCTGCTCCGGTTCCCAGAATTTATCGCCTATGGGTTTCCCATGTCGATTCTGTTGTCTAGCCTGATGACCTACAGCAAACTGTCTAGCAACAGTGAGTTAGTCGCTCTGAAAGCCTGTGGCGTCAGCGTCTATCGGATGATTTTGCCGACGCTGGTCGTTTGCTTTTTCGTCACAGGTTTAACGTTTGCCTTTAATGAACTGATCGTGCCTTCGGCAAATTATCAGGCGAAGGTGTTGTTTACCAGGGCGCTAGAAGACAACGATCCGTCGTTTCGGGAAGACAATATTCTCTATCAAGAATTTAGACAGGTTGAAGATTCAGAGGGTGATAAGAAAGATGCGCTAGCGCGGCTGTTTTACGCTCAAGAGTTTGATGGGGTGCAAATGAAAGGCCTGACCATCCTAGACTTCACTCAAACCGGATTGGAGCAAGTGGTCAGCGCTCGAGCGGCAGAGTGGAATCCGACTGAGAAAGCCTGGGATTTTTATGACGGGACAATTTACGTGGTTTCAGCCAATGGAACCTATCGCAATATTGTAAAGTTTGATACTCAGCGCTTAAATCTGCCTCGCACCCCGCTCGATTTAGCCTCTAAACCGCGTGATTACAACGAAATGAATATTGCTCAGTCCTATGAATATTTGAGACTTTTAGAGCAAGGTGGCAGAGAAAGCAAAATTCGGGAACTGCGAGTTCGGATTCAACAAAAATATGCACTGCCTTTTGTTTGTGTTGCCTTTGGGTTGGTAGGGGCAGCGCTGGGTGCTCAAATTCACCGAGGGGGACAAGCAACCAGTTTTGCAATCAGCATTGTGATTATTTTTAGCTACTATTTGCTGGCGGTGATTTGTGGATCAGTTGCTCAACTCGACATCATTTCCCCGTTTTTAGGAGCGTGGTTGCCCAATCTTTTTGGCTTGACGGCGGCTATTCTCCTGCTGATGCGGTCTTCTCGTTGATTGAGAATCACGTGGAACTCTGGGGCGCGTCATCTATTGGATGGTCAACCGTTGACGGCATTCGGCTGATCGCGCCCGTTCCCCCAAACAGGCTAAGGGCTGTCGTGCCATCATCAGGATCTTGGCTGAAATGGATGACAGCCCCTAACTTCTCGTTGCTCTCACCCCTTAGAGGTTGCTCACACTTAGAGCCTAGAATTAAGTAGAATTTATCTACAGCAGCCTAATTTGAGTAGTGAAAGCTACCTGTGGGCTTCAGTAAGTTGCTCACTTCAAAGAAGGACAGCCCCGTATGGAGCGTGACTCAGCACCAGCACCTATCAAGCGATCTTCGGCATCCGTTCGCTATTGGAAAGCGCGACTGCAAGTGTTGAAACGTCCGACTGTTTGGGTATCGGCACTCGTGCTGTTGCTGCCATTGATCTTCCTTGCCAACTACTGGCGCAACCCCGAAGAATTTGTCTCAACCCAAGCTGCCAACTCAACTAATCCATTGGCGTCATCTGACGGCGAGAACACCTCTAACTTAGTAGAGGGTGAAGCGACTGCAACCTCGCCTGCTATCAGTGATGCCAGTACGCTGCTAGAAGTGCCAGCCCTAATCAACCCCACCGGAGACGGACAAACTGAGATCCAGCAAACTGAGATCCAGCAAACTGAGATCCAGCAAACTCAGACAGTGCCGCAGCCAACCTTACTAGATGCCCTGCTCTCTACGCCTCTGCCAGGGTTAGATGCCAAACTGCCTCAGTCTCGAACAGATCTGCGTAGCCGCAATCCGTTTGCCACACAGCCGCGTACCGTCCAGTCTAGCAACAGTGAATCACCACAGGTTCAAGCATCGAATGGGACTGGTTCAGTGCTCTCCTCACCTCTCTTATCTGCGTTGTCTTCAACCTTCCTGTCTCCAGCCGTTGCTCAGCCTGCTGCCAATTTAGCCTCAGGCGGCTCAACTCAAGCTACCGTACCGCTGAGTCCACTGCAATCGGCGCTTGACCGCAGTGCAGGTATTGGCAATGGTGGCCAATCCACAGAAACTCAGAGTAATTCTCAATCTAATTCTCCATCTAACCTGAGTGCTCAAACTCTTCCGAATGCTGGAGCGCTCCCGTGGCTCGTACCTTCCACAGGGCAATCTGTTCGACCGCTCGGAACACAGCCACTCGGAACGCAAACCTATATTCCGCAAACTTCCCCCTTCCCTGGAACCACAGGCTATACGCTACCTTCTGCCCTGCGACCGGCGCCCTCGCCGTATTATTCCAACGCTTACTCCAACAGCTATTACGGGGCCTATCCTAACTCTGGCTACTCAAGCGCTCCCTACTCTACCGGTTTTCCCGTTGGTACAGTAACACCCGGTTATTCGACCCTGCCTCAGCTTCAGGTTCCGATCCAGACGTTGCCGATCACTCCCTATGGACGCACTCCAGGCTACAGCGGCGTCCCCCTGCCCACCTTCAACCCGCCTGCTGCGACGGTGACACCGCAACCTGTTCCGTTTTCCATTCCGCGCACCCCACCCGGACGCTACATTGGCGGCGGCGAAATTAATACTTTCTCCAATCCCTAATGCTTGCCTGCGGGAAGCGCCGAGATCCCCAGATTCGGCAAAAATCCGGAGATCTCGATATCGTCCAGGCTTAATCGTTAAAATGCTTGACAATTGCCTGGGCGAATTCAGAGCATTTTAACGGCGGCTCCACTGGTGGCTCCATCAGGCGGGCTAAGTCGTAGGTGACTTCGCGTTGAGAAATTGCTGCCCCAATGCCTTTTTTAATCAGGTCTGCGGCTTCCTGCCAGCCTAAATATTCCAGCATCATCACGCCGGAAAGAATCACAGAACCGGGGTTAATTCGATCCAAGCCTGCGTGTTTAGGAGCCGTGCCGTGGGTTGCCTCAAAAATGGCGCTGATATCGCCGATATTTGCACCCGGCCCCATGCCTAACCCCCCCACAACGGCGGCGGCGGCATCCGAGAGGTAGTCTCCGTTCAGGTTCATAGTCGCCAAAATCGAATATTCGTCCGGGCGAGTTTGAATCTGCTGAAAGATGCTGTCGGCAATTCGGTCATTGACCATAATTTTTTCTTTCCATTGCTCGCTGCCGTGGGTTGCCCAGATTGTATCTAGCACCGCCTGCACCTCAGCGCAAATTTTCTGCTGCTTCTCGTCGGTGAGGGCATCATAGCCTGGCTCAATTTTGCGAGCGTTGTCCTCAATACTGAGATCAGGATCTTGCTCTTTGTTGCTGAGAATCCAAGATTCCATCTCAGTCACACACTCGTTACGGAATTCGCTCGTTGCTAGCTCATAGCCCCAGTCGCGGAAAGCCCCTTCGGTGTACTTCATGATGTTGCCCTTGTGCACCAGCGTCACCATTTGCTTGTTTTTGGGCAACCGCAGCGCATGACGAATCGCCCGCCGCACCAAACGCTGAGAGCCTTTTTTGCTAATCGGCTTAATGCCAATTCCAGAATCAAGCGGAATTTGCTTCTTGCCGTGTTCGGGCGTTGCTGGGATCAAGTCCTCATTCAGAATTTTGATCAGCTTTTCGCCAATTTCGCTGCCCTGCTTCCACTCAATGCCCAGATAAATGTCTTCGGTGTTTTCTCGATAGATAATTACATCGAGCTTTTCGGGCGTTTTGTGAGGCGAAGGTGTGCCCGCATAATATTTGCAGGGGCGAATGCAGGCATAGAGGTCAAAAATTTGCCGGAGCGCCACATTCAGCGACCGGATGCCGCCCCCAATCGGAGTCGTCAGCGGCCCTTTAATCGCCACACCATATTCGCGGATGGCGGTCAGCGTGTCTTCTGGAAGATATTGATAGGTTCCGTAAAGCTCGCACGCTTCGTCTCCGGCATAGACTTTGAACCAGCTAATCTTCCGTTTACCTCCATAGGCTTTTTCCACGGCTGCATCAAAAACATGCTGAGCGGCAGGCCAAATATCTACCCCCGTCCCGTCTCCTCGAATGAAGGGAATAATAGGGTCGTCTGGAACAACGGGTTCACCCTGATGAAAGGTAATCTGCGATCCCGTTGTAGGGGGAGTAATTTTTTCGTACATAGCTGGGGCGACTCCTGTGCTTCAGCGCAATTATCTCAGACAGTAGATTACCGGATCTCTAGCCTGAGAATGATACGTTTTGAACAAAAGTGAGATATGGCGCTTAAATCTTCAAGGTTCGCTATGCTGTAAAGTTGTGAGTTCTGCGACTGTTCGCCGTCTCGCAGGCTGAAACTGAGTATAAAGTTTCGTTACACTAAACGATAACCCAGCATTCATTGACCTTCTAGCCCTTCTAGCTTTCCTGATTTCAGTCATTTTTCTTAATTTATTCAATCACAATCTAAAACCTAGCAGTTCATGTTTACGCTCTAGGCTGAGCAAGAGTGGGATGAAAAATATTTTAATTGTTGACGACGATATCACCTTAAGAACAGCCCTGATTCGGTATCTACAGAATCGAGGCTATTCAGTGCAGGAAGCGAGTTCTGGAGCTGAAGCGCTGAACTTATTTGAGCAAAATCCGCCGGATGTTGTCGTTTCTGATGTGATAATGCCAGAAATGGACGGTTTAGAATTTTGCCGTCGGCTGCGGGCAACTCGCTCTGGTCAACTTGTGCCTTTCATTTTTCTATCGAGCCGCAAAGATGTAGAAGATCGGGTGCAGGGGCATCAGATGGGGGCAGACGACTATCTGGTGAAACCTTTTGATCCCAAAGAGCTAGTGGCCAAAATTGAGGCCCAGTTAGAACGCTCGCGCCGGATTCACTCCGAAATTGTTCGGCTGATGCAGCAGTCTCACGTCGCCGCTAGCAGCCCTGCAATGAGTGTGGCAACCCCAACCATACCGGAGCCGCTGCCCCTCACCCCAGCAGAAGAAAAGGTGTTTTGGGAAGTAATCCAGGGCTTTACCAACAAACAAATTGGGGATCGGCTGTTTGTCAGCCCTCGCACGGTGCAAACCCATCTCAGCAATATTCTGAGCAAACTGCATCTAGAAAGCCGCTCTCAGTTGATACGCTATGCCTTTGAACGCGGCTACCGTCCGCCTGTTGAAAAAACGGAAGCAGAAGAGTAAGGATGCAAAGAAGCGCAGATTTTCTATATCCTCAACGATGCGCTCAACGCTTTTTGAATCAATATCAGCAGCCCTTCGACAATGATTTGCATCAATGATTCACACACAGGACAGGACATCGTTCCCCCTACAATGCCCCCTACAATGTAAGAATGTAAAGCTGTATCGGCCAGCATGGGCAGGTTCCCGTTAGATTTAAGGCTTCTGGATTGAGAGAACTCCAGATTGGCTCCCAAGGCTAGCCTGTGCCGTTGCTTTGCGATACCCATTGTCCTGTGTTGTTTTTGATCATGCCCGACGTGCAGCCATCTCAGTTCACCTCCGCCAACCTCACCGACTCTGCCAACCAGGATGCTTCCAACCAAGACGCCATAGACTTCATGGCTGCTTTCCTCGATCGCCTCAAGTCGGAATCTCTCAAAAATCAGCTTCAAATCGTTGAAGAACTCGCCGCATCAGGTGCAGACGGGCTGAAGGTGTTAATGAGCTTTCTGCTAGAGCGCCAGGCTCAACTGGCCGGACTGATTGAAGGCAAAGTCTATCAAACGCTGTTTCTGGCTCAAACTCCTGACACTCAGGCTTTTCTACAAACCCATTTTGCCCAAGGCATTGTCCCGCTCCAGTCTGAACGCGAAATTGACTATGCGCCATTGCAGGCTCTACTGGCTCAGCAAGATTTTCAGGCTGCGGATCGCCTCACGTTAGAAAAAATGTGTGAGTTAGCTGGTTTGCAGGCAGTTCAGCGAAAATGGCTCTACTTCACTGAAGTTAAAAATTTCCCCACCGTTGATTTACAAACCATCAACGCGCTGTGGCTGTTGCATTCTGAGGGCAAATTTGGCTTTTCGGTGCAGCGAGACCTCTGGCTTAGCGCGGGCAAAAATTGGGAGAAGCTTTGGTATCAAATCGGCTGGAAAAACGGCAACAACTGGACGCGCTACCCGCAAGAATTTACCTGGTCGCTTGATGCACCCAAAGGACATCTGCCGCTCTCAAACCAACTGCGCGGCGTGCGGGTGATTGCGGCGCTGCTGGCTCATCCGGCTTGGGAATAGCAAGATTGCTTGCTCGGAGATTGGTAAGCTATGCCGAGCTATCTCGTTGGGTTGGGGGCAGGTTTTGCACAGGACGGGTTGTCAGGCGATGATTTTCTCTCTGAACCTGCCCGTACAGGTAGTTAGAAATCGCTTAAGCAATCAGCGCTTCGATGGCAGGCAAAAGTCGGGCGGCGAGAATGCCTCCTAGAAAGCCAAACAGGTGAGCTTCCCAGGAAATATTGATTTGTTTCGGCAAGATGCCCGGCAGCAGATGCCAGTAGAAGACGCCGACCGTCGAAGACAGCAGCAAAGACAGCGGATGGCGATCGAAAAAGCTGCCAAACAGCAGAAACCCCAAGTAGCCAAAAATGATGCCGCTTGCCCCAAGATGGACGATGCTGATGCGGTAAAGCGATTCTCCTGTGAAACATAGCCTTGCCCTCTGCCAAACAACCACACGCCAAAACCACTGGTGAGTAGCACAATCAGCGAGACGCTCCAAAAGGCAGTTTCTCCGCGCAGCAACAGCAGCCATCCTAATGTGACAAACCCGATGGAATTCCCAAACAAATGCGCGATGTCGCCGTGCAACAGCGGGCTGAAAATAAGTCCCCATAACCCAATGAAGGTGCGCGGACGAAGGCTCAACCAATAACTCATCGCCTTGTTCAAAAACACCCAGTTCAATAGGTTCAAGCCCCACGTCACCACGAGAATATCGTGCAAGATCGTAAATTGCTGTTGCCAATCACTGCTCATCTCCACGCTAGCTAGCGGTTGCACCATTGGTTTTCCATTCGCAGCAGTTCCCTCTCTGAACCTAAAAATCACCTAATTTGTTTGGGATTGTCTGGCTTGCTGTCTCAGGGCTAGCGCTTTTTTATCATTGGGTTGAAGCTGGAGCGCTTTATTCAGAGCCGTTAGGGCAGCATCGTAGCGCTGAAGGTTGAGTAAGGCTTCTCCTTTGGTGATCCAGGCTTCAAATGAATTGCGCTCTAAACTAATTCCTCTATCCAACGCCACCAACGCTTCGGCTGAGCGGCCTAATTTCTGAAGAGCTACCCCTCGCTTCACCCAACCCGGAGCATAATCGGGTTTGCGTGCCGTGACTTCTTCGTAGAGGGCAAGCGCATCGTAGGGGCGGTTTCGCAAAAGCTGGACGTTCCCTTGGCTCCACAGCGCTTCCGGATAATTGGGCTTGTAGGCCAGGGCATCATTGCAAGACACGAGCGCATCTTCTGGGCGTTCCAGACGGTTCAACGTTTCACAGCGGCCAGCATAGGCTTCAGCAAAGTTAGATTTAACCGCAATCGCCTGATCGTAAAGGTCGAGCGCTTGGTCATATTGCTTTTCTTGCAGCAGTTGAGCAGCTTTCTGGGCTAAAGAGAGTGCTTGCTGTTCTGGGCTAGCGGGCTGAGGTGGATCAGGAGCAGGTGTACCCGTTGCGTTACTGGTTGCTGGCTGCGGAACGACAGAAGTACCGTTTAACTGTGGCAACAAAACTTGAGCTACCGTAAACACTAGCCCTGCCGCCAAAACACCCGCAATCGCCCACGGTTTGGTGAAGCGCCGCGACAAATCCCCCAAGCTAGGTTCGGCAGAGGCAGTAGAACCGCTCGAATGCGGACGCCCCACCACTTGAGTCATGCCTGTTCCTCCTTGCATGGAGTGCAACAGCGACTCACTCTGAACCCAAATGGCGGTAGACATCGGTTCATCATCGCCCCCCACCACATCCTTGCCGTGGCTAAATTCAATATTGGCTTTGGCAAGCTGACCGCTGAGGCTAGTAGCAGTGCCGTGGGTAACTCCGGTGACGGGGCGGCCGGTCGAGGCTTCCGCGCTAGACTTTCCGACTCGAATGGTTTCGGGGATCGGCTCATAGTCTTGCACATCAATAATGAAGGCAGGCAGCGCTTCTAGGGCTATCAGGGCAGTCGCGGCATCGATATATCGATCGCGGAAATCGTAGCGCACCATTTGATCAATCACTGCCATTAGTTCAGGGCTGACATTTGTAACGTGATCATGCCAAGCAATTTCGCCGTGGCTGTCGTCGCCTAAATTTCGAGGGTGAATGCCTGTTAGCATTTGGATTGCCAGCACCCCAACCGCGTAGACATCGCTACAAAAGCGCGGCTTGCCAGCGAGCTGCTCGTTTGGCATGTAGCCTTGCGTACCAATCGAAATCGTCAGGTTGGTTAACCCTGTATCGGGATCAAAATTGGGCGTGCTGACCTGCTTCACGGCTCCAAAGTCGATCAAGACCATTCTGCGATCGTGCCGCCGTCGGATCAGATTAGAGGGTTTGAGGTCACGGTGAATCACCTGCTCTTGATGCACAAACGCCAGCACTTGCAGGATGTCTTTAATGATCAAAACCGTGCGACCTTGCGACCACAGCTTGCCGTCTGCTAGCTCCCGCGAAAAGGGTTCCCCTTCGATAAATTCTTGCGCGAGGTAAAACTCTTGACTTTCCTCAAAGTGGGCAAGCAGCCGAGGAATTTGATCATGGCTCCCCAAGTGATACAGCACCTGAGCTTCAACGTCGAAACAGCGTCGAGCCATTTGTAGCGTATCGTCATTTTTGCTCTGAGGCTTCAGGTGCTTAATTACGCAGCGTGGATGACCCGGCAAATGCAAATCTTCTGCCAAAAAGGTGCGACCGAAACCACCGACACCAAGCTGGCTAATGATTTTATATCGTCCACCCAGAGGTTTGTCTGGGCTAATCCGGGGCATTGAGCGACTCATATTTCAAGCAGTTCCGTCAGAAGTTCAGTCACAGTCGAATCCTGATGGTGATGATCTCCGTAAGCAACAAGCAGCCGTAAGCAACAAGCAGAAAGTCTGGAGTAATTACCCCACCGTTTGCCCAAAACTGGCGGTTCATCAGAGATGCACTGACTGTAGATGCACTAAAGACGCACTGACTAGAGATGCACCGTAGACAGATGAACTGTAGACGCATCAAAAATGCAGTCCATCAGCAATTCAGCCTTGACGATGGCAGAAGCTACCCTCTGCACACGACACCCTTGATGTATGTTCCACCCGTGTTGATGCACAAGCGATGGTTCGATTTTTATACTTAATCCTAATCTTATACTCGTTTCTACGGACTCACCTACAAGATGAAGGATTCTGTTGATCAACGAATCAACAGTTTCACGCACGACAATTTCGGCCGATACACTCCTTTCCTCACTCAACAACCTAACTTCCGGCAAAAACACTATTACCTGAGTGCCAAAGCAAATGAACTGCTCAGGCAGCCGACTGACAACTTCCTAAACTGCGTCCTTACTTTTTGGCTCTAACCTAAGCCATAGATTCATCGTACAAGCAGCCGCTTGATGGGTAATCCGTAGGAAGCGTCGCTTGGAAGGTAATGAAATCTGCTTTACTACCGCCCGTAGTATCGTAGGCTGCTATCACTGCCTTGATGCCGAGAGCACGCAAGCTGTTTGCGGAGTACCTGAGGTTGATTGGGATTGTTGGCTGGCTGCATCAGCACAGAATCCCTTGACTTCAGCCACACTGTTTCCCTCTTTTTGATGGTTTCCCTCTTTTTGATTGCATCGGTTTGATAGGTCGTAGTGATTGGGTCGTAGTGATTGGGTCGTAGTGATTGGGTCGTAGTGATTGGGTCGTACTGATTGGGTCGTACTGATTGGATCACAATTGGGAGTTCATCTCCATTGAAGCGCTGTGCAACTGCCCAGCGTTCTTCTTGCCGCAGCCGATCGATGCTTCATACAGATGCTTCATACAGATACTTGATTAGGACTTACGCCCTTGAAGCTTGAAATCTCAATCTCCCCTAACCCCTTTTCAAGGAGTAGACTTCTCAAGCTCCCTTTTTGTAGACGCGAAGCGGCTTCCCGCAGGGTAGGGGGTTGGGGGATCTCTTCTGCGTAAGTCCTATTGATGAAAAATTTTGGCTCAATGCCCTTAATTCTTATAGAAAGCTGACATTCCGCTCCAGCCCACGATCCAGAACGGTAAACTAATTGCATGATTCTAGGCTCAGTCTCCCTTCATAAATTTCTCTACAAACAGGAAATTTTTATGTGGCATCGTTTGCTTTCTACAGTCTTGATCGGCTGTTTAAGTTTTGCGCTTTGGCTGCCGGCTCAACCCGTACAGGCAGCGGGCTGTACTTTGACGGCAATCGTTTGGGAAGGCTACACTGATTCGTCGTTTGCCAAAAAATTTGAGCAAGACACAGGCTGCAAAGTGAAAGCCACCTATGCAGGTTCCAGCGACGAGATGTTTGCCAAATTTCGGGCAGGCGGCGGCCGCACCTACGATCTGATTTCGGCATCGGGCGACATCACCGAGCGGCTCTATAAGGCAGGCTTGGTGCAGCCGATCGAGACGAGCAAGCTGAAGAACTATGATGCTGTGTTTACCTCCTTTCAGGGCGGTAAGTGGAATACGTTTGATGGGCGACCCTACGGCGTCACCTTTGCTTGGGGCCCGAATGTGCTGGTCTACGACACAAAGGCTGTGCAACCTGCTCCCACGTCTTGGGATGTTTTAGCTGAGCCAGCTTATGCGGGTAAAATTTCTCTACCCGATAACCCCATGACGATTGCAGACGTGGCGCTGTGGCTTGGAAAAGCCGATCCCTATGATTTAACCGAAGCTGATCTCGCAGAAGTGAAGCAAACGCTATTGGCATTGCGCCCCAACATTCGTAAGTTTTGGACGACCGCAGGCGAACTCGCCAATCTGTTTCAGTCGGGCGAAATTGAGTTGGCGCACGCTTGGCCGCTCACCTATACCCAACTGAGTGAGGCAGGTTTCCCGATTGGGTCGGTGAGTCCGAAGGGGAAGCTAACGGGCTGGACGGACTCCTGGATGATTTCCAAAAACGCTCGCAATCCAGAAGCCGCCTACCAGTGGATTGACTACGTTCTCAGCAGCGAGGGGCAAAAGGGCGTCATGGACGTAACAGGCTATTCGGGCGCAACCACGCTTGGAGCCGCCGCCGTCGGTGCAGAACGGGCCCACGAGCTATTCATGGATGACCTGTCGCTGCATTCGCAGATCAAGATGTGGCAAAGCGTCAAAAACTACGATCAGTGGGTACAGCTTTGGAATGAAATTCGCAGTTGAACGTTTCGTTGACACGTGCTGCATCTATGAGCAGTTCCCTGACTCAGTTCCCTCATCCAAGATCACGCCGCCGGCTGCCTTTGCCAGTGGGGTTGTACGCTACGCTGCTGCCGCCCTTGCTGTGGATGACGCTGCTGTATTTCGTGCCGATTGTTTTGCTGATGTCTTACAGCGTTTGGCGACTCGAAGCATTCGATATTGTTAAAGACTTTAGCTTTGTCAACTTCAGGACTATTTTCACCAACGTTGCCTACCGCACCGTGATTTTACGGACTTTAGCCACAGCATTAGGCGTGACGGTGATTGATATTCTGATCGCGCTGCCGTTGGGCTACTGGATCGGACGCTATGGCGGGCGCTATCGAGCCTTGCTGACGCTGTTGGTGATTTTGCCGCTGTGGTCGAGCTACTTGGTGCGGGTGTTCGCCTGGAAAATTATTCTGGGCTACAACGGTGTTTTAAACAGTGCGCTGATGGCGGTCGGCATTTTGCAAGAACCCAGTCAGGTTTTTCTCTACAACCAGTTTTCTACCATCCTGACGTTTGTGCATGTGTGGCTGCCTTTCATGATTCTGCCCGTGATAACCGCATTTGAGCGACTGCCTCAAGACTTGCTGGAAGTGTCTGCGGATCTGAACGCACCGCCGTGGACAACCTTTCGTCGCGTAGTTTTACCGCTTGTCACCCCCGGAATTTTGGCAGGATCGATCAATGTCTTCTCGTTAACCATGGGAGACTTCATCACGCCGAGTTTGGTTGGCAGCGCGAATGGCATTCTGTTGGGCAACGTTATTTCTTCTCAGTTTGGCGTCTCCTATAACTGGCCGTTGGGAGCTGCTTTTGCGCTGGTGGTGATGCTGATTGTCTTTGCTGGATTGGCAATGGTGTTACGGCAAGGCGCATTGGATAGCCTCTAGCGTCTTTAAAAAATTTGCACAAAAAAAGGGAGTGCCATAACAACACACCCTCACACCACATTAAATTCACTCCTAGAGCAATAACGCTCTTTGTTTTTCAGTTACCTAACGAACGAACATTCACTTGATCAAATCCCCCCATGGGAACTTGCTAACCTGAATGGTATTCCCAACATCAACCCTTCATCTCAAAACCTTAAGGGGTTTCAGGGAAATAGGTTGGCCAATTGTCGAGATCGTCATCAGGCACAGTGTACCGAATAGGATTTGTGCAAGCTACAACGTTTTGGTTGTTTCTGCAAGACCAGGTGCCGCGAGATAGCTCTTCATCAACTCTGGGAGGTTCAGCGCAGTCTGGGCCAGGATTGTTCTTGCAAACCCAGCTTTCAGCCTCGATTGCCCGCTCAGGGTTTTCGCACTGCGGATCAAGACTGTTTCTGCATTCGTAGGCATCTGGATCGCGCTCATAGTAGATCGCTCCTGCTTGAGGAGCAAAGGCGAACGGTGCTAGCAAGATGCCAACACTCGCAACGCCTGCCGACAAAGTCAACAGTTTTTTCATCTTTACTTTTGTTGAAAAGGACAACATGTTGTTCTTTTACGTCTAATTTGTCTCAATTAGTTGCGTAAAGCTAGTCAAAATCTATCGTCAGATAGCCTGGGCTGTAATCGTAGTTATACTTAAATTCCGCAAACATCCTGTAATTTATTTACATTGACTGGCATCGCTCTACGGAAGCAGAACTCGAAAAGGCGCTGATTTGACAGCATCTTTGCCAAAACCCCATCCGCATTTTCCACACCTCGGTCTGATCATTATGATCCTATAGGAGTAGAGCTATAATTTAGTTCGTCTCGGTCATTTTGACTTAGAAGCAATAATAATGATGCAAAATTGACAATATAGGCTGCAAAAATAGTTTGTGTGTGTAGCCCTTAACTGGTTGTAAGTGCCTATGTATGAACAAGCATTACAGAACCGTGAAGATCTAAAACAGTATGGAAGTAACGCCTTACTACTTTTTGCTTTAGAAATGCGTTTCGGGATTGAAGATATACATACTGTTGCTGCTGATGCCCTTACAGATGGTCATGATGATAAGAAATGTGACTTAGTTTATATTAATGTTGATGAAGGATCAGCCGTAATTGCACAAGGATATCTTTCATCTAGTTCCTCTAGAAAAGAAGCACCTGCTAATAAAGCTTCTGATTTAAATACAGCAGCAGCATGGCTCCTAAGTCGTGAACTTTCAGAGCTTCCAAGTCGTATTAAACCAGCAGCTACCCAACTTCGTGATGCTTTAGAGAACGGACAAATTAAGACAATTCAGTTTTGGTACGTTCACAATCTTCCCGAATCACAGAATGTAAAAAATGAATTAAGGACAGTTCAAGGTAGTGCCTCTAGTTCTTTGCGGCAGCTTTTAGGAAATGCTCCCTTATTACCAAATGTTACCGCTATAGAAGTTGGCAGTAGTCAACTTGATGATTGGTACAAAGCTCTTACAACACCAATCTTAGTTGTAGAAGAATTTGAAGTAGACATTATTGGAGGATACCCGATAAATAGCGAGGATTGGTCTGCATTTGTTACTGCTATTCCTGCGGAGTGGCTCCACCGAATATTTAATGAGTACAAAGACGACCTGTTTTCTGCCAATATTCGAGGCTATTTAGGTAGTAGAAAAGCAGATGCAAATATCAACAATGGAATAAAAACCACTGCTGAAAATGATGCATCCCATTTCTGGGTATATAACAATGGTCTAACGATTTTGACCCATAATTTCAAATTTAACGAAGCAAGTAATAAACTTTTCATAAAAGGTATATCTATAGTAAATGGTGCTCAAACTACTGGGGCTGTTGGTTCTCTATCATCGGCTCCAAATTCAGCAGCTATGGTTCCGGCGCGTTTTGTTCAGTGCAATAACCGAGATGTAATAACCCGAATTATACAGTTCAACAACAGTCAAAATCAGGTTGAGGCTCCCGATTTTCGTAGTGGTGATGACATTCAAAAAAGGCTTAGAAGTGAATTCAATTCAATTCCTTCTGTGACCTACTTAGGAGGAAGGCGTGGAGGCTATGATGACCGCATGAGAAGACCGACAAATTTGTTGCCATCCGATACAGCAGGACAAGCATTAGCAGCCTTTCACGGTGATGTTTTAATTGCATATAATGATAAATCTAAGATTTGGGTTTCAGATAGTTTATATTCTAGATTTTTCTCCAATCGAACTACAGCGAGACATATAGTTTTCGCGTACTCTCTGCTTCGCGCTGTTGAGGAAAGGAAGTATCAACTAAGCAATGATAGAGAGTTGACAAATAAGCAGGAGAAGACACTTTCGTTCTTCAGAAATCGTGGAGCAACTTTTTTACTTGCCTCAGCAATAGCAGCTTCTCTTGAGATAATTTTAGACAAACCAGTACATGACAAATTTTCAATGATCTTTAAAGACAACATATCTCCTCAAGAGGCTATAAGAATTTGGGAACCTATTATTGCTATTTCGGGCTCGTTCTCGGAAAGGCTCTTAGTAGGGCTAGAAGGAGGACTAAACAACACAGAGCGAGTAAGACGTGCAATTTCAGATTTCACAAGTTTTATGGAAGCTACTAGCGAACCAAATTCGAGCATTTATTCAAACTTCTCTAGTAATATTCAAGCCGACAACCTAGTATTATAAATTCTATTTAATCTACCACCGTTGGTTAAAACTTATAAGCAGTACAGCACTACGATCAATCACCCTGAGCAAACCCATGGTTGAATCCACCCGCTTTTCAACGTCCCCCCGTACTCAAGCAAAACCTTGGTTGTTGATGGGCTGGGTGCTTGCGGTTTATGGATTCCTTTATTTGCCGATTGTGGTGCTGGTGGTGATCAGCTTCAATGATTCACCGATTTTGTCGCTGCCGTTTAAGGGCATCACGCTTGACTGGTATGCGCTCGCTTTTCGAGATGCTGCCATTCGACTGGCTTTGGTGAATTCGCTGCAAGTCGCGTCCACCGCTACGATCATTGCTACCACTCTCGGACTCTTTGCCGCCTTTGCCATTTACCGCTATCAGTTCTTCGGCAAAAACGCTTTTCGAGTGGCGCTCAATTTACCAATCCTGCTGCCCGGTATTGTGACAGGTGTTGCGATGTTGGCTTATTTATCCGATTTGGGCTGGGAGCTTTCGCTCGCCACAGTGATTATCGGTCATGCTGTGTTTGGGATTCCGGTGGCGTTCGGCCCGATCCTAACTCGCCTGAATCAGTTTCCCCGCAGCCTTGAAGAAGCCGGCTTCGATCTGGGAGCCAAACCCGCAGAAGTTTTTCGAGATGTGATCTTTCCTTATATTCGCAGTGCCGTAATTTCAGGAGCGCTGCTGGCCTTCACGCTTTCATTCGATGAAGTAGT